>CAJYXO010000148.1 GCA_913778765.1 uncultured Massilia sp. | reverse complement strand
TGGGCCGCCTCGGCTACGCGCCGGCCGAACGCCACCCGGGCGCCGTGCGCTACCGCGCGCGTGGCGGCCAGGAAATCGCCGTGACCGTGCGCGCGCATGCCCTCGAAGTCACCGGTCCGGTGCGTTCCTTGCGTGCGCTGCGCCGGCAGATGGCGGGCTGACTACACCTTCATCGGCAGGATCACCATCTGCAATCCCTCCAGATGCAGCCGGCGCTGTACCGCCAGCGCCGCCTGGTTGTGCAGCAGCCGGGTGAACCAGTTGTCCGACGCGAAGATCAGTTTGCTGGTGAAGAAGATCGTGTTCGGATATTCGCGGTTGATCTGCTCGCACATGCGGGTCACCTCCTCCACCGCGTCGGTGCCGAAGCCGATATAGGACGCCGACGCCATCCCGTGGCTCTGGCAGAAGTCGACGAAGTATTCCAGCGTCTCCGCCGCATCCGAGCGCATCTTTTCCATCGCCCCCTCGCCGCCATACACGTTCGAATCCACCGTGCGCGCATTCACGAACAGGAAGTTCCTGAAGTGGCCCGGGAACATCCGCAGCACCCACAGCAGCGCATGCAGGCCGCCGCCGCGCGACGTACCGACGATGAACACGGCCGTCTGCGCTTCCGGATCGGGATCGACGGATTCCTTCACCGGGCCGAAGGGCTGGTCGGCGAAGACCTGGTCGACCGACTGGATGGCGCGCTTGGTCTCGCGGTAGTGGTTGCGGATGAAGATGCACAGGCCGGCGATCGCCGCGATGATCAGGGCCGTGGCCCAGCCGCCCTGCGTGAAGCGTTCGACCAGCAGGATCGCCAGGATGCCGGCGCAGATCACGAAGCCGGTCAGCGACAGCAGGAAGCGCCGCACCCAGCGCGCATCCTTGCGGTGGCGCCACCAGTACAGGCACAGGCCGAACAGCGAGACGGCAAAGGTCAGGAACACCGACAGCGAATACAGCACCACCAGCACCGTGACCTCGCCGCCGGTCCAGAACAGGATCGCCAGCGCCGCGATGCCCATCACCAGGATGCCGTTCTGCTTCACCAGGCGGGTCGACAGGTAGCGGAACTGGTGCGGCACCCAGGAATCGGACGCCATGTTCGACAGCACCGACGGCCCGCCCAGGAAGCCGGTGTTGGCGGCCACGAACAGCAGCCCGGCCTCGAAGGCCAGCACCACCGCCAGCAGCAGGTGGTTCAGCATCTCGGAGCCCAGGCCCATGCTGGCGATGATGCTGCGGAAGGCGGTGGCGTTCAGGGTTTCGCCGGCCACCGGACGCGCGTCCCACAGCAGGTAGAGCAGGATGATGCCGCCGGCGGTGATCGCCAGCGACAGCGCCATGTAGAACATCGTCATCTTGCCGGTGCGCTCGCGCGGCTCGGCCAGCAGGTTGACGTTGTTCGACACCGCCTCCAGGCCGGTGTAGGTGCCACCGCCCTGCGAATACGCCAGCAGCAGCATCCCGGCCACGCCGGCCCAGCCGATATGCTGCGCCAGTTCGCGCGTTTCAAGCACGGTGCTCGGCACCAGTTGCGGCAAATTGGACGCATGCGCGACGATGCCGTAGACGATCAGCACCAGGTGGGTGGCGACGAAGCCGAGGAAGATCGGCAGCAGGATCTGGATCGCCTCCTTCAGGCCGCGCAGGTTCATCACGATCAGCAGCCCGATGAAGAAGGCTTCGGCCCAGAGTTTATAGGGCTGGAAGCCGAGCGGCAGGAAGGACGCCAGCGCGTCGACCCCGGACGCGATCGAGATCGCGATGGTCAGCACGTAGTCGAGGATCAGGGCGCAGCCCGACACCAGTCCGAGATAGGGGCCGACCAGCTTGGTGGCGACGCGGTAGCCGCCGCCTCCGGTCGGGAACAGCTCGATCACCTGGTTGTAGGCCAGCGCGATGATGAAGACGGTGACCGCGGTGGCGACCGCCATGTAGAGGCCGAGGTGGGTATGGCCGCCCAGCGCGCGGAAGGTTTCTTCCGGTCCGTAGGCGGACGAGGACAGGCCGTCCGCCCCCAGCCCGACCCAGGCCAGGAAGGCCACCAGCGCCATCGAATGCCGGGTCTCGCTCTGCATCGGGTCGAGCGCCTTGCCGAGGATAATCTCGCGAATCTTCTTGTTCTTCATCGTGCGCGCCGCATTGCCGGCGGCCGTTTCTCAGGGTAGGCGAGATCATACGCTCGAACAGCGGCACATTGCGTGCCTACTGGTCATTTTTATATCCGGTGTGCTAAGATGCGCGCCTGCGCTTGCAGCCTCTGTGGCGGAATTGGTAGACGCACTTGACTCAAAATCAAGCGCCGAAAGGCGTGCCGGTTCGATTCCGGCCGGAGGCACCACCCACTCATCCGTAGTAATCCAGCAGCGTCCATGAAACCGCGTTTTCCCCTCTGGGAGCGCGGTTTTTTTGTGCGCCAAAGTCTGAGCTCGTCCATTACCAGCCACCGTTTTTTAATCCATATTTCGCCATATGGATAAAAACGCCAACCGTCATGGATTTTAAAAATGCCGAAAATATGCACTCCTCTGTCGGACACCGCTGTTCGGAACGCCAAGCCCAGGGACAAGAGCTATACCCTGGGCGACGGTGAAGGCATGTATCTCGAGGTCATGCCGAACGGGACAAAATTCTGGCGCATGGCCTACAGGCAGCCGAACGGCAAGAACAACCGGCTGACATTTGGGAAGTATCCGATCGTGACGCTTGCCGAAGCCCGCACCAGGCGGCTTGCGGCTCGCCGGCTGCTGGACCAGGGGATCGACCCCGGAATGGTCAAGCGTGAAGAGAAGAAGGCCAAGGCGACGGCAGCGCAACATACCTTCGAGGGGGTCGCCCGTGCCTGGCTGGCCAAGACTGCACCAAGCCGGGCCGCCAGCACCCAACAGAAGAACACCGCCTGGCTCGAAGCAAACGTCTTCCCGGTCATCGGCTCCCTTCCGATCTCCACCATCAGACCCAAGGACGTGCTTTCTGCGCTTCGCCGGATCGAGGCGCGAGGCGCGATCGAGTCCGCGCACAAGATCAAGCAGCTGTGCGGCCAAGTATTCCGGTTCGCGGTTGCCAGCGGACTCGCCGACCGCGACGTCACCACGGATCTGCGAGGCGCGCTTTCCGTGGTCCCGGAAGCGCACTACGCTGCGATCACCGAGCCTGAGCAGGCGGCCCTACTGCTGCGCGCCATCGACGCTTACAAAGGCCATGCCTACGCCAGTTTCGCGCTCAAGCTGGCGCCGTTGGTGTTCGTTCGCCCTGGGGAGCTGCGCGCTGCCGAGTGGCCCGAGATCGACCTCGACGCGGCCGAATGGCGTATCCCTGGCGCCAAGATGAAAATGGGGCAGGATCACATCGTGCCGCTGGCAACGCAAGCTGTCGCAGTGCTACGGGAGCTTCATGCGATCACAGGACATGGGAAGTTCGTGTTCCCCAGCGTTCGCACGGGCGAGCGCTGCATGAGCGAGAACACGGTCAACGCGGCCTTGCGTGCCATGGGCTACGGCAAGGATGTGATGACCGGGCACGGCTTCCGTGCAATGGCGCGCACGATCATGGATGAAGTGCTGGGCGAACGAGTTGATTTAATCGAGCACCAGCTTGCTCACGCAGTCAAAGACCCCAACGGACGCGCCTATAACCGGACGGCGCATCTGCCTGCTCGGCGGTTGATGATGCAGCGGTGGGCGGACTATCTTGAAGCGATCAAGCTCGGTGATAAGAAGACTCGTGGCATTTAAGAAAGCCCAAGTGAAATTAAGATATAAAGTGCGCGACACGGCAAACTAGAGCCAGAGGAAAGCATGTCGGGCAACTCCCCGTCTGCGAAAGCAGTGTCCAGCCAATCCAACTAATACAATCAAATCTTCCCGATTAGATCGTACATAGCTGGACTTACTAAAAGCGCCTCTCGTCGATTCCCAGAATTTGCCTTATATGCGGTCATGGAATTTCGCTTCGAAAACTCAACAACACTCCAGCCTTCAAAAAGTTCATACAAATCTGAATTCGCTGCGCAAGTGACCAGAATTTTACGTTTTCGCATATGACTTTCGTTTAAAATTTTAGCTAAAGAAATCTGATCTTTCCAGCCGAATCTACTGGCATGGTATCTATCAAAGTGTTGAGCTACCGTTTTCGTGACATAAGGTGCATCGACGAAAATCAGATCATTAACACGACTCTTCTCTAAAGTAAAATTAAAATTCCCATGAATTACTTCTGCTCCTTGGAGTTTTCTCGATGCTGCCATAATCTTTTCCGGGCAAAAGAATTCGCGGCCATTATTGCCAAAAGGAACGTTAAATACTCCTTGAAGATTTTCTCTATATAGTCCTCCCCAAGATGTATTTGTCAAATAAATCATTCGGGCAGCTGCATGAACTGGACTTGACGGCACGAAGGTTTTAACATTACTGTAGTCTTCAAAAGTGTTTGATAGTTGCGATAGAAGACCAATCACTTCCTCGGGGTGATCTCTAACGGCAACTAAACAATGCGCAATATGCTCATTGGCATCACCCAACACCGCCCTTTCGCATTGAGAACCAAGAAAAAAGGCAGCACTCCCAACAAATGGCTCGACGATTCTATCGAAATCATTTGATAAAGCTTCATTAAGCCTATTCGCCAGCCATGCTTTAGAGCCAGGCCATTTAAAGAAAGGTTTAATCACTATCCTAAAACTGTTCCCGCCACTGGCTTTACAGAATACATCCAAAAATTCCCATTGAAGTCGATATCAAGAGGAAGATGTTTTAATGGGCTATTATATAGCAATGTAGGACTCTCAAGGGACAAGGCACGGAGAGCGAACGCGATGGAATGCGGCTTATTTCCAGAGCATAAATAGTAAATGTTCTCCTTTTCAACATCCTCTAAAGATGCCTCGCTAATTTTACGCCAAGCCTCAATTGCATCTCCAGATGTGGCCCGTAGAACATTATCACTCGATAGCCCAAATCGTTCGAACAGCGCAGCGTTTGCAGATAAAGCGCGCTCTTCGTAATCCGGTGCACCTCCTGGGCTTGCCAATAATGCCAAAACTCTTTCCGGTTCTTTTCTAATAAGTAAATTAAGAGTCTTCCATCCATCAAACCCTAGAGAGACGATAAATAATCTACCTTTGCTTGGCTCGAACTCACCGAAATAGCCCGGAACCGGAAGTGCTTGAAATGCACCGTCCGAAAAAGAAATCTCTTCTAGATCGTTATAACTCGGGGTCGCTTCAGGATACTTCCCTTCTGAATAGCCTAAGCATACTTCGCTTACGATCCCAGAAAACAAGGCCTCTCGCAAAAGCCCTAAGCTCAAATAACGAGGGCAAGTTGAAACATCTATAAAGATTTTCGCAGGCGTTGTCCTGTTTGCTTCACCTACAGCAGCCCAAAACAGTGAGCGAACACGCTCATATGTACTACTTAGCGTCTCTGTTTCTGCCTCGAGCACGTTGCATAATTCACTTCTTGAATGACAAGTATCATATACAATTGCATAGTGGGACGAGAGCAACTCTAAGGATACAGCTGTCTTCGGCGTAATCAAGGCGGTCGAGCCAAAGCTAAGCGATTTGCACTTAGATATTGCGGTGCAGCGTTTATCCCAGCTTACTCCAACCAACCCGAAATCGAAATACCCTTTCCAAATGTCGTTGGGGTCCTCTGCAGCAAACGACCTAGCCGTGATTAAGCCGTCCGAGAATTCTGTGTGAGAGCGAATCATATTTCAACCCTTGAAAACAAGTCATCGGTTCTACTGCCATCAAGCTTTTCGAAGAGCCATGCAGCAATTCGTTCGATTTCCTTGTCGTCTGACGCATCAGCAAGGCAAATTATGTCTTGAGTCTGTACATTAACTGGATAATACGCACCACGATAAGAAAACCCAAAAGCTGGTGCGAGAGACGTGTGAACACGAAATCGAATAGATAATTCGTCACTCTCTAAAATTTTTAAAAATCCTGCTTCTGCGGCATCAACAATGAGTTCGCCTGCGCGGACCGTATTCGCATCGCTTGAGACAATCGAAAGTTGAAAGATTCCACGCTCAGTGGTTTTAAGATGGCGCACTCCATCTTGAGAGGTCGACTGAAGCATATGTGTCACCTTCCCAAGTCCTGTAACTAACTTCGCTGTGCACGAAGGATGATTTACCCCGTACGTAGGCAAAGACCTCACTTTAGCCTTGCTTGACGCCAGTAGTCCGCTGTTTTGAATACTTGGCTTGATTTTCCCCGCGTTTAGGAACTGCAGCAAACTCATCCTTGATTCTCGGAATATATATTCTAGATTATTCAAGAAATCTCGAATACAACTGTCGCTTAGCTGCAAAATCATGTCAGCATATGCATATTTTGGTTGAGTACGTAGATCTTCCATAATGGATAGATATGCGCCCACCATAGCTTTACGAGTGAGCTGACTACTGGCTCTCCGCTTAGACCACTTTGGCACGTCATCGGTCGGTACGGCTCTGTTTGTACGCCGTTCTAAATATGTTTCATATATTGGCAAAGCAGAGTCATCTCCTCGTCTGCTGCGGTCCAGAATTTCGAAATCCTCGCCAACACTCTGACTTGCCTCACGCAAGAGCTCTTGTGCAAGTGGCGACACCGAGTCTCTTAAGGAATCTTCTAGCAGAAAATTCAGATTAAGTTTTCCAAAAATGCGCTCCGTATTGAAAACGGGTACGCTCTCTAGTGCCGTGTTATCAGAACGCCGAGCAAACTCTCTTATCCGTAAGTTTGTTACCCCTTCGGCAAATGATTTGAACTGCTTGTCCTTAATACTATCTAACTCTAAAACTTCAACATCCGCACTCTGTACAGTTAGATTTGGCAGCAAGGTCTCTGAAAGCGATTCTGGTTTACTTACAAAAGAAATGACGTGAAAAAGGGGCCGTGTCGACAACCGCACCCAGGTTGCAAGAATTTGAACACCAAACTGATCAAGCGTTTCTGCCTCATCGAAGCATACCTTGAAATAAATTTCGTTATGTTCATTGGTCGGGCTGATGACTTGGGTCAATCGGGCAGCAACATCACGTGATAGCGCACCAATTTGAGATGGCGAACCAATCGCTTCCTGGACTTCCAATGGGGAAGAGTATTGCTGTGATGCCTTTTCAATATAGCGTCTTAGTGAACGTGTGCTGCTGGAAAGCTCTGCAAATGATACCGGAGGTCTTGTATGAAGCCCTCGGAGAAATAATTCACCACCAAATTCACTAATTAAATCTTTAACAGCTTTCTGTTCGGCTACGGCGGAATATTTTAGCTGTCCGACAGATTCCAATTCAGAGACAGCATCAAAGATCTCTTGCAATTGAATAAGCTCAATATACCTCGAATAAATTGATCGCCTTAGAACCTCAGTCTCATCTTTTAACCAAAGAGAGATCGCATCAAGTTGAATATCGGGCAGCTTAATATATATACCGATAAACTCAGAAAATATCGTTTTCCCGAGCTGCTTCCGCAAACCTTCATTATTCAGCCTCTCCCGCCAGGACAACGATCTTAACAAGGTTGTTTTCCCTGTTCCTCTAGAGCCGATCAAATAACACGGCTTCGTACGCTGAAGGGTAGAATACAGATCCTCTTGAATGTAGTAGAGGTGACGAATTTCATACTCGAAACGAGTGTCCGAAAAAGGCGAAAGAGTCATCATATAATTTTCCTCTGGCATTGCCAAACCTTTGGTGCTTTATCACGATTCACGATTTTAACTATCTCTAGCAACTCGAGGATTATCAATGCATCGACTAATGAATTCGTCTGAGCCGTTTGGTCTTCATTTACTTTTAGTGCTGGTGGAACGCCCCTTAACAACTCGTTAAAGCGCAAGACGTTTTGAGGCGACGTCAGCTTACTTAACACATAGTCAACCCAAGGCTGATCGATCTCATTCCAAAGCTCGGTCTGCTCTATTAGCCGAAGTTTGATTGGCTCTTGCCTTACCAAGCCAAGGTGGTCTCCGAATCGGTGCTGAACCAATTCCATACCAAGTGGCTGACCGGTTTCCGATGAAAAATATATTCTAATTAAATTAAACCCATCTTCAAGCGCCGGGGCAGAAACGTGGATAATTCGGTGAGCTCCACGCATAGGGCTATTAACTGTAAGAAGCGGGTCTTGGTGTATATGCCCATGCAAATAGACTACGTTTTTCCGTGTTTCTAAAATTGTTTCGCGAACAAATCCCGCATTCAACATCTCGTTGTAGCCATCAATCCTTGGCATCGGCTGAGCAAACAATGGATGATGCCCGAATACAACTGATACGCTGTTGGGATCACTCTCTTGAATATGTTGCTCAATTGCCTCAACGTGTTCACGCGCTACGGCCGGACAATCTATCTGTTCACTTAACATTTTTTCAAATGCATCAGTAGAAACTGTAGACTTCACCTCATCGACAATTCTTCTTACTTCATTTCGTATTCTGTCGGGAAACGCTCTGTATTCACCGCAGAGATAGCATGTATTAAGCGGCAAGAATCTAATTGACGGGTTATCTGTACCAAGAGGCGGTAGATCGGTTGGTGTTGGAACACCAACCGTTAGGGTACGATCGCTTCCACATACATCCAGCCAAGCTTGGGAAAGAGGACGAAATTTATCCTGTAATGGTTGTCCGGCTACAATCGCAGACCGGTTAATGTCGTGGTTCCCGGGTACGACAAGTAACCTGCGATGTTGCCAATATTTCTCATCGGACAATTGAAGTGCGCTGTGCAAAAACGTAACGCACTCCTTATAACCAGGAACATCTCCTTTAGTTGTCAGATCGCCCGTTATAACAACTGCAACTAAATTTTGCTCTTCTTTTAGAACTCGGCTTACACCACGAGCAATATCGGCTACGCGTGTCGAGCTTACGGCGCCGACTGTCGCGGTCGATAGACCTTTGTCCTTGTGGTCAACCAGCGGTGAGCGTGATATCAGATCAGGGTAGTGGACATCCCCAAGGTGCAAAAAGGAAACATAACTAATTGACAATCACTTCTCCTCATAGCACGGTATGAGACTCAATCATTCGTGGGAATTTTGTAAGCGCAGGGGACGATATCTTTGCTTCCAAGACATGTTTGTCAAGCGAAGCAGGTGTTCAGTTTTCATATCTAGCAAGCCGGGCCAAAGTATCAGCTTCGTACCGCAACTTGTCAAATAGTACCCTGATGGCGGCGCTGTTACAGCATGCTCACATTCGCAGATCTTCATCCCTACTGTACACCATCAGCAGATGGTTAACGTTTTAAGACGGCAGTCTATCCTGCCTCCCAAAACCAACTCAAAGACTCTGCTTTCAACACGCTCGAGCTAAGTCTAATGACGCTTGCATAGGTACCAGCGCAATGTTCAGGTCGCCACCCAGCGGCACACTGCTACTGCGCCGCAGAGGCGCTAATCGCCTACGCAGTCGCCGCGCTAACCACGTGGCGACAGCTACGCAATCCGGCTAAGCGGCAGCGATGCTTCTTTTAGGCTCACTTTGGAGGCGTACATGGATCAGCAAGCGGTCAATGTAGCGATTGAACGCCGTGCGTCGAGCAATCGTGCCGACGTTCGGTTCCTCAGACTTAAGGAAGTGCTTGCCATCTGTGGCAAGTCGAGGAGCAGCGTTTACGACGCGATAAAGAAAGGAGAATTCCCAAAACCGGTGAAGCTAAGCGGTAGGTCGTCTGCGTGGATCAAAAGCGAAGTGGAACAGTGGGCGGTCGAATGCATTCGCGCCAGCCGACAGGATTCAAGGCCTTGAGCTACGGGCCATCGACTACGAACGGACGCCGCGCCCGAACCGATGCGGCACGATTCGTCGCCTTCATGCTGCGCCTATGGATTCCAGGTAGGGACGCATGACGTTCGCTACCCTGCAGGTTTCGGCGTAGCGCCACAGTTCATCCATGGTCGCGCGCTTGCCGTTCCAGGCTTCGCGCAGCGCTTCAAGAGCGACATCGAGCCCGATCTTGTTGCGGAATTTGAAGCAATCGGCGACGGTCTTCGCCACGCTGAATACACGTACCGGCGTGCCCGCCACATCGATCGTCTCCATGCCTTCGGTCATCGCCGGTCCAGACATGCGGACCACGCGCAGCGGCGGATAGTCGAAGCGCGGCGCATGGGCCTTGTGCGGAATGGCGAGCCACACGTCGGAGGACTGCTGCGTGGTCAGGTCATGGAAGCGCAGCGCAGACAGCAGGCATAGCACGCCGCTTTCGCTGCGCGCGGCCACCTCGGCGAAGCTGTCGAAGGCGGATGCTGCGCGGTCGGGCAAGACATACAGGCCGCGACCAAGCTTGAGCAGTTTGCCTTCGTCGGTCAGCGACGCGAGCAGGGAGCGCGATGCGCCAGCGCTGTCTACATCGCGTGTACGCAGCACGCCCTTGGATCGCGCAAGCTCAAGAATTTGGTCAGCCTGGTAGTTCATCTCCACAGTCTATACAAATTCTAGGCATTTATCCATATTTGCCGATGTTTTGTTCTGGATCTCGATTGGCGTCAGGCTGACAGGCGCCGAGTTCGTCATGACGAACACTGGATTTTTTCATGGCGAAATTTACTCCACCAGTCTCGTTATAAGTTGCATAGTTGAAACAAAGTATGGATATTGAACAGTTCCAAATTACAATAGCGATTAGCTCAACAGCAGTGACAACAGTCGATGCCCGCCATTCCCTATTACGAACAGCATGCAACTCGGCTGGTGACTCAGTACGAGTCGCTGTCATTTGAGGATGTCCACGCGGACCTGATCGCCATACTTCCAGCGCCGGGCAGCACGGTCCTCGATATCGGCGCAGGTTCTGGCCGAGACGCGGCGTGGCTTGCGGCAAAGGGATATGACGTCGTGGCCATCGAGCCGTCCGAGGCCATGCTCGCCCGCGCCCGCGCGAAACACACGTCGAGCCGGATCCAGTGGCTTTCCGACAGCCTGCCGGACCTCGCGAAGGTTCGCCGCCTCGGCTTGAGCTTCGACTTCATCCTGCTGTCCGCCGTCTGGATGCACATCCCTCCGGCGGCCCGCCAGCGCGCATTGCGCAAGCTGGCGACGCTGCTGGCGCCGAAAGGACGTATCGCAATCAGCCTCCGGCTCGGTGCACCAGATGCCGAACGCGAGATGCACGAGGTCTCGCTGCCGGAACTGGCCGGCCTTGCCCAGCAATTCGGGCTGCGCATCGTCCACACCAGCGCCAGCCAGGACAAGCTGCGGCGGAGCGACGTGTCGTGGACGAACGTCGTGCTGGGGCTTCCCGACGACGGCCTGGGCGCCCTGCCCCTGCTGCGGCACCTGATCCTCGTGGACGAAAAGTCGTCGACGTACAAGATCGCGCTCCTGCGCGTTCTGGCCCGCATCGCGGATTCGGCTGCGGGATTGGCCCGTTACGAGGCGGAGTCCGTGGTCGTGCCGCTGGGTCTTGTATCGCTGTTCTGGCTGCGCATGTACAAGCCCCTGATCGAACACGTCCTTCCCCAGATGCCGCAGAGGACTGGTCCGGGCTTCGTCACCAACAGCTTCACTTCGCTGCGATCCGTCACCGCGGTCGAACTCCGGATCGGCTCAGTGTTTAGGGACCAGACAGCGAAGCATCTGCATCAAAGCCTTTCCGAGATTTCGCAGGTGATCCGCAACATGCCCGCGAACTACCTGCGGTGGCCTGCGAGCGACAAGCCGATCTTCGACGTCACGCGGCGCCGCATGGTGCCAACGCCATCCCCGCTGCAAATCGACGAAGCCTTCCTGTGGAGCCTCGGCGACTTCCGTATCCCGCTCGAGATCTGGCAGGCGCTCACGCATTACAACGTGTGGATCGAGCCCGTGCTTGTATCCGAATGGGTCAGGCTGATCGAATCCTACTGTTCGGATGGACGGCCCGACGTCCGCACGCTTGCACACTCCTTGCTCGCATGGGTAGACCCTGCGCGCGACACCAGCTTCGCCCGTGCGGCGGTCGATCGCATGCGCGCGGCCGGCAAACCGGTGTATTGCGTCTGGTCCGGTGCGCGCCTGCGTGACGAGTACGACGTCGACCATTGTTTCCCATTCGCCGCCTGGCCCTGCGGCGACGCCTGGAACCTGATGCCGGCATCACGGCAGATCAACATCCAGAAGTCGAACCGGCTTGTCACCCAGGCCGCGCTGGAACGCGCCAGCGATACCATCAGCAGCTGGTGGAACGACGCCTTCCTGAGCCAGGGCGACGGAATGCGACGCCAGTTCTTCCTCGAAGCGTCGCAGACGCTGCCGATTCTTGTGGCTAATCCGGAGCCGGCCGACGTCATCGACGCGATGAAAGTCCATCGCATCAGGTTGAGCAAAGATCAGGGATTGCGGCCTTGGGAACCCACAACTACCACTGCACGCAACCGCATTGCAGCCGCAAGCCCTCCCTCAATACACCAACCGATTATCGAATAGGTTCGCCAATATGAAAATGATCCTGATCTTCCTCGTGCTGGGCGCGCTGGCGCTCGCCGTCGTCGCTGCGAAATCGAAGAGTGCCAAGACCAGGCGGAACGGCACATACCGCCAGCGCAGTCTGATGACCGATAACGAGGAAGAGTTTTTCGGCCGGCTCGTCGTGGCGCTTCCCGACCACTACATCTTTCCGCAGGTCGCAATGTCCGCCTTGATTGAGTCGGCAAGCAGCGACAAGAAAGTAGCTCATAGCGACAGATTGAGCATCGCCCAAAAGCGCGTCGATTACGTCGTCTGCACCCGACGCTGCGAGGTCGTCGCAGTCGTCGAACTGGATGACAAAACACACTCACGCGCAAAGGATGAACTGCGGGACGCGCGGCTCGAGCAGGCAGGCATCAGGACCGTCCGTTTCCAGGCCCGCAACAAGCCAAAGGTAGACGCGATTCGTGCCATGATTCTTGGCTCCACGGTGGCTGAAGCTAGCAAGGCTATAACCGAACCCACCGTTCAAAGTGCCGTGCCTGTCGGCGCTACGCCATCCACACAACAATAGTCCGCCCGCACGCCGGATTTCGTCATGACGAAATTTGTGGTCTGGGCTGCCGAATTTTTCATTGTCTAAGACACGGTTCTATAAAGATGAATATGCGAAATAAATCTAAAAGCAATGAAAGTGTGATCATTACTAGAAAATCAATAAAAGCAAAAGGACTATACATTTCTGCCCTAGTCCTTTTAGTGGTAGGAATAATTTCATTGACATATATATTAATAAAATTTGCCAACCCATCAACAACTTCTATAGTAAATGGTGATAACGGAACGGCTATTGGGCATGCAAGAGACGTAACGATTAATAATAACGAAAGGGATAATAAGTGATTAGATACATTTGGATGGCATTCTTGCTAATCACATGGAACAAGAATGTATTTGGTGACGAAACTCTAACTGCTCGAGGCAAAAATCCGACTTCTATCGGCCATGCAAGAGATGTCGTGGTAAATAACGATGATGCAAAAAGCGCTCTTTTACATACTGAAAACAAAATTATTAACCTGGCTGACGTATCGAAACTTAATACACTGCAACGACATCAAGATGCGCTACTTATTGCTCAAAATCCAACGAAAATCATTGTCAGCAACGCCGAGTTTTTGCAATGGGTTTCTGATTCAGAGCCATTTTTGACTATAACTTTCAGTAATATAAGTAAACTTCCTGCTTCGAAAGTGGAGTATGGAATCTCGGGCCAAATGTATGCCGGGCCCTCAAAAAGTGCACGCTTCCTACCAATAATTCGGAGTTCAGCTATGCCAAAGAGTCGTAATATTGATTACGGGATAGACCCTGGTCAGACGCTTGTGGCGCCGTTAATAAGCATTTCCGATCTCAGAAAATTTCTCCGTTTGAAATCAAGTGACTGTATCGTAACGTCTCGTGTCGTAGAAGGAGCAATGAAATTCCCTGATCTTCCATTCAAGCAAGGTCAACTCAATAGTGCAACTGATTATGCAATTGGACTGGTTTATAAATATCGATCAATTTTTGAACAAAAATATATTACGAATACGGTCCTTTCGGTTATAGTGGCAAATCGCGATTCACTCGCCCCTCCAGGACCAGCAGCTAACGAAGCCTATCTGCAATGTCGTGATTAATAAGTATTTAACTAAAAGCACCTAAAAAAACCTATCGTTGTCGCTATAGCAACAGGGCGTACACTGAGCCGTTTTGGACGTCAGCAACCGGCTCGGAACAGACCTCGACTGCATTGGACCTCGACCTCCATTAGGGAGTAAGTCACAAGCGAGTAGCGGTGTCTGGGCTCAACTATGCAAATTCCCCGTATTGGATCAAGTTAAAAGAGATGACCGTTTTGACTGGCTCTGCTGCGCGTCTCTACCGCTTGGCGCGGCATCGTCAGCCATCTTTCACTTGGAAACGACAGTGAACTAAGATCTTCGACGAGGGTCTAAGTGGTCAGCGAGATTCCGCATTGGAAAACCGCATCTGTAACGGAAACGGTTGAGCATCCATAAGTGTATCCATGCCCCAGATGAGCACGCCAAGAAAACTCAGCAACCACGCGGGTTACAGCGAACTCTTCGATTCCGGCCGGAGGCACCACCTACTCATCCGTAGTAGTCCAGCGAAGTCCATGAAACCGCGTTTCTCCCTTTTGGGAACGCGGTTTTTTTGTACGCCAGAATTTGAGCACGTCGATTACCAGCCATCGTTTCCGGATTTACCTCGTAGCGTCATCGTTGACCCAGTTTCCGACCTTGACCGTCTCCCGTATATCGCTTGCGATGATGCTCCTTTTGATGCAATATGGCTTCATATTTGATGCATGGAGTAAACGATGCGAACCACGGTAACGATCGACGACGCGCTGTACGAAAAGGCGCTGGAGATGGCGGATCCAGACATGGACAAGGCTGACCTCTTCCGTGAGGCAATCAAGACCTTCGTGCGCGTCCAAGCTGCGCGGCGTCTTGCCAGTCTCGGCGGCGCGGCGCCCGACATGGCGGTCGTCCCGCGCCGCGCCAGCGAGCCGGCGGCATGAAAGCTGTCCTGGTCGATACCTCGGTATGGGTAGACCATTTCCGCAATCGGAATGAGAACCTGGTCAGCCTGCTGACGCTGGACCTGGCCTTGTCGCACCCGCTGATCTTGACCGAACTCGCTTGCGGCACGCCGCCGGCGCCGCGCTCCCGCACACTGAGCGATATAGCGACCTTGCCGCAAGCACGACCGGCAACGCTGGATGAGGTACGCAATTTCATCGAGCGCGAAAAGCTTTACGGCCTCGGCTGTAGCGTGGTCGACCTGGCGCTGTTGACGTCGACACTCCTCACGCCGGGATCGCGTTTGTGGTCACTGGACAGGCGCCTGGCCGAGCTGGCGCAACGCTTCGACGTCGCTTTCCGGCCCGCGCTGCAATAATCCTATTTGGCCTGCTCCACCAACGCAACACACACCCCCGACGGATCGACGATCGAGAACTCGCGCGTGCCCCAGGGCCGCGAGCCGAGCAGCCCGTTCGGATGCACGCAGCCGGCCTCCTGGCAGCGCGCATGCAGCGCGTCGATGCCGTCCACCTCGATGCGCAGGCTGGTCCAGTCGGCCAGGTGCTTGTCCTGGCTGGCGAACAGGTGCAGCTTGGCGCCGTCGCTGCCGACGATCGCGAACTGGGCCGGCTGGGCGTCGCGATAGAGCAGTTCGAAGCCGAACGCGCGCTGGTAGAAAGCGATGCCCTCGTCGACGTCGCGGGCGGGAATCAGGGGAGAAACGCTCAGGAAACGGGTCGTCATCCGGTCCTCGGGGCGAACTGCCGGACACCCGCCGGCGAGTCGTCCACGATACCCCCGAGTTATCGAACGGTCAACAAACAACGCTTCCTGCGCGAGGCCGGAACAAGCATCGCCACGGCTCAGCGGCCTTGTGCGCCGCCGTAGCCGTCGTAGCGGTGGACGATGCGTTCCACCGTGCCGTCGCGCTGCATCGATTCGAACGCGGCATGCATGCGCTCCGTCAGGGCGTCCGGCACGCCGCGGTTGCAGGCCAGGTAGACGCGGATGCGGTTAAAGACCAGCACCGGCACGATCTTGCCGGTATAGCCCATCCGGTCCAGGGCGACGCTGCCGCGGCGGATGCTGGCGGCCCAGAGGTCGATCCGGTTCGCCATCAGCTTGCGTGGATTCATCACGTCGCTCGGCGCCGGATCGACGTCGAAGCCGCGCTGGCGCAGGAACTGGTCGCGCGCATCGCCGTTATACGTGCCGATGCGGTAGCGGCGCGCGTCTTCCAGGCTGTCCAGGCGCAGCTTGCGGTCGGCGCGGCCCATCAGCACCCAGTCGGCCTCGCCGATCGGTCCGATCCATTTGAAGCGCGCCTCGCGCTCCGGGGTGCGGGTGGTCGAGAACACGCAGGCATCGCGGCGTGTCAGGGCCGCCGTATAAGCGCGCTTCCACGGCAGCATCTCGATGCTGTGGTCGATCCGCGCGCGCACCATGATTTCGCGCACGGTGTCGGCGCCGATGCCGACCACCTGCTCGCCTTCGCGCACGCTGTAGGGCGGCGCCGCCTCGGTGGTGAGATATAAACGCGGCGCCCGTTGTGCCTGCGATGCCGAGCAGACCAGGGCAAGCATTGCGGCAACCGTAAATCGTTTCGTTCGCATGACGCACCCATTGCAATGCTGTCCGCAGGCAGCGGCCTGTGCATCTAGCATAGCAGCAACATCAAACGAGCCGCAATCCATAACAAGTCGACAATTTTCGTCAAATTGGTGGCGCGGGTGCGACAAGATATATCAGACGAAACACAGTATCTTCGTGTGCAGCAACACTTTCCTGTGAGAAAGTGACATACTGGTGTGCCGGCTGCCAATATTCTCGTCAAATTCATCAATTTATGCTGTTCTCATTATTCAACGTGCCCGACGATCCATCCCTGCTGAGCTATGGGGTGTACACGCCGGGGCTGGTGATCCTGTCCGTGCTGGTCGCGATCTTCGCGTCCTGGATGGCGCTGCTGATCGCCGGCCAGGCCGCCGTCAACCGCAGCCAGCGCTGGATCGTGCTCGGCACCGGCAGCCTGGCGCTGGGCACCGGGGTCTGGGCCATGCACTTCATCGGCATGCTGGCCTTCGACCTCTGCACCGACGTCGACTACGACCCGGTCGCGACCCTGATCTCGGGCGTGCCGAGCATCTTCGCCTCCTTCGCCGCGCTGTGGCTGATCTCGCGCGAGCGCCTGGGCGGCTGGGGCCTGCTGGCGGGCGGCGTGGTGGTCGGCGCCGGTATCGGCGTCATGCACTACGCCGGCATGGCGGGCATGCGCATGGGTCTGGAGCTGCACTACGACATCGGGATGTTCCTGACCTCGATCGTGGTGGCGGTGGTGCTGGCGACGCTGGCGCTGTGGGTCCGCTTCGGGCTGTCCAGCCTGTCGCACCGCCTGAGCGAAGGCCGGCGCATCTTCCTGGCCGCGATCGTGATGGGTTGCGCCATCGCCGGCATGCATTACACCGGCATGGAAGCGGCGCGCTTCGTCGGCCGCGCCACGCTGACCGCGCAGAAGGCGCAATCCGACACCTTCCTGGCGCTGGCGATCAGCCTGATCACGGTCGCCTTCACCATCTTCGTGCTGGGCGCCAACGGCCTGCTGCGCTACCGCCAGCTGTTCCGCGAACTGTCGCGCAGCGAAGCCTGGATGCGCGCCCTGCTCACCACCACCGTCGACGGCGTGGTCACCGTCGACGCCAGCGGCACCATCCTCGAATTCAACGCCTCGGCCGAGCGCATCTACGGCTGGCGGCGCGACGAGATCGTCGGCCAGCACATCCGCGTCCTGATCGGCAACGAAGAACAATCGGCGCAGGCCGGCCTGCTGCGCGCGCTGGAAACCGGCGAGATCACGGCGGCCGCCCAGAGCGCCGACGTCACCGGCCGCCGCAAGGACGGCAGCATCGTGCCGATCCGCCGCGCGGTGGGCCACGCGCGCCTGGACGACAAGGACCTGTTCGTCTGCTTCATCACCGACATCAGCGAGCGCCGCGCGATCGAGCAGGCCCTGAGCGCCAGCGAGCAGCAGTTCCGTTCCCTGATCGGCAACATCCCCGGCATTTCCTACCGCACCCTGCTGGAAGGCGAGCAGCCGCTGGTGTTCATCAGCGATGCGGTCGAGCGCATCACCGGCTACCCGGGCAGCGACTTCATCGGCCAGCGCGACGGCACCAAGGCGCGCCGCAGCTTTGACGCCCTGATCCATGCCGCCGACCGCATGCGCGTGCTGGAGGCGATCGAGACCGCTCTGCGCGAAGACCGTCCTTACCTGGTCGAATACCGCCTGCTGAGCGCCGACGGCAGCGTGCGCTGGCTGTGGGAGAACGGCACCGGCGTGCGCGCCGAGGACGGCACCCAACGCTGGCTGGACGGCGTGATCCTCGACATCACCGAACGCCGCGAAATGGAAGACGCGCTGCGCGAAGCGAAGGAAACCGCCGAGCAGGCCGCCGCCGCGCGCGCCAGCTTCGTCGCCAACATGAGCCACGAGATCCGCACGCCGATGAATGCGATCCTCGGCTTCACCGACGTGCTGCTGGACGGCGAACTGCCGTCGGAGCAGCGGCGCCACCTCGACACGATCCGCAGCTCGGGCCGTTCGCTGCTGCGCCTGCTGAACGAAATCCTCGACACCGCCAAGCTGGAAAAAGGCGCGGTCGAACTCGAACAGAACGACTACAACCTGCTGTCGCTGATCGACGAGCTGTCGTCGACGCTGGCGGCGAACGCGCGCGCCAAGGGTCTGCAAGTCGACATCCATTACGATCCGGCGCTGCCGACCTGCCTGCGCGGCGACGAGCTGCGGGTGCGCCAGGTGCTCACCAACCTGCTCGACAACGCCATCAAGTTCACGGAAAAAGGCAGCGTCACCCTGCGCGCCGAGCTGCAGAACGAGCAGCTGCACTTCGAGGTGAAGGACACCGGCATCGGCATCGCGCCGCAGCGCCTGCAGGCGATCTTCGATCCGTTCACGCAGGCCGATGCGTCGATGACGCGCCGTTTCGGCGGCACCGGCCTGGGCACCACGATCAGCAAGCAGCTGGTCGAGCTCATGGGCGGCAAGATCTGGGCCGAGAGCGAACCGGGCCAGGGCACGACCTTCCACGTGGTGCTGCCGCTGGTGCTGGCGCGCTTTGCGCCGCAGCAGCCGCGCGTGCGCACCCCGGCCGCCCTGCCGCCGCTGCGCGTGCTGGTGGCCGACGACGTGCCGCAGAACCAGGAACTGCTGCAGCTGCTGCTGGCGCGCCGCGGCCACACCATGACCGCCGCCGGCGACGGCGCCCAGGTCGTCGAGCTGGCCGGCCGCGAACAGTTCGACGTGATCCTGATGGACTTCCAGATGCCGACCATCGACGGCCTCACCGCGACGCGCCTGATCCGCGAACAGGCGGAAAGCGCCGGCCGTGCGCGCGTGCCGATCATCGCCATGACGGCCAGCGTGCTGGCCGAGCACCGCCGCGCCAGCTTCGATGCCGGCATGGACGGCTTCGCGTCGAAACCGGTCGACTGGTTCACGCTGTCGCACGAGATCGCGCGCGTGCTGGGCCTGGGCAGCGGCCAGCAGGATCCGGAGCTGCCGTCGCAGGAGCGGATGGTGCTGAACCGCCAGGCCGGCCTGCGCCGCTGGAGCAACAAGGAAGACGCTTACCTGGAAGCGCTGGCGCACTTCGAGGCCCAGCACGCCGGCCTGGCGCAGGCGCTGGCCGCACAGGCCTCGCGCGCCGACTACCGCGCCATGCGCATGCTGTCGCACAAGGTGCGCGGCGTGGCCGCCAACCTCGGCCTGGAACTGCTGGCCGATGCCCTCGGCAAGCTGGAGGTCCTGGTCGACGGCGACAGCGGCAAGCTGTATCCGGGCTGCGACGAGACGCTGCACGACCTGCTGGCCCGGATGTGCGTGTTGCTGGAAGATGCACTGAACGCGGCCCGCGCGGCCCAGCCGGCGCCCGCCGCCGTCAAGCCGGGCCAGGCTGCGCGCCCGGTCGCCGACCTCGAACGCGCCCGGCGTGCCGGCGGCGTGCTGCGCGAAGCGCTGCGCCGCGGCGGCCTGGACGACGCCGCCTCGGCCGGCCTGGCCGCCGCCCTCAGCGGCCACCCCTTGGCCGCGCGCGCGGCCCAGGTCCACGCGGCGATCGCCGATTTCGATTTTGATTTGGCCCTGCAGCAGCTCGACGCCGTGCTGGGCGCCATCGACGACATGGCACAGGAGATGACCGAATGAGTACCGTCAACCTTCCGCTGATCCTCGCGGTCGACGACGAGGCCAGCAACCTGCAGCTGCTGCGCCAGATCCTGCAGGACCACTACCGCCTGCGCTTTGCCAAGGACGGCCCGCGCGCCCTCGAACTGGTGCGCGAAGAAGCGCCCGACCTGATCCTGCTCGACGTCATGATGCCGGGCATGAGCGGCTACGAAGTCTGCGCCGCCCTGAAGGCCGACCCGCGCACCGCCTCGATCCCGGTGATCTTCGTGACCGCCCTGACCGACACCGACGACGAGCTGGAAGGCTTCGAGGCCGGCGCGGTCGACTACATCACCAAGCCGGTCAGCCCGCCGATCGTGCGCGCGCGCGTGCGCACCCACCTGTCGCTGTGCCGCATGGAAGCGCTGCGCGAATCGCGCCTGGAAATCGTCCAGCGCCTCGGCCTGGCGGCCGAATACAAGGACAACGAGACCGGCCTGCACGTGATCCGCATGAGCCACTTCTCGCGCATCCTCGGCCTGGCGGCCGGCATGAGCGAGCTTGATGCGGACGACCTGCTGCACGCGGCGCCGATGCACGACGTCGGCAAGATCGGCATCCCCGACCGCATCCTGCAAAAACCGGGTCCGCTCGATCCGGACGAGTGGAAGATCATGCAGAGCCACGCCACCATCGGCGCCGAGATCATCGGCGAGCACCCGGGCGGCATGCTGGCGCTGGCGCGCAACATCGCCCTCACCCACCACGAGAAATGGGACGGCAGTGGCTACCCGAAAGGCCTGGCCGGCGAGGATATACCGCTGGAAGGCCGCATCACCGCCATCGCCGACGTGTTCGACGCCCTGACCTCGGTGCGGCCGTACAAGAAGGCGTGGACGGAAGAAGAAGCGCTCGACTTCCTGGTCAAGCAGAAGGGCAAGCATTTCGACCCGAATCTGGTCGATCTGTTCATTGCGCAGATGCCGGCGATCCGGGCGATCCGGCAGCGCTGGGCGGAGGATGCGCAGGAGTTGAAGGCCGCGTAAGCCTGGGTTCCCGCCTGCGCGGGAACGACGGTGTTGATGTTCAGCCCAGCCGCGCCGCCGGCGTCAACCCCACCTGCGCCCGCCGCGCCACCAGTTCCTGGTACAGGCTGGCATAGTTGTCGGCCATCTGCTCGGCGGTGAACAGCTGCCAGTAACGCGCCTCGGCGCGGCGGCCCATCTCCTGGGCCAGCGCCGGGTCTTCCCACAGCGTGCGCATCGCCGCGCGCAGGGCTTCGTGGTCCGACGGCGGCACCACCAGGCCGGTCTGCTGGTGCACGTTGATGTAGGTGGTGCCGGTGCCGATCTCGCTCGAGATCATCGGCTTGCCGAACATCGCGCCTTCCAGCAGCGAGATGCCGAAGGCTTCCGAGCGCAGGTGCGAGGGGAAGGCCACGGCGTAGCACAGCTTGAGCAGCGCCACCTTGTCCAGCTCATCCACCCTGCCGACGAACATCACGTTCTTCAGGCCCAGGCGCTCGGCGTGGTCCTTCAGCTCCTGCTCGATCGGACCGGCGCCGACGATCACCACCGGGTAATCGGTGCCCGCCACCGCGTCCAGCAGGATGTGCAGGCCCTTGTAATAGCGCAGCACGCCCACGAACAGGAAGAACTTCGGCCCGACCCTGGCGCGCCAGTGGTCCAGGCGCGCCTGCTCGGGCTCGGGATAGCTCGCCTTGTCGAGGCCGAAGGTGATCACGCGGGTCTTGTCGCGGTAGCGGTCCAGCACCGTCGACGAACCCAGGTAGTTGGGCGAGGTCGCCACGATCGCGTCGACGCTCTGCAGGAAGCGGTGCTGCAGCGGCTGGTAAAAGCGCAGCAGGGCCTTCTGGCGCACGATGTCCGAGTGATAGGTGACCACGCTGGGCTTGTTCACGCGCGCCAGGAAGTGGGCCAGGTCCATGAAGGGCCAAGGGAAGTGGTAGTGCACGACGTCGACCTTGGCCGCCATGCGCGCCAGCTGGGTCACGGCCTGCACCGACACCGCGTTCGAGGCCAGCTCGAAATTGTTCGGGACGCGGTGCACCATGTGGCCTTCGAACTCGAAGGGCTGCAGATTGGTCTCTCGCGACAGCGACAGCACTTCGTTGGTCACCCCGAGCCGCCCGGTGCCGACGCACATCTGGCGGATGACCTGCTCGATCCCGCCCACGGAGTCGGGATAGTAGGTCTTGTAGAAGTGAAGGATACGCATGGCGAAATCGAATTGTTCAGATCAGTGAGCGGTAGACGGCGGCGGTCCGGCGCGCCGTTGCGCGCCAGGTCAGCTGGGCCGCGCGCGCGCGGCCGGCGGTGATGCAGCGGGCCCGCAGCGCCGGTTCGCGCACCAGGGCCAGCATGGCCGCGCCAATGGCGCCGGCGTCGAGCGGATCGACTTCCAGCGCGGCGCCGCCCGATACTTCGGGCAGCGACGTCAGGTTCGAGGTGACCACCGGCACGCCCGAGGCAAACGCTTCGAGCACCGGAATGCCGAAGCCTTCGTACAGCGAGACGAACACGAACACGCCGGCGCCGGCATACACGTGGCGCAGCTGGGTGCCGTCGGTCAGGCGGTTCAGCCAGACCACGCCGGCGCCTTCTTCCCTTGCCGCGGCGATCCGGCGCAGCAGCTCTTCGGAGCGCGCGCCGGCATTGCCGACGATGACCAGCTGGCGCTCGCTGCGCACCGCCGCCGGCAGCGCCAGCCAGGCTTCCAGCAGGCGCTCGACGTTCTTGCGCGGCTGCAGCGTGCCGACGAACAGGAAATAGCCCGGGCGCAGGCCGTGCGCCTCGAGCGTGGCCGCGACCTCGCCCGGCGGCGCCGGCTCCAGCCATTCCTCGTCGACGCCGTTCGGCACCACCGAGATGCGGCTTTCGTCGACGCCGAAGCATTCGACCAGTTCCTCGACCGCATACTGCGACACGGCGATCACGTGGTCGGCCTTCTGCGCCGCCTTGCGCTGCAGCCAGTTCTTCATGCGACGCAGGCGCGGATTGCACCACTCGGGATGCTTGATCGGCAGCGCGTCGTGCAGGGTCGCCACCACCGGGCAATCCATCCGCACCACGCGGTAATCGGTCACGTGGAACACGTCGACCGGCATGTGGACCCGGTGCACCGACGGCGTCAGCACATCCATCAGGCTGGCGCGGCCGAAGGATTGCGGCAGGGCCTGTCCCACGCTCGGCGGCGTCGCGCCGCTTGGCCAGGAGTACGGCGAGACTTCGCAGCCGGCTTCCGGCAGATGGCGCAGCAGCGCCTGGGTGTAGACCCCGATGCCGTCCAGCCGTCCGCCATTGAAACCCGGTTCGATCATGGTCGTTCCCAGGCCGACATGCACACCATTCACGCCGTGTACATCCAGCGCAGCGTTTCGACCAGCGGGGCCGATTCGACTTCGCCGATCGCATCGAACAGTTTGGCATTGCTGCCGGTGAGCGTCAGCACTTCATTGGCGCGCACGAAGGCCGGATTGACGTGCACTTCGATACGGTAGCCGGCAATGTCGCTCATCATGTCAACCAGGCTTTCCAGCGAATGCGAGCGGCCCGAGCAGACGTTGAAGGCTTCGCCGGCGGGCGCTGCCGCCAGCAGGCGGCGGTAGCTCCTGGCCACCATGCGCACGTCGGAAAAGTCGCGCGCGATCGCCAGGTTGCCCAGCTCGATGCGGCGCGCGCCCTTGCGGAAGTGCGACACGATCTTCGGCAGCAGGAAATTCTCGGCCTGGCCCACGCCGGTGTAGTTGAACGGGCGCGCGATCGTGATCGGCAGCTTGTCCATCCACAGGCGCGCCATGTATTCCATGGCCAGCTTGCTGACCGCGTAGTCGTTGGCCGGGCTCGGCGCCACGCTTTCGTCGATGATGGAGACGTCGGCGTTGCCGTAGATGTTGGCCGACGAGGCCAGCAGCACGCTGGACGGCTTGTGCGAGCCGGCGGCCAGCGCTTCCAGCAGGTTGCGGGTGCCGACCACGTTGACGCGGTACATCTGGTCGGCATCGTTGTGGGCCACGAAGGCGATGGCGGCCAGGTGCACCACCACGTCCGGCCGCACCTGTTCGACCGCCGCCGCCACCGCGGCGCGGTCGAGCAGGTCGACGGCGAAGATGTCCGGGCCGGTAGGCTCGCCCGGCAGCACGGTGCCGTGGACGTGGTAGCCGGCCGCGCTCAGCTCGCGCGCCATGTAATAGCCGGTGAAGCCGCGCAGCCCGGTGATCAGGGCGCGCTTGCCCTCGCCTTCGCGCGGTGTACCCAGGCTCACGATTTCCTCCGTGACCATGCGGTTCATGTCAGAACGAGAAACCCAGTTCGTTGCGGCGCAGGTCGGCATCGACCATCATCTGGCACAGCTGCTCCAGCGTGGTCTGCGCTTTCCAGCCCAGTTCGCGCTGGGCCTTGGTCGGATCGCCGATCAGCAGGTCGACTTCGGCCGGACGGTAGAACTTCGGCGACACGCGCACCAGCAGCTTGCCGGTACGGCCGCAGTGGCCGGTTTCCTCTTCGCCCTGGCCCTTCCATTCGACGTCGATGCCGGCGCCCTTGAAGGCCATGCTCACGAAGTCGCGCACGGTTTCGGTGCGGTTGGTGGCCAGCACGTAGGTGTCCGGATGATCGGCCTGCAGGATGCGCCACATGCCTTCCACGTATTCCTTCGCATAGCCCCAGTCGCGCTTGGCGTCCAGGTTGCCCAGCTCGAGCACGTCGAGCTTGTTCAGCACGATCTTGGCGACCGAGTCGGTGATCTTGCGGGTCACGAATTCACGGCCGCGCAGCGGCGACTCGTGGTTGAACAGGATGCCGGAGCTGCCGAAGATGCCGTAGGACTCGCGGTAGTTGACGGTCATCCAGTGCGCATACAGCTTGGCCACGCCATACGGGCTGCGCGGGTAGAACGGGGTGCTTTCGATTTGCGGCACGGCCTGCACCTTGCCGAACATTTCGGAGGTCGAGGCCTGGTAGAAGCGCGCTTTCGGATCGACGATGCGGATCGCTTCCAGCAGGTTGACGGCGCCCAGGCCGGTGATCGAGGCGGTGGTGACCGGCTGCTCGAACGACACGCCGACGAAGCTCTGCGCCGCCAGGTTGTAGACTTCGTCCGGGCGCGCGGTTTCCATCAGGCGGATGCTGGACGACAGGTCGGTCAGGTCGTATTCGACCAGCGACAGGTTCGGGTGATTTTCGATGCCCAGTTCCGCGATGCGCCAGAAATTGACCGAGCTGGACCGGCGGAAGGTGCCGGTCACGTGATACCCCTTTTCCAGGAGCAGCTGCGCAAGATATGCGCCATCCTGGCCCGTAATGCCGGTAATCAGGGCTCTTTTCGTTGTTTGCATGTTCTAAGGTATTTCCAGGTGCTGGTCGGGGATGCCGTCGCGGCAGGCGTCCGGCGTCAAGAGGATCATTGTAACAGAGTCAACGCTTGAAGCCTTGCTCAGGAGAAATCGTGCAAAAGACGCAACATATACTGAAGTATTATCCCTTGAAAAGCGCAAGCAACGGCGCGTGATTACGCATTGTTACTTTTGCCTCAAAAATGATTACACCTTCTCCAAATGTAGGGAACTTCTACAGTCTCAGGACAATCCTAAGGCGCCCACTCTGTAAACGCCCATGAAAAAAGGCCGCGAACGGCCTTTCTTCATGGGTCGAATGTTAAATATTAACGTGCGGCGACCGCATCCACCACGCACAGCGCCGTCATGTTGACGATCCGGCGCACGGTCGCCGACGGCGTCAGGATATGCACCGGGCGGGCGCAGCCCAGCAGCACCGGACCCACCGCGATGCCGTTGCCGGCCGCCGTCTTGAGCAGGTTGTAGGCGATGTTGGCGGCGTCGATGTTCGGCATGACCACCAGGTTGGCGTCGCCTTTCAGGGTCGACTGCGGCATGATCTTGGCGCGCAGCTTCGAATCCAGGGCGGCGTCGCCGTGCATTTCGCCATCCACTTCCAGGCTCGGCGCCTTTTGCTGCACCAGGGCCAGCGCGGCGCGCATCTTCTGCGCCGATGCGCTGTTCGAGGTGCCGAAGTTCGAGTGCGACAGCAGGGCCGCGCGCGGCGCGATGCCGAAGCGCTCGAGTTCCTCGGCCGCCATGATGGTGATCTCGGCCAGCTCTTCCGCGGTCGGGTTCTCGTTGACGTGGGTGTCGACCATCGCCAGCTGGCGCTCTTCGGTGATGATGAAGTTCATTGCCGCATAGACGTTGGCGCCCGGACGCAGGCCCAGCACCTTGTCGATGAATTCCAGGTGGGCGTGGGTGGTGCCGTAGGTGCCGCAGATCATGCCGTCGGCGTCGCCCTTGTGGACCATCATCGCGCCGATCAGGGTATGGCGGCGGCGCATCGCCAGCTTGGCCATGTCCTGGGTCACGCCCTTGCGCATCACCATCTGGTGATAGGTCTGCCAGTAGTCGCGGTAGCGCTCGTCGAAGTCGGGGTTGATGACGTCGAAGTGCACGCCGGCCTTCAGGCGCAGGCCGAATTTCTCGATGCGCTGTTCCAGCACCGCCGGGCGGCCGACCAGAATCGGGCGCGCCAGGTTCTCGTCGACCACCACCTGCACGGCGCGCAGCACGCGCTCGTCCTCGCCCTCGGCGTAGACGATGCGCTTGAGCTCGGGCGGGGTGCTCTTGGCGACCTGGAACAGCGGCTTCATGAAGGAACCGCTGCGGTACACGAACTGTTCCAGGCTCTCGGCGTAGGCGGCCAGGTCCGCGATCGGACGGGTGGCGACGCCGCCGTCCATCGCGGCCTTCGCCACCGCCGGTGCGATATGGGTCAGCAGGCGCGGGTCGAAGGGCATCGGGATCAGGTATTCCGGACCGAAGGACAGATTGGCGATGCCATAGGCCGATGCCACGATGTCCGACTGCTCGGCATGGGCCAGGTCGGCGATCGCATGCACCACCGCGATTTCCATCTCGCGCGTGATGGTGCTGGCGCCGCAGTCCAGCGCGCCGCGGAACATGTAGGGGAAGCACAGGACGTTGTTGACCTGGTTCGGGTAGTCCGAACGGCCGGTCGCGATGATGACGTCGCTGCGCACGGCCTTCGCGTCTTCCGGCAGGATTTCCGGATTCGGGTTGGCCAGCGCCAGGATCAGCGGATTCGGCGCCATGTTCGCGACCATCTCCGGCTTCAGCACGCCGCCGGCGGACAGGCCCAGGAAGATGTCGGCGCCCGGGATGACTTCGGAAAGCGAGCGGTGCGGGGTGTCCTGGGCGAAGCGCTCCTTGTCCGGGTCCATCAGCTCGGTGCGGCCCTTGTAGACCACGCCGGCCAGGTCGGTGACGAAGATGTTCTCGATCGGGAAGCCGAGGTCGACCAGCAGGTCGAGGCAGGCCAGCGCCGCCGCGCCCGCGCCCGAGACCACCAGCTTGCAGTTCTTGAGATCCTTGCCGACCACCTTCAGGCCGTTCAGGATGGCGGCGCCGACGATGATGGCGGTGCCGTGCTGGTCGTCGTGGAAGACCGGGATCTTCATGCGCTCGCGCAGCTTGCGCTCGATGTAGAAGCACTCCGGCGCCTTGATGTCCTCGAGGTTGACGCCGCCGAAGGTGGGCTCCAGCGCGGCGATCACGTCGATCAGCTTGTCCGGATCGGTTTCGTTGATCTCGATGTCGAAGACGTCGATGCCGGCGAACTTCTTGAACAGCACGCCCTTGCCTTCCATGACCGGCTTGCTGGCCAGCGGACCGATATTGCCCAGGCCGAGCACGGCGGTGCCGTTCGAGATGACGGCGACCAGGTTGCCGCGCGCCGTGTATTTATAGGCGGTGGCCGGATCCTTGACGATCTCTTCGCAGGGCGCGGCCACGCCCGGCGAGTAGGCCAGCGCCAGGTCGCGCTGGTTGATCAACTGCTTGGTCGCGGTGACGGAAATCTTGCCGGGACGGGGAATCTGGTGGTATTCGAGCGCTGCAGCACGCAGTTGTTGGCGTAATTCTTCTTTTTTATCGATTGACGAATCCATGCTTCGCAGGCCTTCCTGTACTGAACTGACTGGGGGGCCTACGATTTTATCAGAGTGAATACTCTAATCGTGTACGTATTTTTACCAACGGCAGCCTGAAACGGCCGAGGCCCGCCTTCCCGGCCAGCTCTTTCACCTCTGAAATGGCCGCCGAAGTTTGTGCGGAGTCAGCGCTGCACCGCACCATCGACCGTAGAGTTGGTGGCGGCACTGATGCGGGATGCATAAATACGGGCATCGACCGCGCCAGGCTGCACAGGACCTGTGCCCGCAACGACCATCACGGCAAGAGGAACGCACCATGATTCAAGCCCGGAACAACAGGCATGCCTTGCGCGGAAAGACGCTGGCGGCTCTCGTCGCACCCTTCGCGCTGGCGGCCAGCGGCATCGCCGGCGCGGCCGGCCAGGCCTCGCCCGCGCTCACGGCCAACCCGGAAACGCTCAGCGAGGCCGCGGCGGCCGCCTGCGGCTGCCTGTACAGTGTCATCAACCTCGATCCGGAAGGCGGCGCCTTTCCCCTGCTGAACGAGAAAGGCCAGGCCGCGGTCGGCTCCTTCGTGTTCGGCACCCAGCGCTTCTTCGACGGCGACCGGCTGCACGACCTCGGTTCGCTGGGCGGCGGCTACACCCTGGCGCGCGGCCTGAACAACCGCGGCGTGGTGGTCGGCGAATCCACCGACGACACCGCTCCCTTCGGCGCCCTGCGCGCCTTCACCTGGACGGTGGCGCGGGGCATGCGGGCGCTGCCCGGCGCGGAAGGCGCAAGCGCCCGCGACATCAACGACAGGAACCAGGTGGCGGGCCTGATGCCGGTGCCGGAAGTGTCGCGGCGCGCGGTGCGCTGGGATCCGGACGGCCGCATCGTCTTCCTCGGTCCCCTGCCGCTGTCGGGCTCCGAAGCCTGGGCGATCAACAATTACGCGCGCACCGGCGGCTTCATGGACGTCATTCCGTCCGGCGCGATCCACGCCACGATCTGGAATCCGGCCGGCGCGCTCACCGACCTCGGCACCCTGGGCGGCTTCCGCGCCTTCACCCGCTTCGTCAACGAACGGGGCGAAGCCGCCGGCACGTCCGACAACACGAGCAACGACACCGAGCTGGGTTTCTACTGGAATCCGGGCGTCGGCCTGATACCGACCGGCGCCCAGGGCGGCGGCAGCCGCCTGGTGGCCGACTTCAACGACCGCGGCGAGACGGTCGGCGACACCGACTTCTCCGGCGGTAACGGCGGCTATCTGTGGTCGCGCGCGCTGGGCCTGCGGCTGCTGCCGCGCGGCCCCGGCGTCGAAACCGATGCGTTTGCGCTGAACAACCGCACCCAGATCGTCGGCGGCATCCGGCTGAGCACCGGCGGCGAGCTGCGCGCCGTCCGCTGGGACGGCCTGACGGCGCCGATCGACCTGAACACCCGCCTCTACCGCCCGCCCGCCGGCCTGGTGCTGCAGGCCGGCGCGGCGATCAACGACGCCGGCGACATCCTGGCCTATTCGAATGCCGGCCTGGTGCTGCTGCGGCCCGGCAAGCGCGGCACGGACGCGCCGGTGCTCGGACCGGTGCGCAACCTGCCCACCACCGTCAGCGTCGGCCAGGATGTCGGTCTCGCCCTCGGCTTCACGGACAACGCTCCCTCTCAGACCCACAGGGCCAAGGTGGAATGGAGCGACGGCTGCGTCTCTCCCCATCCGCTGGTGCACGAAGCGGGCGGCGTCGGCGAAGTGAGCTTCCAGCACCGCTTCTGCAGCGCCGGCTATTACACGCTGACGGTGCGCGTGACGGATTCGGGCGGCCGCAGCACCGAAACGCAGCGCGACGTGGTGGTCAACGCGCCCGGACTGGCGGCGGTCGGCGGCCTGGGCACGCTGGCGCGCGGGGCACAAGGGGCCACGGAAAAAGGCAAGGCGGCGCAGGGCCTGCGCTTCGCGCTGTGGGCGCCGGTGTCATCGGCAGGCGGTACGGCCGCCAAATCGGCTGCAGCCGTCACCGCAGTGCCCACCTTCAGCCTGAGCGGCCCCTTCCATTTCCGCAGCGAACAGCTCAGCGCCACCGCGGCAGGCGGCCAGCTGGTCCGTATGGAAGGCACGGGACGCTACAACGGCCGCCCGGGATACCGCTTCCAGGCCGAGGTCCAGGGCAGCAAGCGCCTGCAAGTGCGCATCGTGCATAGCGATGCCAACGGCAAGGAAGTGGTCGACTACGACAACGCCGCCGCCGACCGCAACCTGGTCACCGAGGGCGGGCTGGCGTTGAGTAACTGAGCACCACCGAGGCCTGAAGCGGACGCATCCCGCCTTCCCCGGATTAGAATCGCGGGATGCTCTCCGAATTCGACCTCATCAAACGGTACTTCACCCGCCGCCAGCGCGCCGATGCCACCGGCCGCACCGTGCTCGGCGTGGGCGACGACTGCGCCCTGCTGGCGCCCACGCCGGGCATGCAATTGGCCGTCTCGTCCGACATGCTGGTCGAGGGCCGGCATTTCCTGGCCGGCGCCGATGCCTTCGACCTCGGCCACAAATGCCTGGCCGTCAACCTGTCGGACCTGGCGGCGATGGGCGCCGCTCCGCTTGGCTTCACACTGGCGCTGGCCCTGCCCTCTGCCGAGCCGGCCTGGCTGGACGGCTTTTCGCGCGGCCTGTTCGCGCTCGCCGATGCCCACGGATGCGAACTGGTGGGCGGCGACACCACCAAGGGCCCGCTGAACGTCTGCATCACCATTTTCGGGGAACTCGCGCCCGGCACGGCACTTCGGCGCGACGCCGCCCGCGCCGGCGACGACATCTGGATTTCCGGCACCTTGGGCGACGCCCGCCTGGCGCTGGCCGATGCGCTGGGCGAACTCGTGCTGCCGGAGGCGGACCGGCTGCTGGCCGCACCGCGCCTGCATGCGCCATCGCCGCGCGTGGCCCTGGGCCGGATGCTGGCCGAAGGAAGGCTGGCGCATGCGGCGCTGGACATCTCGGATGGCCTGGCCGGCGATCTCGGGCACATCCTGGCTGCCTCGCAAGTGGGGGCGGTGCTGGACGCCGATGCGCTGCCGGCCGGGCCGGCGCTGGCGCGCCAGTCCCAGGCACTGCGGCGGCGCTTCACGGCCGCGGGCGGGGACGATTACGAGTTGTGCTTCACGGCGCCGGCACGGAACCGGGAGGCGATCCTGGCGGCGGGTGCGCAGTCGGGTACGCCGGTGACGCGCGTGGGCCGGATCGAGGGCGAACCGGGCCTGCGCCTGGTCGACGGCAACGGTGCGCCGCTGTCAATGGAACTGCGCGGCTGGGACCACTTCGCCTGATCACGCCGCCTCCTCGTCCCGCGGCGTCTTGCGGTCGTCATACGGCCCGTGCGTCAGCCAGTACTGCCTGAACGCCAGCCGCACGTTGTCGCGCAGCTCATTGTCGTTCCACGGCTTGGTATAGAAGCGGTAGATCGCGCCGCGGTTGATCGAATCGAGCACGGTGTCGACGCCGGTGTAGCCGGACAGGATGATGCGCATGGTGTCCGGGTACATCTCCTTCACCTTGCTGAGGAATTCGATGCCGCTCATCGCCGGCATGCGCTGGTCGCACAGGATCACCTGCACGTGGTACAGCGCCAGCAACTCGAAGCCTTCGGCCGGCGTGGCCGCCGTCAGCACGCGGTAGTTATCGCGCCGGAACAGGCGGTGCAGGGCTGCCAGCACGTTCACGTCGTCGTCCACCACCAGCATGGTTTGCACGTTGCGGTCGTCGGCCGCGGGACGGGTCGGCTGGGAACGGTTCTCGAGCACCAGCTTGCCCAGCTCGTCGGGCGGCAGCGCGCGCGCGAAGTGGAAGCCCTGGATCTCGTCGCAGAAGTGGCGGCGCAGCAGCGCCATCTGGGCGCGCGATTCCACGCCTTCGGCGATCACCTGCATGTGCAGGCTGTGCGCCATGCTGATGATGGCGAGTGCGATGGCCGCATCGTCCGGATTGGTGGTGATGTCGCGGACAAAAGCGATGTCGATCTTCAGCTTGTCGATCGGGAAGCGCTTCAGGTAGGCCAGGCTCGAATAGCCGGTGCCGAAATCGTCGATGGCGATGCGGATGCCGAGCGCCTTCAGGCTCTCCAGCACCTGGATCGTGTGCTCGAAGTTCGACATCAGCGCGCTCTCGGTCAGCTCCAGCTCCAGCAGGCCCGGTTCGACGCCGTGCTTCGCCAGCGCGGTGCGGATGTCGCCTTCCAGGTCGCCCTCGACGAACTGGCGGCTGGAGACGTTCACCGCCACCCGCACGTCGCGCACGCCCTGCTTGTTCCAGGCGGCGATCTGGCGGCAGGCTTCGTCGATGATCCAGGAACCGGCGCGCACCACCATGCCGTTCTCTTCCAGCAGCGGCACGAACTCGGCCGGGTAGACCAGGCCGAAGCCGGGGCGGCGCCAGCGCAGCAGCGCTTCGACGCCGCTGACCCGGCCCGTATGCAGGTCGAGCTTGGGCTGGTAGTGCAGCTCGAACTGGTTGTCGTCGATCGCGCCGCGCAGCGCCATTTCCAGGTCGAGGCGCGCCAGCACCTGCACGTTCATGCCGGCCGTGAAGAAGCGGTAGCCGTCGCGCCCCGCTTCCCGCGCGCGCACCATCGCCACGTCGGCATACTTGACCAGGGTGCCGGGGTCGGTGGCGTCGTCCGGGTACATGGCGATGCCGATACTGGCCGTCAGCGCCGCCTGCTGGCCGTTCAGGTCGAACGGCGCGCGCAGCGCCTCGCGCACTTCGTTGGCGAGGCTGACCGCTTCCGCTTCCTTCTCCTCCGGTGTGGCGGTAAGGATCATCGCGAACTCGTCGCCGCCCAGGCGGCCGATGCTGTCGCGCAGCGGCTGCAGGCGCACCAGGCGCGTGCTGAACTGGCCCAGCAGCTCGTCGCCGAACGCCGGCCCGAGCGAATCGTTGATGACCTTGAAGCGGTCCAGGGTGATGAACAGCACCGCGATGCGCCAGTTCTTGTCCTGGGCCAGCTCGATGGTGTCGCGCAGGGTCTGGAAGAAGCGCGTGCGGTTCGGCAGGCCGGTCAGGGTGTCGTAGTTCGACATGTGCTTCAGGCGCTGGGCCGCATGGATGCGCTCGCTGATGTCGCGCGCCACCGCGATCAGCATGCGCATCTGGTCCAGCTGCTGCAGCTGCCAGCTGATCTCGACCGGCACCGCGCCCTGGCCGTCGGCGCGCAGCAGTTCGGTCTCGACGATGTCGTGCTCGCGCGGCGCGGACTCCGGATCGGCATAGCGCTCCAACTGGGCCCGTTCGGCCAGGCCCAGCGCCATCGGATCGATGCGCAGCAGCGCCTCGCGCGAAAAACCCAGCATGCGGCAGGCGCCGTCGCTGACGTCGAGCATCGCCATGTTGCGCGCGTCGACCAGGAAGATGGCGTCGGCGGTGGCGTCCATCGCGCCGCGGAAGCGCTGCAGCTCGGCGGTGCGCTCGCGTACCTTGCGCTCCATGCGCGCACCGTACTCGCGCGACTCCTTGTGGAACAACCGTACTTCCAGCAGGTTCCGGATGCGGGTCAGCACCTCGACCGTGTCGAAAGGCTTGCCGATGAAATCGCGCGCCCCGGCCTCGAGCGCGGCCAGCTTCTTGTCCGGTTCCGCCGTCACCACCAGCACCGGCAGCCAGGACTCGCGCTCCATCGGCTTCAGCGCTTCCATCACCTGGAAGCCGTCCATGTGCGGCATCTGCAGGTCGAGGATGATCAGGTCGTAGCGGTGCTGCAGGTGTAGCGTCGCCACCTGGCGCGGGTCGGTGGTGCTCGCGACCTGGTCGTAGCCGCTGGTCTTGAGCAGGAATTCGAGCAGTTGCACGTTGACCGGTTCGTCGTCGACGATCAGGATGCGTGCGCGCCGGATGTCCGAGGGCGAAATCATGGTGCTGTCCTCATGGGGCGGTCCTTTCTTCTGCGGCGCGCTGGGCCAGCACGCTGTCGATGGCCTCATTGAATTGTTCGATGTCGATCGGCTTGGTGAGATAGCGCGCGAAGCCGGCCGACAGGCCGCGCTCGATATCGCGCGGCATGGCGTTCGCCGTCAGCGCCAGCACCGGGATGTGGGCGGTCGCCGGATCGCGCCGCAATTGCGCCAGCACCTCGAAGCCGCTCATGCCGGGCAGGTTCAGGTCCATCAGGACGATGGCCGGCCGGTGGGTGTGCGCCAGCGCCAGCCCGGCATGGCCGTCCGGCGCCGACAGCAGGCGCACGCCGGTGCGGAAGGCAAGGATTTCCTGCACCAGGCGCAGGTTGGCCGGATTGTCCTCGATGTAGAGGATGGTGCGTGCTTCTTCTGCCGCGGGCGCTGCCGCGGCGGCGCCGGCCTGGTCCTGCGCCGGCGCCGCCAGCTGCACCAGCGGCGCGGCGGCCGACAGTTCGATCCAGAAGGTCGAGCCCACGCCCGGCGTGCTGGTGACGCCGATGTCGCCCTTCATCATCTCGACCAGGCGCTTGGTGAACACCAGGCCGATGCCGGTGCCCTCCTGGGCGCCGTTCTCCTGCCCGAGCCGGTTGAAGGGCTGGAACAGCGCGGCCACCTGGTCCGGACGCAGGCCCATGCCGGAATCGACCACCGACAGGCGCAGCCGGTCCGGCCCGCAGGCGGTGCATTCCACGGTTACGTCGCCGCCCTCGCGGTTGTACTTGACCGCGTTCGACAACAGGTTCAGCAGCACCTGCTTCAGGCGCGTGCGGTCGGCCAGGACCAGGACCGCGGCATTCTCCGGAAAGCGGACGCGGATGCCGCGCGCCGCCGCCAGCGGTGCGATCATGGCCTGGCATTCGACCAGCACCTCGGCCAGCCCCACCGGCTCCATCGACAGCGTCAGCGCCCCCGCCTCGACCTTGGCGAGATCGAGGATCTCGTTGATCAGCGTGAGCAGGTGGCGCCCGGATTTCAGGATATGCCCGGCGAATTCCTTCTTCTGTTCGGGCGTGGTGGGCATGCCGTCGGCGGCGAGGATCTGGGCGAAGCCGAGGATGGCGTTGAGCGGCGTGCGCAGCTCGTGGCTCATCGACGACAGGAAGGCCGACTTGGCCTGGTTGGCGTTGCGCGCCTCCTCGATGGCCAGCTCCAGCTCGGAATTCGCCAGTTCCATCTGCATCGTGCGCTCCTGCACGCGCTCTTCGAGGTCCTGGTTCAGGCGCATCACTTCCTGCTGGGCCAGGGCCCGTTCCAGCGCTTCGCGCGCGATCTCGCGATTCGAATTTTCCAGCGCCAGGGTGCGCTGCTCGATCTCGATCAGCATCGCGTTGAAGGAGTCGACCAGCGCCGCCGCTTCGTCCTCGCTGATGCGCGGCGCGCGGCGCGAATAGTCGCGCTTCTGCACGACTTCCTTCGCGATGTTGGTGATGGCGTCGATCGGCGTGGTGATGGTGTGGCCCAGGCGGCGCACCAGCAAGTACGCCACCAGCAGCGCCAGCAGGGTCGTGCCGATGCAGATCAGGAGGTAATCGCGCACCCGCGACATCAGCATGTTGGTCGAACGCAGGTAGACCGTGCCCAGCATCTCGCCATTTTCGACGATGGGCTTGGACAGGATGATCTCGTCGCCGTCCCGCACATAAGTCCTGGCGTTCTTGCCGGGCTTGTCCGGATGGGGCGGGAAGCTGCTGGTCGCGTCCGGCGCCAGGTAGGAAGCGAACAGGGCGCCGTGCTCGTCGTAGATGGCGGCCGCGCGCAGCGTCGGACGCGCGCGCAGCATCGCCAGGTTCTCGCGCGCCAGGCGCGGATCGTCGAAGGACAGCGCGGCGGAGGTCATGTGGCCGATCAGCTCGGCCTGGGTCGAGAGATCGTTCAGCAGTGCATGCTGGTAGCCGCGCAGGTCGTAAGCGACCACGGTGCCGACCGATACCGCCAGCGCCGCCAGCGTGGTCGACATCACGATCGTCACCAGCTTGGTGCGGATCGAACGCTGGCCGATCATGCCGCCTCCGCCATGCGCCGCACCAGCGTCGTGAAACGTGCGAGCGACATGTGATTCCTACTTCTAAGCAAGGCGAGCAGAATAGCAGCAGGTTTCAGAACGATGTCGCACGGAACGACATGCAAAAATTGCACTATTGTTTTAGCGCACACCGCACCGAGGCGCGCTAGAATGGTCCGACGGACGATCAACAGGGGGAGCGAGATGGAGAACACTATTCTTGAACTGGCGGCCAAGGTCGGCAAGCTGCTGGAAACGAAGGGGCTGCTGCTGGCCACCGCCGAGTCCTGCACCGGCGGCGGCGTGTCCCAGGCGATTACCGAGATCCCCGGATCGACCGGCTGGTTCGAGTGCGGTTTCGTGACCTATTCGAACGCTTCCAAGACCGAGATGCTGGACGTGCCGGCCGCGCTGATCGCGCAGTTCGGCTCCGTCAGCGTCGAGGTGGCCGCGGCAATGGCCGAGAGCGCGGTCGCGAACAGCAACGCCGACGTCGCCGTGTCGACCACCGGCATCGCCGGCCCCACCGGCGCCGTGCCGGGCAAGCCGGTCGGCACCGTCTGCTTCGGCTGGTCGAAGGGCGGCGCCACCTATACCGAGCGCCTGGTATTCCAGGGCGACCGCCGCGCCGTGCGCGAACAGACCGTGGCCCACGCCCTGGCCGGATTGCTGCGCTTCCTCGAGTAAGGGGTGCCGGCTTTCGCGACACGCGCAGGCCTGGCGGCAATCGGCAGCCTGCTGCTGGCTGCCTCGGCATCCGCGGACACGACCGTCTATGCGGCCGGCGACATCGCCCGCTGCGCCTATCCCGACGCCGCCTATGCCGGCGCGGCCGATACCGCCCGCACCGTGGCCGCAGGCCTGGCCGCCGATCCGTACGCGATGGTGCTGACCCTGGGCGACCATACCTATCCGCGCGGCCGGGCGAAGGAATTCAGCGACTGCTACGAACCGACCTGGGGCCGCTTCAAGGACCGCACCTGGCCGGCGCCCGGCAACCACGAGTATTACACGCCGCAGGCCGCGCCCTACTTCGCCTACTTCGGCGAACGCGCCGGGCGCGGCTACTACAGCCTGGATATCGAAGGCTGGCACATCGTCTCGCTCGACAGCAACCTGCAGCCCGCCGCCCACCAGGCCCAGATCGCATGGCTGCGCGCCGACCTGGCCAGCCATCCGGCGCGCTGCACGCTGGCGTTCTGGCACCATCCGCTGTACAGCTCCGGCGGCCATGGCAGCATCCCGAAGATGCGCGACGCCTGGCGCCTCTTGATGGAGGCCGGCGCCGAACTGGTGCTGTCCGGCCACGACCACGACTACGAACGTTTCGCGCCGCAGGACGCCGACGGCCGTCTCGACCGCGCACGCGGCATGCGCCAGTTCGTGGTCGGCACCGGCGGCGCCTACCCGACACCGTTCCTGCTGACCGTCGATCACAGTGAAATGCGCGACAGCGGCCGCACCGGCGTGCTGCGCCTGCGCCTGCTGGACGGCCGCTACGAATGGGAATTCCTGGAGTCCGCCCGGCTCACCACGCTCGGCCTGCCGCCGCCGGACCGCGGCGGCGATGTCTGCCATTCATGATGCACGGAGCCCGCATGAACACCCGCCTGCCGACGCTGCTGACTTCCCTGGCCCTGATGCTGGCCGTCGCGGCGCCGTCCGTCCCGGCCCAGACCGTGGCCCCGGCCACCGCCCTGCCCCAGATCGCCTTCGAGAAGACCACGCTGCCGAACGGCCTGGAACTGATCCTGGTCGAGGACCACCGCCTGCCCATCGTCGCGGTCAACATCTGGTACCACGTCGGCCCCGCCAACGAGGCGCCGGGGCTGACCGGCTTCGCCCACCTGTTCGAGCACATGATGTTCGCCGCCACCCGGCACGTCCCGCGCGGCCTGGCCGACCGCCTGCTGGAAGGCGCCGGCGCCACCGACAGCAACGGCAGCACCGACTACGACCGCACCAACTACTACGACACCGTGCCTTCGAACCAACTGGAACTGGCGCTGTGGGTGCATGCCGACCGCATGGGCTACCTGCTCGACGTGCTCGACCAGGCCGCGCTGTCGAACCAGCAGGACGTGGTGCGCAACGAGCGCCGCCAGAGCGTCGAGAACCGCCCCTACGGCATCGTCGAAGAGGCGATGAACCACGCGCTGTTCCCGAAGAGCCACCCGTATTACGCCTCGGTGATCGGCTCGCACGCCGACATCCAGAACGCGAAACTGGCCGACGTGCGCGACTTCTTCACCCGCTACTACGGTCCGAACAACGCCAGCATCGTGATCGCCGGCGACATCGACAAGGCGAAAACGCGCGCCCTGGTGGCGAAGTATTTCGGCAGCTTCAAGCGCAGCGCGCCGGTAGCGAAACCCAATGTGGCGACGCCGCCGATCACCCGCGAGCGCCGCCTGACGGTGGCGGACCGCATCGAACTGCCGCGCGTCTACATGGCCTGGCTGACGCCGCCCGCCTACCAGCCGGGCGATGCCGAACTGGCCGTCACGGCCCAGATCCTGGCCGGCGGCAAGGCCGGAAGGCTGTACAAATCGCTGGTGTACGAACGCCAGATCGCCCAGGACACCGCGGCGGCGCAGAACTCGAACGCCCTCGTCTCCACTTTCATGATCGACGTGACGGCCCGTCCCGGCGTCGAGCCGATCGCACTGGAAACCGGCATCGACGCCGAATTGAAAGCGCTGCGCGACAACGGCCCTTCCGATGCGGAAGTCGAACGCGCCCGCAACACGATCGAGACCGCGATGCTGACCTCGATCGAGAAGCTGGGCGGCGCCGGCCTGGCCAACCAGGTCAACCAGTACAACCAGTACACCGGCGACCCGGGCTACCTGCCGAAGGACATCGCGCGCCTGCGCCGCGTCACCGCCGCCGACGTGCAGCGCGTGGCGCGCAGCTACCTGCAGCCGAATGCGCGCGTGCTGGTGGCGGGCGTGCCGGGCAAGCCGGAACTGGGTCCCGATCCGGCCGCGCAGCCGGTGAAGGCTGCCGCGAAAACCGCCGCCGCCGGCATCAACCGCGACGAAGCCTGGCGCCGCCAGCCGCCGAAGGCCGGCCCGGCGCCGAAGTTCACGCTGCCGCAGGGCGAGAGCTTCCGGCTGGCGAACGGCCTGCGCGTGATCCACCACCACAACCCGGCGCTGCCGCTGGTGGCGGCCGAGCTGGTGGTAAAAAGCGGCTCCGACGCCAACCCGGACGACCAGCCCGGCCTGGCCGGCTTCACGGCGCAGCTGCTGGAGGAAGGCACGGCCACCCGCAGCGCGCCGCGCATCGCCGACGAGATCGCCCAGCTGGGCGCCTTCCTCGGCAGCGCCAGCAGCACGGATTCGTCGACGGTGTCGCTGCTGTCGCTGCGCTCGACCTTTGCCCAGGCGCTGGACGTGCTGGCCGACGTGGTCCAGCACCCGGCCTTCCCCACCGCCGAAGTCGAGCGCCAGCGCGCGGATCGCATCGGCGCCCTGACCCAGCAGCGCGACAACCCGGAGGCGGTGGCGGCGGTCGCTGCTGCCTCCGCGCTGTACGGCGCGAAGCACCCCTACGGCTACGGCCAGCTCGGCACCGAGCAGGCGATCCGCGCCGTGACCCGCGACGACCTGTACCAGTTCTGGCGCCGCCACTACGTGCCGGCCAACGCGGCCCTGATCGTCTCCGGCGACATCACGCTGGACGAGCTGCGCGGCATGGCCGAGGCGCGCTTCGGCGGCTGGCCGCGCATCCTGCCGTCCCCAGTGCTGCCGGGCGACGCGGAAGGAACCAAGGCGCGCCTGGTCATGGTCGACAAGCCGGGCGCGCCGCAGACCGCGCTGCGCATGACCCTGCTCGGCGCCAGCCGCAAGACCCCGGACTACCCGGCCATGCAGGTCATGAACGCGGCCCTCGGCGGCCTGTTCTCGAGCCGCATCAACCTGAACCTGCGCGAAGAAAAGGGCTACAGCTACGGCGTGTTCTCGGGCTTCCGCTACGACCGCACGCCGGGATCCTTCGCGATCGCCGGCAGCGTGCGCACCGACGTCACCGGGCCCTCGGTGGCCGAGATCTTCAAGGAAGTGCGCGGGATGCGCGCATCGCCGCTGCCGGCGTCCGAACTGGCGGGCGCACGCGATTCGCAGGTGTATTCGCTGCCGGGGCAGTTCGAGACCAACAGCGCGATCGGCGCGAGCCTGGCGGAGACCTATGTGTTCGACCTGCCGCCCGACTATTGGCGTGGTTTGCCGGACCAGTTCCGGCGGGTGACGGCGGCGCAGGTGCAGGCGGTGGCGAACAAGTATCTGGCGCCGGAGCGGATGAAGGTGATTGCCGTAGGGGACAAGGCGAAGGTGCTGCCGCAGTTGAAGGATCTGGGCCTGGGGCAGGTGGAGATGCGGGATGCGGATGGGCAGGTGCCTTGATTTAGTGGAAGGCGCCGCGCCATAGGGCGGCAATGGCGTTTTCCAGCTCGTTGGCGAAATCGCGGTCCAACCCACGCAGTTCAGGCTCCTTCAGCAGGATCTTCAATGCCGCCGGATAGGACAGCGCCTGCCACAGGCCGAGCGTGAGCGCGTAGGTGTGGAGCAGCAGCGTCTCGCCGCTGCCGGCGGGCGCCAGTCCGGTATGCGCTTCCAGCCGCGCGCCGGCAGCGGCGATGCCCTGCGCCAGCGCCGTCTTGAAGCGCCGCATCGGTTCGACCGGCAGGTTCTGTTCGAGCACGGCATTGGCCAGCGCCGCCAGCGGCAGCAGGTCGCCGCTGGCGGCAACCAGCTGTCCGAAGTGGCGCGCAAACTGCGCCGCCACCGCCGCGCCGCCACGCGGCAAGCCGTCCAGCACCGGACCGAGCGCCGCGAACAGCCGGGCAAAACCGTCTTCGAGCAGGGCCACGAAGATCTCTTCCTTGGTCCGGAAGTACAGATAGACCGTGCCTTTGGCCAGACCGGCCGCAGTCGCGATGTCGGCGACGGGCGGCAGCACGCCGCGCTCGCGGTACAGGCGATGCGCCGCCTCCAGCAGGATTTGCCGGCGGCTTTCCCGTTCGTCTTCACTCAATGCGTTGCGTGCCACGGCACTCCTAGTTCTTCATCAGCGCAAAGGCGACACGCCGCTGCACCATGCGCGGCATGAGCCGGTTCGACCAGGCAGTCAAGGCATTCAGCCAGCCTGGCACGATCGACGCGCGTCCGGAGTATAGTGCCTTCAGGCCCAGCCGCGCTACCGGACGGCTCTGCATCATGACCATGCGCTGGTAGAGCGTCGGCTTCTGCCCGGAGACTTCGAGGAAGCGCGTCGCCGTGATCCCGGGCGACAGCACGGTGACGGTGACGCCACGCCGCTTCAGCTCTTCATGCAGGGCTTCGCCGAACAGCAGCACATAGGCCTTGGTGGCGCTGTAGGCGGCATAGGTGGGCGTCGCCTGGTAGCCGCCGATGCTGGCCACCAGCAGAATCTTGCCGCCGCCGCGCTGGACCATCGTTTCGGCAAACGCATGCGTCAGCTCGGTGAGGCTCAGCATGTTCAGCTGCATCATGTCGAGGGTGCGTACGAGCGGCTGCGCGAGGAAATCCCCATACACGCCATAGCCCGCATTGTTGACGAGGACATCGATGGCAATGCCGTCCCGCGCCAGCCGGTCGCGCAGTTCCACGCCAACGCCAGGACGCGCGAGGTCGATGCCGACGACATGCGTTTGTACGCCATGTTGTGCCTGCAACGCCGTTGCCAGGCCTTCCATCGGCTCAACCGAACGTGCTGCCAGCACCACATTGGCCCCACGCTCGGCCAGCAGGTGCGCGAAGTCCACGCCGAAACCGCTCGATGCGCCGGTTACCAGCGCCCATTGTCCTTTCAGGTCTTTCATCGCATCCTCTCGTCGAATTAAATGACCATTGGTCAGTATTTTGTCATTATTTAATGACCGGCGGTCATTCGTCAAGCGATAAATACAGGCTCTTCTTGCATAACCAAGCTAACCCGCTTAACATATGAACACTTCTTCACATGTTAAAGATGAGCACTCCACACGACTTCGACTACCTGGTCGACGAACTGGCCGACCTCTTCCACCTGCTGGGCGACCCGACCCGCCTGCGTATCGTGCTCGCCTGCCTGGCCAAGCCGATCGCGGTGGGCGACATCGCCGCCGCCCTCGAACTGTCGAGCTCCCTGGTCAGCCACCACTTGCGCCTGCTGCGCGCCGCGCGCATCGTCAAGGCGGAGCGCCAGGGCAAGCAGGTGTTCTACACGGCCGCCGATGCCCACATCAGCGGGCTGCTCGCCAACATGTTCGAACACCTCGCCGAACCCCATTCACCAACCGGACTGGACGCATGAGCCTTCACCACAATCACGACCATGGCCACGGCCACCACCACCCTGCCCCGGCCGACGCCGGCCGCGCCTTCGTGCTGGCCATCGGCCTGAACATCGCCTTCGTCGCCATCGAATTCTTCTATGGCTTCATCGCCAATTCGACCGCGCTGATGGCCGATGCCGGCCACAACCTGTCCGACGTGCTCGGCCTGGCGCTGGCCTGGGGCGCGGCCCTGCTGGCGAAAGCCGCGCCGACGCGCCGCTTCACCTACGGCCTGCGCGGCACCTCGATCCTGGCGGCGCTGGGCAATGCCCTGCTGCTGATGGTGGCCTGCGGCGCCATCGCCTGGGAGGCGATCCACCGCTTCGCGCATCCGGAGCCGGTGGCCGGCACCACGGTGTCGATCGTGGCGGCGGTGGGCGTGCTGATCAACGGCTTCTCGGCCTGGCTGTTCATGGCCGGCAGCAAGGACGACATCAACGTGCGCGGCGCCTACCTGCACATGGCGGCCGACGCGGCCTTGTCGCTGGGCGTGGTGGTGGCGGGCCTGGTGGTGATGTACACCGGCTGGACCTGGCTCGACCCGGCGGTCAGCCTGGTGATCGTGGTGATCATCGTGGCCGGCACCTGGTCGCTGCTGAAGGAATCGCTGCAGCTGGCGCTGGCCGGCGTGCCGGCCAGCGTCGACGCGACCCGGGTCACGGCTTACCTGTCCTCGCAGGCCGGCGTGACCGAGGTGCACGACGTCCACATCTGGGCGATGAGCACCACCGAGACGGCGCTGACCGCCCACCTGGTGATGCCGGGCGGGTATCCGGGCGACGAGGCGATCGACCACATCGTCGAGCACCTGCGCGAGGATTTCGCGATCCATCACTGCACGCTGCAGGTGGAGCAAGGGACGACGAAGCACAGCAGCTGTGCGCTGCATGAGACGCACGAAGATCATGACCACGATCACGACCACGGTCATGCCCACGCCGGGCACGCGCATTAAGCCAGGGTGGGCACGCCGTGCCCACGCGAAAATCAGCCCGCCAAGTTGGCGTACAGGGCCGTGCTGAGGTACCGCTCCCCAAACGAAGGAATGATGGTCACGATCATCTTCCCCGCATTCTCCGGCCGCTTGGCCACCTGCATCGCCGCCCACAGCGCCGCTCCCGACGAGATCCCGACCAGCAGCCCCTCCTCGCGGGCGGCCGCGCGCGCGGTCTCGAAGGCGTCCTCGTTCCTGACGGTGATGACTTCGTCGTAGGCGTGTGTGTTCAGCACCTGCGGCACGAAGCCGGCGCCGATGCCCTGGATCGGGTGCGGGCCCTTGGTGCCTTTGGAGAGCATCGGTGAGGCTTCCGGTTCCACGGCGATCGCGCGGAAGCCGGGCTTGCGTTCCTTGATGACTTCGGCCACGCCGGTGATGGTGCCGCCGGTGCCGACGCCGGCCACCAGGATGTCGACCTTGCCGTCGGTGTCGCGCCAGATTTCCTCGGCCGTGGTGCGGCGATGGACTTCCGGGTTGGCGGGATTGTTGAACTGCTGCGGCATGAAGCATTGCGGATCGCTGGCCACGATTTCCTCGGCGCGGCGGATCGCGCCCAGCATGCCTTCCGGGCCGGGAGTCAGGACCAGCTCGGCGCCATAGGCGCGCAGCAGCATGCGGCGCTCGTTGCTCATGGTTTCCGGCATGACGAGGCGGCAGCGGTAGCCGCGCGACGCGCACACCATCGCCAGCGCGATGCCGGTGTTGCCGGAGGTCGGTTCGACGATGATGGTGCCGGGCCCGATCTTGCCGTCCCGTTCGGCGGCCTCGATCATGGCCAGGCCGATCCGGTCCTTGACGCTGTGGGCCGGACTATAGAATTCCAGCTTGGCGAGGATCGTGGCAACTGCGTCCGCGCCGCCGTCCCGGGCCAGGCGCCGGATGCGCACCAGAGGGGTATTACCGATCAGTTCAGTAACGTCGTTCGCGATGCGCATGTTCAAAACCTCCGCGTCAGGTTGTCATTTGACTTACTTAACGTCCAGCAGTTCCACGTCGAAGATCAGGTCCGAATCCGGCGGGATGCCGCCCGGCGAGCCGCGCTTGCCGTAGGCCAGGTCGCTCGGGATGATCAGGGTACGCTTGCCGCCCACCTTCATGCCGGCCACGCCCTGGTCCCAACCCTTGATCACACGGCCGGCGCCGAGCGGGAAGTCGAGCGGGCCGCGGCCGGCGTCCAGCGAGGAATCGAACTTGCGGCCGCGCTGCTTCTTGGCCATGGGCTTGTAGAACCAGCCGGTGTAGTTGACGTAGACGGTGCTGCCGATCGTGGCTTCCTTGCCCTTGCCGACGACGGTGTCGATGATCTGGATCTGCGGCGCGGTCGACTGCGCGGTCGGCTGGGCCGGGGTGTCGGTGGCCTGCTGGGCGCTGCCGGGGTTGGCCGCGGTGGTCTGGGCCTGGGTCTGGGTGGAATCCTGGGCGCCGGCGGCAGCGGCCGCCAGCAGCAGGGTCACGAAAGCGATACGACGGATCATGGAGCCTCTTTCATGGTTCAGTAAATAACTGAACCTATGATAACAAGGCCACCTCTCCTTGCACAGCGTCGTTGGCGGCCGGGGCCAAAGCCGGCGCCACCACGGCATTCGCCTCCTCGGCCAATTTGCGCAGCATGTGGCCGGCGGCAACCATGCCGAAGGTCGCGGTGACGACCATGCTGGAGCCGAAACCGGCGCAGTTCAGCCCGGTGATGCTGTTGGCATCGATCGCGCAGGCATCGCCCGCTTCCGGATAGCGCAGCGGCTCCATCGAGAACACGGCGTCGATGTGGTACTTGTTCTTCTCGCCCTTTGCGAAGCCGTACTGGGCGCGCAGGATCTTGCGCACCTTCTTCAGCAGCGGCTCCTGCTCGGTGCGGGCCAGGTCGCGCACCTCGATTTTCGTCGGATCCAGCTGGCCGCCGGCGCCGCCGATCACCGTCAAGGGGATCGCATGGTCGCGGCAGTGGGCGATCAGGGCCGCCTTGGCCTTGACGCTGTCGATGGCGTCGAACACGAAGTCGAACTTGCCCGGCGCGACCATCTGCGGGATGTTGTCCGGGTCGATGAAATCCTCGACCAGCTCGACTTCGCAATAGGGGTTGATCAGCGCGATACGCTGCCTCAAAGCCTCGATCTTCGGCATGCCGACCGTCGTCGACAGCGCCTGGATCTGGCGGTTGATGTTCGATTCGGCCACGTTATCGAGGTCGATCAGGGTCAGGCGGCCGACCGCGCTGCGCGCCAGCGCTTCGACGATCCACGAACCGACGCCGCCGACGCCGATGACGCAAACGTGCGCCTTGCGGAAGCGTTCCAGTGCACGCTCGCCGTAGAGACGGGCGATGCCGCCGAAGCGGCGTTCGAAGTCGACTTCGTCTAGAGATAATGTCGTCATGATCCCGCCATTTTACCGGACGGAAAGCGCGTCCTTGCTCTAAAATAACTTTCAGTCAACCAAATTTTTCTCTCTTTCTACGCGTCCGCAACAGCCACCATGAACTCGCTTCTTCCAGACACCGCCCCCGATTTCGACCAGCCTGTCGCCGTGCTCAAGCATTGCCACGGACGCATCCGCAAGCAGTTGGCGACGCTGGAAAAACTGCTGGCGCACCTGCCGCAACATGGCGCCGACGAGCAGGCGCGCCAGGCGGCCAGCGCGGTACTGAAGTATTTCGAGAAGGCCGCCCACCTGCACCACGAAGACGAAGAGCAGGACCTGATCCCGATGCTGCGCGCGATCGCCCAGGGCGAGGATGCCGCCACCCTGCAGGCGCTGGCGCCGGTGATCCTGCAGGACCACAAGGACATGGATGCCATGTGGCAGGACCTGCACGAACAGCTGACCGCCATCGCCGATGGCAGCGGCGCGCAACTGTCGAGCTCGACCGTGCAGCGCTTTGCCCAGCGTTACCTGGGGCATATGGAGCGCGAGGAAAACACGATGGCGCCGATGGCCTTGCGGCTGTTCGGACCCGAGCAGATGCGGCAGCTCGGCCAGGCCATGCAGCGCCGCCGCGGCATCGACACCGGCAACCCGGCGGCAGAGACGGCTACGGCGGCCGTGCCGGACGTGGCGATGCCGGGCGGCAGCGTGCCGGCGCCGGGCACCACGGTGTCGGTCGGCGAGCGCGTGGCCGACCTGCGCAAGGATTACGGCCGGGCCAGCCTGGACGAGAACGACGTTCTGGATGACCCGATCCAGCAGTTCACCCGCTGGTTCGAAGAAGCGCTGAAGGCCGAGGTCAACGAACCGAACGCGATGGGGGTGTCGACCGTCGACGAGGATGGCCGGCCGAGCTCGCGCATCGTGCTGATCAAGCAGTTCGACGCCCGCGGTTTCACCTGGTACACGAACTACGACAGCCAGAAGGGAAAACAACTGAGCGGCAATCCGTTTGCATGTCTGCTATTCTTTTGGAGCGAACTTGAACGGCAGGTGCGAATCGAAGGAAAAGTCGAGCGCACCTCTGCCGAAGAAAGCGACAAATACTTCAACAGCCGGCCGCTGAAGAGCCGGCTGTCGGCGATTGCGTCTCGACAAAGCGCGCCGATCGCCAGCCGCGCAGATCTCGAACACCACTACGAGGACGTTGCGCGACAGGTTGGAGAGACGCCCCAGCGCCCAGAGAACTGGGGCGGTTTTCGACTGGTGCCGGAACGGATCGAGTTCTGGCAGGGGCGGCGTTCACGCTTCCACGACCGTGTCGTATACACGCGTCAGGAAGATGGCAGCTGGACGCGGCAGCGTTTGCAACCGTAAGGGGCTTCGACAGCCGCGATGGTTCGGCGAAGCTCCGTCAGCCGGAGGGGTTTCGCGTGTTCGACCAGATGAAGTTATCCGCCTGGACCACAGGCATCCGCAACAAATACAACCTGCCGCTGCGCGTCGAGCTGTGGAACGGCGAGCAGGTCGACCTGTCATCCGAACAGCCGCGCGTGAAAATCCGCGTGCCGGGACCCGGCAGCCTGCGCTACCTGCTGTCGCCGACCCTCGGCAGCCTCGGCGAGGCCTATGTCGAAGGGGCGCTCGAGATCGAAGGACGGGCGGCGGACATGATCCAGATCGGCAATTCACTGGCGGAATCGACCGGCAAGCCGCCCCGCACCAGCAAGGTCGCCAGCGCGCTGCGCCTGGTCTCGCCGCATACCCGTGAAAAGGACGCCGAGGCGATCCGCTACCACTACGACGTGTCGAACGAGTTCTACAAGGAATTTCTCGATCCGAACATGGTGTATTCCTGCGCCTACTTCGAGACCGGCAACGAAGACCTGGCCACCGCCCAGACCGCCAAGATCGACCACATCCTCACCAAGATCGGCGTGCAGCCGGGCCATACCCTGCTGGACATCGGCTGCGGCTGGGGCGCGCTGGTGCTGAGGGCGGCGCAGAAATTCGGTGCCCGTTGTGTTGGCGTCACGTTGTCGCAGAACCAGTTCGAGCTGGCCCGCGAACGGGTTGCCCGGGCCGGGCTGCAGGACCGCATCGAAATCCGCCTGCAGGACTACCGCGACGTGGGCGGCGAATTCGACCGCATCACCAGCGTCGGCATGTTCGAGCATGTGGGCGTGCAGCACCTGCCCGACTACTTTGCCCGCGTGAACCAGCTGCTGGCGCCGGGCGGCGTGGTGATGAACCACGGCATCACGACCACCGACATCGAACATCGCGCCAGCCCCCATGGCAGCGGCGAATTCATCGGCCGCTACGTGTTCCCGCACGGCGAGCTGGCGCACCTCTCCAGCGTGATCCGCGGCATGCAGGAAGGCGGGCTCGAAGTGCGCGACGTCGAAAACCTGCGCCGCCACTACGCGCGCACCTGCGCGCTCTGGACCGAGAACTTCGAAGCCAATGCCGCGCGCATCCGCCAGCTGGCCGATCCCAAGACCTTCCGCATCTGGCACGTCTACCTGGCGGGTTGCGCCTACGCCTTTGCGCACGACTGGATCAGCCTGTACCAGGTCGTGTGCGGCAAGGCAGGACAGGATCCGGCGCAGATGCCGTGGTCAAGGGCCTACATGTACGATGGCAGCGGCGCGGTCGATTTGACGTCGACGCGGCATTGAGGTCCGCGCCGGCCGACCTTATTTCATCCTGTCCGCGAAGGTCTTGCGGAACTTCGCCACCTTGGGCGCCACCACGAAGGCGCAGTAGCCCTGCAGCGGGTGCTGCGCGAAGTAATTCTGGTGGTAGTCCTCGGCCTTGTACCAGGTTTCCTGCGGCAGGATTTGCGTGACGATGGGTGCGTCCCACACCGCCGCCATTTCCGCCATCACCTGGCGCGCCGTCGCTTCCTGTTCCGGCGAGGTGAAGAAGATGACCGAGCGGTACTGGGTGCCGACGTCGTTGCCCTGGCGGTTCAGGGTCGTCGGGTCGTGGATGGTGAAGAAGATCTCCAGGAGATCGCGGTAGGAGATCACGCTGGGGTCGAACTCCAGGCGCACCACTTCGGCATGGCCGGTGGTGCCGGCGCACACCTGTTCATAGGTCGGCCCGGTGGTGGCGCCGCCCATGTACCCGGATTCGACGCGGGTCACGCCGCGCGCCTCCAGATACACCGCTTCCAGGCACCAGAAACATCCGCCGCCCAGAATCGCCACATCGGTTGCCGATTGCTGGCTCATACGTTTTCCTCTGCAGGATGGAAGTTTTTCATGGTTTCACTGTAACCGAAAGCGCACGGCCGTGCATGCCCGCCGTTGCGGGGCCGGGCGCCCGGGGTGTTGATGGCATAATGGCGCAAATGAACACCAGCTCTCCCCGCTCCGCCGCCCGCGGTTTCGATTCCGCGCATTTCCGCCAGGCCCTGTCCCAGTTTGCGACGGGCGTCACCGTCATTACCACCCGCCTGGCCGACGGCAGTTTTCGCGGGTTGACCGCCAGTTCCTTCAATTCCGTGTCGCTGGAACCGCCGCTGGTGCTGTGGAGCCTGTCCGACAGGGCCAACAGCCTGCCCATCTTCAGCGGCAACTCGCACTACGTGATCAATGTGCTCTCGGCCGGCCAGGAAGACCTCGCGCGGCGTTTCTCGCGCCGCGGCGAAGACCCCTTCGCCAGCACCGACTACGAACTCTCGCGCACCGGCCAGCCGATCCTGAAAGGCGTGACCGCCTGGTTCGAATGCCACAACCGCAGCCGCTATCCGGAAGGCGACCACGTCATCTTCGTCGGCGAAGTCGAGGACTGCGCCGTGCATCCGCAGCCGGCCCTGATCTTCCACGGCGGCCAGTTCGGCACGACAGGGGCGCGACCCCGGTAGAGGGGTCAGACCCCGGTGTCCAGCCAGCGGCCCCGACCGCGGTGACGAAAATGAAAATAAACGTCGCCATTTCAAAAGCCGCAACCACCAGCAATTTTTATAATGCTCGAAGCCGGGCGGCGCCAGACCGCCCACGTCCAACAAGATTCTTCTGAGACAGGAGTCCCTGTGAGCCGTTCCGATTCGCCCCGTAAAGCCCAGTTCCACTGGGATGATCCGCTGCTGCTGAACGAGCAGCTGAATGACGAAGAGCGCATGGTGCGCGACGCCGCCGCCGCGTACTGCCAGGACAAGCTGAAGCCGCGCATCCTCGAGGCTTTCCGCCACGAAACCATGGACACGTCCATCTTCCGCGAAATGGGCGAACTCGGCCTGCTGGGCCCGACCATTCCGGAACAGTATGGCGGCCCGGGCCTGAACTATGTGTCATACGGCCTGATCGCGCGCGAAGTCGAGCGCGTCGATTCCGGCTACCGCTCGATGATGAGCGTGCAGTCCTCGCTGGTCATGGTGCCGATCTACGAATTCGCGAACGAGGAAACCAAGCAGAAATACCTGCCGAAACTGGCCACCGGCGAATGGATCGGCTGCTTCGGCCTGACCGAACCGAACCACGGCTCCGACCCGGCCTCGATGGTCACCCGCGCGCGCAAGGTCGACGGCGGCTATTCGCTGACCGGCTCGAAGATGTGGATCACCAACTCGCCGGTCGCCGACGTGTTCGTGGTGTGGGCCAAGGACGATGAAGGCGCGATCCGCGGCTTCGTGCTGGAAAAAGGCTGGAAAGGTTTGAGTGCACCGGCGATCCACGGCAAATTCGGCCTGCGTTCCTCCGTCACCGGCGAAATCGTCATGGACGAAGTGTTCTGCCCGGAAGAAAACGCCTTCCCGGAGGTGCGCGGCCTGAAGGGTCCGTTCACCTGCCTGAACTCGGCCCGCTACGGCATCGCCTGGGGCGCGCTGGGCGCGGCGGAAGACTGCTGGCACACCGCGCGCCAGTACGTGCTGGACCGCCAGCAGTTCGGCAAGCCGCTCGCCGCCAACCAGCTGGTGCAAAAGAAACTGGCCGACATGCAGACCGAAATCACCCTGGGCCTGCAGGGCTGCCTGCGCCTGGGCCGCATGAAGGACGAGGGCACCGCCGCGGTCGAGATCACCTCGATCATGAAGCGCAATTCCTGCGGCAAGTCGCTGGACATCGCCCGCACCGCACGCGACATGCTCGGCGGCAACGGCATCTCCGACGAGTTCGGCATCATCCGCCACATGGTGAACCTGGAAGTGGTCAACACCTATGAAGGCACGCACGACATCCACGCCCTGATCCTGGGCCGTGCGCAAACCGGCATCGCGGCGTTCTGATCCTCGCCGGACAAAAAAAAACCCGTCACGCGACGGGTTTTTTTTTAACTACGAGATCTGTCTACAACTCAGAACTTGTAGCCGACCGACAGGATGTACGAATCCGGATCCAGGCGCATGCGCTGGTTCTGGTTGGTCGAGAAGTGCACATCGGTGCTCAGCTTGGTCTTGATGAAGGCCGCGTTGGCGAACCATTTCTCGTTGAGGTTGAACTGCAGGCCGACCTGGCCCGAGTAGGTCCACTTGTTGTCGATGCGGAAGGTGGTCGGGGTGCCGCCGCCCGGATTGGTCAGGGCGGTCATCGCGAACGAACCGGTTTCCTTCTGGAACATCGCATAGGTCACGCCCAGGCCGACGAAAGGACGGATCATCGAGGTCGGGCTGAAGAAGCGGTACTGCAGCAGCGCGATCGCCGGCAGGGCTTCGACCGTGCCCAGCTGGCCGGTACCGGCGATGGCGCCGGCGCCGTAGATCTTGTGCTTGTACGGGGTGCCGATCGCGGTCTCGACCGAGATGTTGTCGGTCAGGCCGTAGGTGATGACGGCCACCGGCTGGGTGTCCTTGCCGACGTCGCCCTGCGAGCCCGGCAGTGCCGGCGCGGAGATGAAGCCGCTTTCGACGTGCGGCTTGAGCATGTTGGCGCCCACCGACACGGCAAACTGGCCTTTCGACTGCGCTTGCGCGCCGGTCGCGACAGCCAGCGCACCCGCGGCGACCAGCAGTTTCACAGCATTCTTGCTAACTTTCATGGATTCTCCTGATTCTTTTGTGATCGGCCCCGCCTTTCCGGCGAGGCCTGCCGTGAATTACAGCCAGCCCTTGACTGCCGCCATCTGCTCGAGCACATAGCGTGCGATCAGCGCGTACTCGAACGGGGTCGGGTGCACGGAGTCGGCGAACATGTAGTGGCTGACGTCGCCGGCGATCAGGTTGTTCTTGTTACAGATCAGCGAGGTTCCCAGCGGGTTCTTGGCGGTGCTCAGGTCGCAGGCCGGGGTCGTGGTGTTGGTCAGGCCGTACGGGGTCGGGTTGACCGACTGGTCGCGGCTGATGGCGGCCAGGTCGACGTACAGGACCTTCGGGTCGTTGCCGAGGCCGGCCAGCAGACGCTTGTTGAACTCGGCCACCATGGCGGCGATCAGCTTCTGGGTGTCGGCCGACTGCGCCTTGGCCGACGGCGAGATCGACACGTCCGGCAGGTTGTTCACGACCACGTAGTTCGCGCCCTTGCCCACGATCTGGGTCTTGACCTGCACGGCCAGCTCGTCGCCGGCGGTGCCCATCGCGGTCACCAGCTCACCGCTGTGCGCTGCCTGGTATTTCGCGGCGGCGGTTTGCGCGGCGGCGCCGGCGGTGGCGCCGATCGTGGCTGCGTTGGCGGCCGCGGCAGTGTTGCCGTTCATCACAGCAGCGGTGATCGCCGCCTTGATGATGACGTCGGCAGCGTTCTTCTGGTTGGCGACGATCGCGGCCTGGATGGCTGCCGCGCCGGTGGCCGGATTGGCGGTGCCCGGCGCCAGTTGCTGGACCAGGCTGGTTGCCAGCGCGGTGCCGGCGTCCTTGGTCGCGCCGGCGGAGAATTCGCCCAGCAGTTCCAGCACGTCGTTACCGCCCGCCATCACGATGACCAGTTCGGTGCCGGAGAACTTGCCGCCCGACTTGCTCAGGTGGTTCTGGATCTGGGTCACGACCGGCACCGTCATCTGGCCAACCGCAATGACAGCGTTCGGGTCGAGGGCGCGGTTACCCGGGCCGATCGGGTTGGTCACACGGGCGCCGCCTTGCGCGTAATTGAAGCATTCCTGGTGGTTGACGACCGGCTCATTGAAATCGAACTTGGGAACGGCGGGATCGGTCGAGCCGGTCGTGTCGGTGCCGACCAGGCCGGTCTGGGCTGCGCACGGCGCCTTCAGGCCGAGCTGGGCGGCGATCAGGGTGGTGTAGTTCTTGCCGGTCAGCTCGGGGTTGATCGTGGTGTTGTTGCCGTTGATGGTGTACTGGCCACCGCCCAGAGCCGCGATTGAACCGACGGCATAGGTGCCGACGTCGGAGAGGCTGTCGCCAAAAGTGACCTGGTTGCTGAACTGGATCTTGGGCGTCTGGTTGCCGGCGCTGGGGCCATTGCCGCCGCAGGCGGACAGGACAGCCGCGGTCAGCAGCGCCAGCGCGAGTGAAGTCTTACGCATTGTGTCTCCTAGATGAGGTATTTTCTTTGCTTGAAACGAACGCCCGTGCTATTCGTATCACAACTAATATGCCAGTGTTCAGCTTGGTTGTATACGGTAAAGCCTTCCATATCGTGCATGGGCAACAACATTTGCAACACGGTATGGATGAAGCCGGCAGCGCTGGGGATTATAGCAACGCTGCTCAGCTTCCAATAAGCAAAAAAGTGTATTTAGCGAGCAAGGATCGATTGGAAATAGTCGCGTGTCGCAGCCATGCAGAAAGGCGCGACCAGACCGGCGTGGTAACTGGACGCCACGGCGCCGTCGCCATTCGCCGCGCGCAGGAGGGTGCGGGCGGCCACGAAGCCGGCCTTGGCGCTACGGAAAGGATCGCTCAGGCTGGGCGTGTCGTCGATGTCGAGCTCGACGATGCTGGCGCCGCGTGCCCGGAAATAGGCGGCTGTCGCCGTCGTATTGAAGTAAGGCACGGTCGGATCGTCGTGGCCGCCGCACAGCAGGGTCGGCGCGGCCGGCAGATAGCTGCGCAGATCGTTGCGCACCAGCCACTTGCGCAGGGGGTGGGCGGGTGCGCAGTCCAGCGGCGCGGCGGCGCTCTGCTCGCAGGGATGGGCCGCCGCGTCCGCCAGGTAGGCCGCGCGGTAGTCGCTGCGGACCAGGTTGTTGGCGCCGAAGTACTGGGTATAGCCCGGCCGCTGCGGCATCGAGTCGGCCGCGAACAGGGCGCTGGCCGGCAGCTTGCCCTGGCTGACCAGGTCGCTGGCGCCGAGCGTGCCCGGCACCAGGTCGACGATGGTGGAAGCGTACTGCGCCTCGTAAACGTCGGCCGGGGTGCGGTAGATCGCCGCATTGGCGTGCTGGGCCGCGTTGACGATGGTCGGCACGATCACGGTCGCGCCGTCGCGCGGGGCGCCGCCGAACAACTCGTCGCCGAAGCGCGCGATGGCGTAAGGCCCCGACATGCCGGCGGCCGCCGCCAACGTGAACTCGCTGCCCGCTTCCTGCATCGCACGCTGGGCCGCCAGCGCCACATAGCCGCCCTGCGAATAGCCTGTCACCAGCAGCTTGCCGGAGTCGCGCGCGCCGATGCCGGTGAAGGTGCTGCGCGCCGCGCGCAGGGCATCGAGCATGTCCGCGCCTTCCTGCACCCGGTCGAGATAAGGGTGGTAGCCGAGCGAGGAGCCGCCGTAGCCGGCGTAATTCGGCGCCACCACGATGAAGCCCTGGGCCGCGAACACGGCGGCGGCCAGGCGCGCTTCCGTGTTGTTGGCGATGTCGGCCATGTCGTAGGATTTCTGCAACGAGGTGCCGTGCGCGTACAACAGCACCGGCCGCGAATTGCTGCACGAAGGGCCCGTACCCGAGGGCACGAAGATGGCGGCGCTGGCATCGCTCAGTTCGCCGGCGCCGCCGACGGTGTTGTAGTGCACGCGGTAGACCGACACCGCGCACTGCGGCTGGCCGGCCACCGCCAGGGTGCCGGTCTGGGCCGCTTCCAGGAAGCCGGCCAGCACCGACGGCGATAAGGTGGTCAGGCTGTTGCCGCCAACGCTGACGGCGACCGAGGCGGCCTGGCCGACCAGGCTGCCGCGGGTCGGCGCGGGCAGCGGCGCGGGATTCTCGACACCCATCGGGGTGCCGCCGGTGGTGGTGCCGCCGCTGCAGGCGGCCAACAGGATGCCCAGGCCGAGGGAGAAGACCGGGGTAGACAGGGAGCGCAGGGATTTCATTCTGACAAACGAGACAAATTGCTAATTCGGGTGCGTAAATGCGTCGTCCCCGCGGAGGCGGGGACCCAAGTTTGTTTGCGCTGTCGAAACGCGAAAAAACCTGGGTCCCCGCCTGCGCGGGGACGACGAGGAAACCACATTTCCTACAAGCATGAAGCTTGCGGGCGTTTTTGAGAAGAAACGGTTTGTATCAGAGCGCGATACTGTTGTTTATCAGCCCGTGCACGATGCCGGTCGAGCCGTGGGCGGCGCGGCGCAGGCGGTCGTTGACGCCCAGCCAGGCGCCGTCCTGCGGCGGCGCTTCGACCAGGATCAGATCGGCGTCGACGCCGTCCATCGCGCGCAGCGCCGCGTACAGGGCGTGGGCGAAACCGGCCGGCGTGGCCGGCAGCACGGTTTCGGCATGCGCCTGCGGCAAGGCCGAGTAATGGATCAGCGCCACCTTGCGGCCGGCGGCATGCAGGCGCTCCAGGGTGGTGACGAGGGTGGCCGTGTCCTGCATCGCCACCGGCGTATGCGGGGCGTAATGCGATTCGAGCGTGCCCGAGGCGCGCGGGGCCGCGGCGTCGGGACGCGCCGGCAGCCGGTCGATCACGGCGGCAATGGCTTCGGCCGAGATGTGACCGGGCCGCAGCAGCACCGGGCCGTGGGTGGCCAGGCGCGACAGGTCGACGATGGTCGACTCGATCCCGACTTCGCTCTGGCCGCCGTCCAGCACCGCGGCAATCCGACCGCTGTTGCCGAATTCGTCGCCGAATTCATCTCTGACATGCTGCGCGGTGGTCGGGCTGACATGGCCGAACTTGTTGGCCGACGGCGCCGCGACGCCGCCCTGCCCGTCCTTGAAGGCCTGCAGCAGGCGGATCGCGACCGGGTGCGAGGGGCAGCGGATGCCGACCGTGTCCTGGCCGCCGGAGACCGCATCGGGAATGTTCGGTGCGCGCTTGAGGATCATGGTCAGCGGGCCGGGCCAGAAGGCATCGGCCAGCTGGCGTGCTTCCGCCGGGATGTCGGCGCACCAGTAATCGAGGGACGCCCCCGGCGCCACGTGCACGATCACCGGGTGGTCCTGCGGGCGGCCCTTGGCCGCATAGATGGCGGCGACGGCGGCCGGGTTCTCGGCATCGGCGCCCAGGCCGTACACGGTCTCGGTCGGGAAGGCGACCAGGCTGCCGGCTTCGAGCGCACGCGCGGCGGCGTCGATGTCGGCCTGGTTGGCTTCCATGGCTTGCTGCCGGGTCATGCTGCGATCCCGAGGATGGCGCAGGCCTGTTCGAAGCTGCGCCGGGCTTCCGCCAGCGTCGGCGCGACGAAGGTCACGTGGCCCATCTTGCGGCCGCGGCGCGGATCGTCCTTGCCGTACAGGTGCAGGTTGGCGCCCGGCAGGGCCAGCACCTGGTCCCAGGCCGGTTCGCGCACCACGTTGCTGTCGCCGTCGAACCAGGCGTCGCCCAGGATATTCAGCATCACGCTGGGGGAATGCTGGCGACAATCGCCCAGCGGCAGGCGCGCCATCGCCCTCACCTGCTGCGCGAACTGGCTGGTGACGCAGGCGTCGATGGTGTAGTGGCCGCTGTTGTGCGGGCGCGGCGCCATCTCGTTGACGACCAGCGAACCGTCGGCCAGCACGAAGAACTCGATGCACAGCACGCCCACGTAGCCGAGTTCGGCAACGATCGCGCGCGCCGCATCCTGCGCCTTGCGGGCGCAATCCGCGGAGACGTTCGGCCCCGGCACGGTGGTGGTGAACAGGATGCCGTCGCGGTGGACGTTCTCGGCGATCGGGTACACGACCGAGGCGCCGTCATGGCCGCGCGCGGTCAGCACCGAGACTTCGTACGCCAGCGGCAGCATCTTCTCCAGCAGGCAGGTCACCCGGCCCATGGCCTCGAAGGCGGCGCGCACGTCCTCGCGCGTGCGCACGCGCACCTGGCCCTTGCCGTCGTAGCCCATGCGCACCGTTTTGAGGATGCCGGGCAGCAGATCGCCGGGAATCGCATCGACGTCTTCGTTCGACGCGATGACCTTGTGCGGCGCCGGCATCACGCCGGATTTGCCCGCGCAGGCCACGAAGAAGGATTTCTCGGCGATGCGGTCCTGGGCCACCGACACGCCGTGGGCATTCGGGGCGACGAAGACGCTTTGCGCCAGCCTGCTCAGGCTGGCGGCCGGCACGTTCTCGAACTCGGTGGTGACGGCCGCGCACTGGCTGGCCAGCGCATCGAGGCCGGCGGCGTCCGTGTAGCCGGCTTCGACGAGGCGCTCGGCAAGCTGCCCGGCCGGGCAATCGGCGGACGGCTCCAGCACGGCAACCTTGTAGCCCATCGCCTGCGCGGCCTGGGCGAACATGCGGCCCAGCTGGCCGCCGCCCATCACGCCCAGCCAGGTGGACGGGTTGGCGGCGGGCAGCAGGGGTTTCGTTTCCTGGTTACTCATGTCATTCGAGCGGCAGGGTCATGGCCTTGGCGGCCGCCGTCTGACTGGCGCGGAAGTCTTCCAGCTGCGCAGCCAGCGCATCGTCGTTCGCAGCCAGGATCGCGACCGCGGTCAGGGCCGCGTTGGCGGCGCCGGCCTCGCCGATGGCGAAGGTCGACACCGGCACGCCCTTCGGCATCTGCACGATCGACAGCAGCGAATCCTCGCCGCGCAGGTAGCGCGACGGCACCGGCACGCCCAGCACCGGCACGATGGTTTTCGCGGCGACCATGCCCGGCAGGTGGGCGGCGCCGCCGGCGCCGGCGATGATGGCGCGCAGGCCGCGGCCACGCGCGCTGTCGGCATACGCGAACATTTCGTCCGGCATGCGGTGCGCCGAGATCACCTGGGCCTCATGCGGCACGCCGAACTGCTTCAGGATGGCGACCGCATGCTGCATCACGTCCCAGTCGGAATTGGAACCCATGATCACGCCGACCATCGGCTTGTTGTTATCTGCCATTGCTCAAACCTTCAGCTTGTCGCCGGTCAGGCGTTCGATGGCTTCGAGATACTTGGCCTGGGTCTTGTCGATGACGTCCTGCGGCAGCGGCGGCGCCGGCGGGGTCTTTTTCCATTCGGTCAAAGTTTCGAGGTAGTCGCGCACGAACTGCTTGTCGAAGGACGGCGGCGACATGTCCGGGGCGTAGGAGTCCGCCGGCCAGAAGCGCGAGGAATCGGCGGTCAGGACTTCGTCCATCAGGTGCAGCACGCCGTTGTCGTCGAGGCCGAATTCGAACTTGGTGTCGGCGATGATGATGCCGCGCTCGGCCGCGTACTGCGATGCGGCGTTGTACAGCTTGATGCTGACGTCACGGATCTTCTCGGCCAGTTCGAGGCCGATGCGGTGCTCCATTTCCTCGAAGCTGATGTTCTCGTCGTGCTCGCCCAGGTCGGCTTTCGCGGCCGGGGTGAACAGCGGCTCGGGCAGCTTGTCGGCCTGGCGCAGGCCGACAGGGAGGTGGATGCCGCAGATCGCGCCGTTGGCCTGGTAATCCTTCCAGCCGGAACCGATGATGTAGCCGCGCACCACCGCCTCGACCATGATCGGCTTGAGGCGCTTGGCGACCACGGCGCGCCCCTTGACCTGATCCACTTCATCCGGCGCCACCACGGATTCCGGCGCCACGCCGGTCAGGTGGTTCGGCACGATGTGGCCGAGTTTTTCGAACCAGAAATCGCTCATCTGGTTCAGCACCATGCCCTTGCCGGGGATCGGCTCGTTCATCACGACGTCGAAGGCGGACAGGCGGTCGGTGGTGACGATCAGGATCTTGTCGTCGCCGACGGCGTAGTTGTCGCGGACCTTGCCGCGGCCGAGCAGTGGCAGGGAGGAGATTGTGGATTGGTAGAGGCTTTTCATAGAAGGGGTATCTTGATAAAGCGAAACCGGCGGGGGACCGCCGGTGAGGAAGTGCGTAATTTTACGTCATTTTTGACGCGGTGCCGCATTGCCATCGTGAGCATGCTACTTTTGCACGTCGTTCCCGCGAAGGCGGGAACGACGGGTAAAACGAATTACTGAACGATCTGCGCCAGCTCACCGGCCTTGTAACGCTCGGCCATCTTGTCCAGCGGCACCGGCTTGATCTTCGAGGCCATGCCTTCGCAGCCGAAGGAGACGTAGCGCGCCTTGCAGATCTGGGTGGCGGCTTCGCGGGCCGGCTTCAGGTAGTCGCGCGGGTCGAACTTCGACGGGTTCTCGAACAGGTACTTGCGGATCGCGGCCGTCATTGCCAGGCGGATGTCGGTGTCGATGTTGATCTTGCGGACGCCGTGCTTGATGCCTTCCTGGATCTCTTCGACCGGCACGCCATAGGTTTCCTTCATGTCGCCGCCGAATTCGCGGATGATCGCCAGCAGGTCCTGCGGCACCGACGAGGAACCGTGCATCACCAGGTGGGTGTTCGGGATGCGCGCGTGGATTTCCTTGATGCGGTCGATGGCCAGGATGTCGCCGGTCGGCTGGCGCGTGAATTTATAGGCGCCGTGCGAGGTGCCGATCGCGATGGCCAGCGCGTCGCACTGGGTCCTGGCGACGAAGTCGGCGGCCTGCGCCACGTCGGTCAGCAGCTCTTCGCGGGTCATGGTGCGGTCCGCGCCGTGGCCGTCTTCCTTGTCGCCCTTCATGGTTTCCAGCGAACCGAGCACGCCCAGTTCGGCCTCGACGGTCACGCCGATCGCGTGCGCGAATTTCACCACTTCACGCGACACGTCGACGTTGTACTCATAGGAAGCGACCGACTTGCCGTCGGCTTCCAGCGAGCCGTCCATCATGACGGACGAGAAGCCCGAACGGATCGCAGCCATGCACACGGCCGGCGACTGCCCGTGGTCCTGGTGCATGACGACCGGGATGTGCGGGTAGGCTTCGACGGCGGCGTCGATCAGGTGGCGCAGGAAGGCTTCGCCGGCATATTTGCGGGCCCCGGCCGAGGCCTGCATGATGACCGGGCTGTTGACGGCATCGGCCGCGGCCATGATGGCCTGGACCTGCTCCAGGTTGTTGACGTTAAACGCCGGCAGACCATAGCCGTGTTCGGCGGCATGGTCCAGCAGTTGACGCATTGATACGAGTGCCATGGTTTTGCTCCAAACAATTAAAAAACTTGTGTGTGGAAGCTCGAATAAACCCGCTACGTTCTTCTTATGTTAACCCGTCGTTCCCGCGCAGGCGGGAACCCAAGTTTGCTGGCGTATCGTCAGCGCTTGCAGACCTTGGATCCCCGCCTGCGCGGGGACGACGTGCCAAACTTGACGACGGGTTTTACGAGGATTCCTTCATAAAATTCTCCGCATCGCCAACGCGCACGATCTTGAGCGCATTGGTGCCGCCGGCCTGGCCCATCGGCGAACCCCAGGTCACAACGATCAGGTCGCCCTTGCGTACGACGCCTTCGCGCTGGAGGAGTTCCTCGGCCTTGCGCAGGACCGCGTGGCTGCCGCCTTCCTGCAGCAGGTGGAAGGAACGCACATTGCGGTACAGCGAAGCCTTGCGCTGCGTGGTCTGCGACGGCGTCAATGCAAAGATCGGCGTATCGATCGAGTGACGCGACATCCACAGCGCGGTCGAGCCCGATTCGGTCAGCGCCACGATCGCCTTCACGCGCAGGTGGTGGGCGGTGAACAGGGTGCCGTAGGCGATCGACTGGTCGATGCGGGTGAACTCCACGTTCATGAAGTCCGCTTCCAGCTTGTTGTACTCCGAACGCTCGGCTTCGACGCAGATCGCCGACATCATTTCGACGGTTTCGATCGGGTACTTGCCCGATGCGGTTTCGGCCGAGGTCATCACGGCGTCGGTGCCGTCCAGCACGGCGTTGGCGACGTCCGACACTTCGGCGCGGGTCGGCACGGCGTTGACGATCATCGACTCCATCATCTGGGTCGCGGTGATGGCCAGCTTGTTCGATTCGCGCGCCATCTTGATCATGCGCTTCTGCAGTGCCGGCACGGCGGCGTTGCCGACTTCGACCGCCAGGTCGCCGCGGGCGACCATGATGCCGTCGGAGGCGTCGAGGATTTCCTGCAGCACCGGAATCGCTTCGGCGCGCTCGATCTTCGCGATCATCATCGGCTTGTGGCCGAAAGGCTCGCCGGCGATGTTGGCCAGCTGGCGCGCCATTTCCATGTCGGTCGCGTTTTTCGGGAAGGAAATGGCCAGGTAGTCGGCCTGGAAGCTCATCGCGGTCTTGATGTCTTCCATGTCCTTCGAGGTCAGGGCCGGCGCGGTCAGGCCGCCGCCCTGGCGGTTGATGCCCTTGTTGTTCGACAGCTCGCCGCCGACCTTGGTGGTGGTGTAGATCTCGCTGCCGACCACCTTGTCGACCACCAGCACGATCAGGCCGTCGTTCAGCAGCAGCTTGTCGCCCGGCTTGACGTCGCGCGGCAGCGCCTTGTAGTCCAGGCCGACGCGATCCTGGTTGCCCAGCTCGCCGTTCTCGCCCCATTTCGCATCCAGGATGAAGGCATCGCCATTGTTCAGGAAGATCTTGCCGTTCTCGAACTTGCCGACGCGGATCTTCGGACCCTGCATGTCGGCCATGATCGCCACTTCGCGGCCGCATTCGGCGGCGGCGCGGCGTACCAGGGCAGCGCGATCGATGTGGTCCTGTGCACGGCCGTGCGAGAAATTCAGGCGCACGACGTCGACGCCGGCGCGAATCATCTTGACGAGAATATCGAAATCGGTCGATGCGGGGCCGATGGTTGCTACGATCTTGGTGCCACGGTACATGGTTATCCTTCAATGAAAAGCGCAGCCTTGGGCTGCGCTAGGGTCTCACTCGTTTTTACTTGGCGCTGCGTTGCAGCAGGATCTCCACCGCCGGCAGCGTCTTCCCTTCGAGGAACTCGAGGAAAGCGCCGCCGCCGGTCGAGATATAGCCGATTTGGTCGGCAATATGATATTTGGCGATGGCAGCCAGGGTGTCGCCGCCGCCGGCGATCGAGAAGCCCTTCGACTGCGCGATGGCGGTGGCCAGGGTCTTCGTGCCTTCGGCGAACTGGTCGAACTCGAACACGCCCACCGGGCCGTTCCAGACGATGGTGCCGGCCTTCGAAATCTGCTCGGCCAGCTGGGCCGCGGTCTTCGGACCGATGTCCAGGATCATGTCGTCCTCGAGCACGTCCGCCACGTCCTTGACGGTCGCGGCGGCGGTCGGCGAGAACTCTTTCGCGCACACCACGTCCACCGGGATCGGCACGGTGGCGCCGCGCGCCGCCATCTTGTCGATGATGGTTTTCGCTTCGCCCACCAGGTCGGCTTCCATCAGCGATTTGCCGACGTTCAGGCCGACGGCCTTCATGAAGGTGTTGGCGATGCCGCCGCCGACGATCAGGTTGTCGACCTTGTCGGCCAGGCTCTGCAGGATGGTCAGCTTGCTCGACACCTTCGAACCGGCGACGATCGCCAGCAGCGGACGCTGCGGTGCATGCAGGGCCTTGCCCAGCGCATCCAGCTCGGCGGCCAGCAGCGGGCCGGCGGCCACCACGGGCGCGAACTTGGCGATGCCATGGGTGGTCGCTTCGGCGCGGTGGGCGGTGCCGAAGGCGTCGTTCACGTAGACGTCGCACAGCTTGGCCATCTTCTGGGCCAGCGCATCGTCGTTTTTCTTTTCGCCCTTGTTGACGCGGCAGTTTTCCAGCAGCACGACCTGACCCGGGGCGACGTCCACGCCATCGACCCAGTTCTGCTTCAGGTCGACCGGCATGCCCAGCAGCTCGGACAAGCGCTTGGCGACCGGCGCCAGGCTGTCTTCCGGCTTGAATTCGCCTTCAAGCGGGCGGCCCAGGTGGGAGGTCACCATCACGGCCGCGCCTGCCTGCAGGGCGTCGCGGATCGCGGGCACGGAGGCGCGCACGCGGGTGTCTTCGGTGATGTTGCCGGCGTCGTCCTGCGGGACGTTGAGGTCGGCGCGGATGAAGACGCGCTTGCCCTTCAGCGCGCCTTGGTCGATCAGGTCTTGCAAGCGGGTGAAATTGAGGACGGCCATGTCAGCGTGGATCCGGGTGATAGTGAAAAAACGTTATTTTACTCTAGCCGATGTTGCCGAAAACATGAAACACACGCAACAGTGTCAGCACCAGCATGCCGAACACGATGGTCTGCAGCATCGCGCGCCGCCACAGGTAGAACAGCAGCGCGGCGATGCCGGCGATCAGCTTCGGATTTCCCAGCGCCAGTTGCAGCTCGCCCTGCGGCCCCAGCACCATGTCCGGGAAGACGATGGCGGCCAGCGCGCAGGCCGGCGCATAGCGCAGCATCTCCTGGACCCGCGGCGGGATCGTCACCTTGTGGCCGATCAGCCAGAACGCGCTGCGGGTGCAGGCGGTGGCCACGCCCAGCACCAGGATCACGAGCCAGATTTGCCAGTCAGCCATTGCCAATCCTGCGCTTGGTGATGGATTCCTCGAAGATCATGGCGGTCGCCATGCCGGCCAGCACGGCCGCCAGCAAGCCCAGTTTATACGGCAGGCCATGGCAAAGCACCGCCGTCACGCCGGCCACCGCCACGCCGCACAGGGCCGCGCTGTTGATGATCAGGGGGACCATGATGCAGAGGATGGCCAGGGTGCCGGCAAAGCCGAGCTGCCATTCGGCCGGCACGGCGCTGCCCAGGAAGATGCCGATCAGCGAGCCGACCTGCCAGGCGATCCAGTTCGGATACATCAAGCCTTTCAGGAAGGCCAGCTTGCCGGGCGCGGGCGTGGAAGTGGGATAGCGCTGCAGGAACAGGGCAATCGAAACGTCGCCGGAGATATAGCCGAGATAAAAGCGCTGCCACAGCGGCAGGCGCGAGAAATGCGGGCCCAGCAGGGCGGAAAAGATCACGAAGCGCAGGTTGACGACCAGGGCCGTCAGGAAGATCACCCAGATCGGGGCGCCGGCGGCGATCAAGGGCAGCGAAGCCAGTTGCGCGGAACCTGCAAACGCCACCAGGGTCATACCGCTGGCCTGGGCCACCGTCAGGCCGCTTTTCACCATCGCCACGCCGACCACCATGCCCCAGGCGCCGATGCCGAACAGGGTCGGGAAGCCGGTCTGGAAGCCTTCGCGCCAGCCGCGTGCGTCTGCCTGCGGGTCGCTCGGCAATTCCGGGTGCGGCTGGTTCATGTGGCGGAAAACTGACAGTCAGACATCGAACAGGATCGGTGATAGTGCGAGAGAATTGCCCCAGAGAAAATCTACTCGACAGTAATCGGCCCGCTATTCTACCGGACCATTCCGGCGATCAGTGCAAATCCGTTAAAATCGCGGCTTCGAACAATTCGCAATGACGGAGAAGTCAAACATGAACGAGAAGACCATTCCTGTGGTGGAACTGGAAGCCAAGGACCTGCCGGCCTACTGCCCGAACCCGGCCATGCCGCTGTGGTCGTCCCACCCGCGCGTCTTCCTGGATTTCGATCACCACGGCCACGCCAAGTGCCCGTACTGCGGCACCCAGTACGGCCTGAAGCCGGGCACCGTGCTGTCGCACCACTGATCGTTTTTCTCTGGCCGTGAGCCATTACTGCGCCGATTGCAGCGGGCTGTTCGACAACATGTCCGCCTATCGCGCGCCGCTCTGGCTGCCCGGCGGCGACCTGCAGACGATCTACCCGGCCGTCTGCGTGCGCAAACCCGATGCAGCGTTCCGGCGCGAGCGCTGGGACACGCCCTGCGGCCAGGATTTCATCGACGTCGATTTCGTCGATGGCGGCAAGCCCGATGCGCCGCTTGTCCTGCTTTTCCACGGCCTCGAAGGCTCGTCGAACAGCCATTACGCGCGCGGCCTGATGGCGGCGGTGAAAGCGCGCGGCTGGCACGGCGCGGTCCCGCACTTCCGCGGCTGCTCCGGCGAAGCCAACCTGGCCCCGCGCTTCTACCACTCCGGCGACGCCGAAGAACTCGACTGGATCATCCGCCGCCTGCGTCCGCGTTTCAGCGGCCGCTTCTACGTTGCCGGCGTTTCCCTGGGCGGGAATGCCCTGCTGCGCTGGCTGGGCGAGCAGCAGCATGGCGCGGAAATCGTCGATGCGGCCGTGTCCGTCTCAGCCCCGCTCGACCTGGCGGCTGGTGGCGCGGCGCTGGGCAAGGGGTTCAACCGCCTGTACACGCGCATGTTCCTGGCGACCTTGAAGCCCAAGGCCTTGGCCAAGCTCGAGCGCTTTCCCGGCCTGTTCGACCGCGCCGCCCTGCTCGCATCAAACGACCTCTACGCCTTCGACAACGTCGTCACCGCGCCGCTGCACGGCTACCGCGACACCGACGATTACTGGCGCCGCGCCAGCGCCCGCCACGTGCTGGACGACATCACCGTGCCAACCCTGGTGCTGAACGCGCGCAACGATCCGTTTTTGCCGGGCCGGCACCTGCCCGAATCGGCGGCGGCATCGGTGACGCTGGAATACCCGGCCACCGGCGGCCACGTCGGCTTTCCAGCCGGCCCCTTCCCCGGCCGCATCGACTGGCTGCCGCGCCGCATCCTGCACTTTTTCGATGGCGTTGCGGGCCGGGCCCGGATGTGCGCGCCGGCTGCCGCCCAACTGTGCCAAGCTTGACATCATGGACGACATCGTAAAACAGGCCATGGCCAAGTGGCCGAACGTGCCTCACTGCTATGGCTGGCTGGCACTCGACGCGCGCGGCGCCTGGCGCATGCGCGACGAAGCGGCGCAGCGCGCCGGCGCCCCGGGCGACAAGCTGAACAACGCCGCCCTGGTCGGCTTCATCGACCGCAATTACCAGCGCGACGAACGCGGCTGCTGGTATTTCCAGAACGGCCCGCAGCGCGTCTACGTGAACCTGGAAGCGACGCCCTTCGTCGCCCGCAGCGATCCGGCACTGGGCTTCGTCCTGCATACCGGCCAGCCGATGACGGCCCTGGACCAGGTGTGCATGCTGGACAGCGGCGGCATCGTCCTGCGCGCCGGCGAACAACTGGCCCAGCTGGACGACCGCGACCTCGCCCAACTGCTGCAAGCCATGGAACTGGACGGCAAACCGGCCGGCGATGAAGCCTTGATGGCCTGGCTCGACGGCGGCGCGGGCGACTTGCACCTGCGCTGGCAGGACCGGCGGATCGCGATCGAACGCTTGAAGGCGGAAGAGATGCCGCAGCGCTTCGGTTTCGTGCAGCGCCCGGATCTTTTAGTTGCTCAGAAATAATATTTCATTTCGAGCGGCCGGATGAAAGATTATTTCACTGGCCGCGCAGCGGCGAAGGATCGGTCAGGCGGCCGGGATCGCGCCCGAGCGGCGCACCCGTGGCGCCGCTTGCGCCGGCGCCCGTCCTGAGCCCGGCGCCGAATCCGGCGCCGAATCCGGTCCCGCCGGCCGGCCCGAATGCCGATCCCGTCCCCGGCACGGTGTCGCCGCTGGACTCGATCCTGAGTTTCGGCCCGCGGTCCGGACCGGCCGCAAAGCCTTCTCCCCTGTCCTTCTTCTCCTGCTTCTCGTCCTTCTGGCGCTGTTGCAGCTCGCGCTCGCGGGCGTCGATGACGGCCTGGTCGTAGAAGGACACATCCTGGGCCTTGCGCGCCAGGTTGAGCTGGTCGACGGCGGCCGGGGTTGCCCCGCTCAGCACATAGGATTCGGCCAGCGCCATGTGCTGCAGCGCGATCTTGCCCTGGGCCGCATAAGTCTTGGCCAATTGATCGTAGAGCTTGGGCTCTTCGCGGTACTGCTGGACCTGGTCGCGCAGGAAAGCCGCCGCCTGGTCCAGCTTGCCCGATGCGATCAGGGTGTCGGCGTACTGGCGCGCCAGCATGCGCGACAGCGGGAACTTCTGGTGCGCGCTTTCCGCTTCCTGCACCGCCTGCGCCAGCATCTCCGGCTGGTTCGAGGCCAGCTTGATCTCGGTGCCGAGGCTGGCGAACATCGCCGAGCCGTCGGAACCGGGACGCTCGGCCGACAAGACGCCGGGCCGCGGCTTCATCGAGCCCCGCGCTTTATCCAGCCAGCCCTGCGCCGTTTTCAGATCCTCCTGCTTGAGGGCGAGATAGGCCAGGCCGTACATGGCGGCGGTTTGCTGCTGGGTGTTGTCCTGTTTGAGCTGGGTCTCGAAAGCCGCCTTGGTCTCCTCGCGCCCCTTGGCGCTCGGGTCCTGCAGCACGCGGGCGCGGGCGCGCACGAAGTGGAATTCGATCGAATCCGGCTTGATACGCCCCGGCTTGGGCGCCTCGCGGATGCGGTTCTGGATGTCGGCGATGCGCTCGCCGGTGAGCGGGTGGCTGGACAGCCAGGCCGGCGCCTCGCCATATAAACGGGTCGTGCCCTGCAGGCGCTTGAAGAAAGCGACCATGCCGGAGGTGTCGTAGCCGGCCGCGCGCATGGTCTGGAAGCCGACCCGGTCGGCCTCGCGCTCGGCGTCGCGGCTGAAATTCAGCTGGCGCTGGATGGCCAGGCCCTGCCCGCCCATCACCACGCCCATCGCCGCATCGGCGCCGCCGCCGGCCTTGCCGACCAGCGCCGCCAGGATCAGCGCCGCCAGCGGCAGCAGCGCATCCTGCTTCTGCTGCCCCAGCATGCGCGCGATGTGGCGCTGCTGCACGTGGCCGATCTCGTGCGACAGCACCGACGCCAGCTCGGACTCGTTCTGCGCCGCGATCAGGAGCTGCGAGTGCACGCCGATGAAGCCGCCCGGCAGCGCGAACGCGTTGATCATCGGATCGCGCACGGCAAAGAAGAAGAAATCGGCATTCGTCTCGCCGCGCGCCCCGGGCGCGTAGGTCACCAGGTTCTCGCCGAAATTGTTCAGGTACTCGATGATGGCGTCGTCGTCGAGGTAATCCTTGTCGCGCCGGACGTCGTTCATGATCTCCTCGCCGAGCTTGCGCTCGATGACGGGAGACAGGTCGGCACGCGCGGCATCGCCGAGCGTCGGCAAGGTGGCGTCCGGGGTGCGCAGCACCGGCGTGGCGGTCGGCGCCGCCAGCGCCAGGGTGGCGGAGGCGCCCAGGCACAGCGCCGTCAGCACGGAACGCAGGCGTTTTACGGAGGGTGAAAGCTGCAACATCGCTGGATTCGGGTTCGGTTTCACGGTGCTATCATACCCGCTTCCGGCGTCTTGTCACCGTTGGGCGTCGCCCCCGTTAACCTTCTTTTAAGGCAACATGAGTAACCAGGATTCGCCGCTCACCCACTTCGACGCCACCGGCCAGGCCCACATGGTCGACGTCGGCGCCAAGCAGGACACCCACCGCACCGCCGTTGCTGCCGGCACCATCCGCATGAAACCGGAAACCCTGGCGCTGATCCAGTCGGGCTCGGCCAAGAAGGGCGACGTGCTGGGCATCGCGCGCATCGCGGCGATCATGGGAGCGAAGCGGACCAGCGACCTGGTGCCTTTGTGCCACCCGCTTCCGATTACCCGCGTGGCCGTCGATTTCGAGGTGGATGCGGCTGCTTCCAGTGTGCACTGCCGGGCGCAGGTCGAGACCGTCGGCAAGACCGGGGTCGAGATGGAGGCTTTAACGGCCGTGCAGGTCGGGTTGTTGACGATTTACGACATGTGCAAGGCGGCCGATCGGGGGATGGTGATGACCGATGTGCGGGTGCTGGAGAAGCATGGCGGCAAGTCGGGAGATTGGACCGCCGGCCTCGACCGCTGACCACTTTAAACACCTCAGCCGATCGCATGGTCAAACCCTATTTAGGGAGGCCACCATGCAAGCCACCGAACCCCTCGACATCGTCCCCCTCTGGGCCCTGCTGCTCGGCATCATGCTGGTCGTCCTGCTGTCGGTCGAAGGCGGTTACCGCGTCGGACGCTACCGCGCCGGCCGGGTGCATGAAATGGAAACGCCGGTCGGCGAGATGGTCGCCGCGACGCTCGGCCTGCTGGCCTTCCTGCTGGCCTTCACCTTCGGCCTGGCGGCGTCGCGCTTCGATGCCAAGCGCCAGTTGCTGGTGGAGGAAGCGAATGCCATCGGCACCACCTACCTGCGCGCGGCGATGCTGCCCGACCACGGCGACCGGATCCGCGCCCTGCTGCGCGACTATGTGGACGTGCGCATCGAAGCGATCGCCCCGGACAAACTCGCGCACAGCATCCGCCGCTCGGAGGCGCTGCAGAACGAACTGTGGGCCGCGGCGGTGCCGGTGGCCAGGGACCATCCGGACTCCGTCATCGCCGGCCTGTTCGTGCAGGCGCTCAACGACGTCATCGACCTGCACACCAAGCGCCTGACGGCCGCCCTGCACAACCGCATCCCGTTCGCCATCTGGGCGGCGCTGTACGGCATCTCCGTGTTTTCCTTCGCCGCGATGGGTTATCACTCGGGGCTGACCGGCGCCACCCGCTCGCTCTTTATCGTCGCCGTGGCCTTCACGTTTTCCGTGGTGATCGTCCTGATCGCCGACCTCGACCGATCGCAGGAGGGCGTGCTGAAGGTAAGCCCGCAGGCCTTGATCGATTTGCGGCATTCGATGAATTGAGCCAATCCTTTCCGCATGGTAAATTGCTGCTTTTGCCGAGCACGAGGACAGGATGAAAGTACGTACGCTAGCACTGGCAGCCGCGGTGGCCGCGACCTTCGCCGCGACCGCCGTCACCATGGCGACCGACGCCATGGCCGCCGCACCGCGCGGTTTCACGGTCGAGGACCTCGTGACGATGGAAAGGGTCGGCACGCCGGCGGTGTCGCCGGACGGCACGCGCGTCGTCTATACCTTGCGCAGCACCGACATGGCCAAGAACAAGGGCCACACCGACCTGTACCTGGTCGACCTGCGCAACGCCGGCGCCAAGCCGCAGCGCCTGGCCTCGGACGCCGCCAGCAGCACCGATCCGGAATGGTCGGCCGGCGGCGACGCCATCTATTTCCTGTCGGCCCGCTCGGGTTCCTCGCAAGTCTGGCGCGTGGCGCCGGAAGGCGGCGAGCCGGTGCAGGTGACCAACATGCCGGTCGACGTCGACGCCTACCGTGTCTCACCGACGGGCGACCGCATCGCGATCAGCATGTCGGTGTTCCGCGACTGCGCCGACCTCGCCTGCACCAAGGCCAAGGCCGATGCAAAAGAGAAGGACAAGGCCACCGGCCAGGTCTACGATCGCCTGTTCGTGCGCCACTGGGACACCTGGGCCGACGGCCGCAATGCCATCCTGTATTCCGCGCCGATCGACGCGAATGGCCGCGTGAGCGGCGCGCCGGTCAGCCTGTCCGGCTCGCTGGACGGCGACGTCCCCTCGAAGCCTTTCGGCGACCGCGAAGAATTCCGCTTCAGCCCGGACGGCAAGACCGTCGTGTTCTCGGTACGCATCGCCGGCAAGACCGAAGCCTGGTCGACCAACTTCGACCTGTACGCGGTGCCGGCCGCCGGCGGTACGCCGAAGAACCTGACCGCTGACAACAAAGCCTGGGACACCAAGGGCGTGTTCTCGCCGGACGGCCGCAGCCTCGCCTACCTCTCGATGACGCGTCCGGGCTTCGAAGCCGACCGCTACCACATCGTCCTGCTCGACCTGGCGACGGGCAAGAAGCGCAACATCGCCGAGAGCTGGGACCGTTCGCCGGGCAGCATCCAGTGGACCGAAGACGGCAAATCGCTGATCGCGGACGCCGAAGACATCGGCCAGCACAAGCTGTTCTCCATCGACGTCGCCAGCGGCAAGGTGACGGCGCTGACCAGCAAGGGCGCGATCGGCGGCTTCGACCTGCGTGGCGGCACCATCGCCTTCACCCAGACCAGCCTGGCATCCAGCGCGCAACTGTACGCGATGAAGCTGGGCGCCAATAATCCGGTAAAACTGACCGATGTGAACACCGACAAGCTGGCCGACGTACGCTGGGGTGAGTACGAGCAGTTCTCGTTCAAAGGCGCGAACGGCGACGTGGTGCACGGCTACGTGATGAAGCCGTGGAACTACGAGCCGGGCAAGAAATACCCGATCGCCTTCCTGGTGCACGGCGGTCCGCAGGGCAGCTTCGGCAACGGCTGGAGCTACCGCTGGAATCCGCAGGTGTACGCCGGCGCCGGCTATGCCAGCGTGTTCATCGACTTCCACGGCTCGACCGGCTACGGCCAGAAATTCACCGACGCCATCAGCGGCGACTGGGGCGGCAAGCCGCTCGAGGACCTCAAGAAGGGCCTGGCGGCGGCGGTGTCGAAATATGCGTGGCTGGACCGCTCGAAGGCCTGCGCGCTGGGCGCATCCTACGGCGGCTACATGATGAACTGGATCGAGGGCAACTGGTCCGACGGCTTCAAGTGCATCGTCAACCACGACGGCGTGTTCGACACCCGCGGCATGGCCTACTCGACCGAGGAACAGTGGTTCACCGACTGGGAAAACGGCGGCCCCTACTTCACGGTGCCGGAAAAGCACGAGCGCTTCAACCCGGTCCTGCACGTGAACAAGTGGAAGACGCCGATGCTGGTCGTGCAAGGCGACAAGGACTTCCGCATCCCCACCGCCCAGGGCCTGTCGACCTTCACGGCGCTGCAGCGCCGCGGCATCGAAAGCAAGCTGCTGGTGTTCCCGGACGAGAACCACTGGGTGCTGAAACCGGCCAATTCCGTGCTGTGGCACCATACCGTGATCGGCTGGCTCGACCAGCACATCAAGCCCTGAGATTGCCCTGTCAGACCGAAGATGCCCGCCTTCGAGCGGGCATTTTATTTATTGAATGACCATGAACAGCGAATTCAGTTTCGATTCCCTGAACCTGCAGGTGGGCGTCCGCCTGCAGTTCATCACCTACCGGCGCATCAAGCCGGTGCAGTATTTTTCGACCCTGATCGGCTACGTCCGCGACGAATACCTGATCGTCCGGGTGCCGGTGGAAAACGGCACGCCGGTCGGCCTCGTGGAAGGCGAGCGGATCACCATCCGCGTGTTCTCGGGCACCAATGTCTGCTCCTTCGAATGCACGGTCGAGCGCGTGTTCGACCGCCCGCTGAACTACGTGCACCTGTCCTTCCCCGACAGCATCCAGGGCACCAGCCTGCGCGCGGCGATGCGGGTCAAGGTCGACATTCCTGTCACGCTATCGGCATCGCAGGGCGGCGCCGCGCCGGTCGAGGGAATGCTCACGAATATCAGCGTCAACGGCGCGCGGATCGAAACCGCGCGCAGCCTGATGGAAGACGGCGGCGAGATCGCCCTGGACTTCGCGATGATGCCCGCGACCTACGACCGCGAGGTACAAGTGTCCGTGCGCGCGGTGATCCGCAACGCCCAGACGCTGCGCCGGGTGCCGGAAGGCGGCGACGTGTTTGCCTATGGCGTGCAGTTCCTGGACCTGAATCCGGTGCATCACACCATGCTGCAGAATCTGACGTATGAGGTGCTGCTGTCGGATCGGCAGAATATCGTTTGAGCGTTTGCCGGCGCTGAAAACGAAAAAGCCGCCAGAAGGCGGCTTTTGTTACGCGTACCTCAGATTACGGCGTGACCGAGTTCTTCTCGAAAGCGGCCTTCACAGCGGTGTTGGCGGTGCTGGCTTCGATCTTCCAGGTCACGGCGCTGGTGCCCAGGGTCGGGGTGAAGACCACGGTGCTGTCAGCGGTATCTTTGCCGATGTCGTTCAGGGTCAGGGTGATCACGCCTGCGTCAGCCACGGCAACGCTCTTGGCTTCCTTGGTGGCGGTGAAGGCCTGGAATGCAGCGGCGGTGTCGGTGGTGTTGCACTTGTCCAGCGAACCGGCTTCCTGGCCGCACATGGCGACGGCGGTCTTGTACGGGTCTGCAGCCGACAGGGCGTTGGCAGCCTTTGCCTTGGCGGTGTAGTCGCTGTAAGCCGGGATTGCAACAGCTGCCAGGATACCGATAATGGCAACAACGATCATCAGTTCGATCAGGGTGAAGCCGCCTTCGGCCTTCTTCATCATTTTCGGTGCTTTCATGGTCTTTCTCCAGTTTTGGTACTGCGTTAAAAGGGTCACTGCTTGTCCGGGGTTACTGCTTGCTTCTGCCCTTTACTATATGCAACCCCCGTGCCAGGTCGTTTCCATGCGGAATCGTTATTTCGGAGTTAACAAAACCACGTGCCAGGACGATTTTTTGACAGAATTTGTCTTGCCACGCGACAATTTTTGTCAGCCGGGTATGTCAAGAATCGTCGCAGTGCCAAAATTTGTCACCGGCACAGGCGGGTCGAAGTCGAAAACATGATAGTTGCGTACTTTTTTCCGCAACCGGAATCCGCTCAGTTCGGCCAGCCATGTTTCATCAGGCAAGTAGAGATAGATCACGATAATCCTGCGTGGGGTCGCTACTGCAGAGGCTGCTAGATTGGCAAGCACACGCTCCAGCACCGGACGCGTGAAAGGATTGAAGAAATACACCACCAGCGGCTGCGCCGGCGCCTCGAAGGCCGTCGCATCGGCATGCACGCTCTTGACTTGCCCAGCCGCCCGACGCGGGTAGCGCTGGAGATTCAGCAAGGCTTTCCGGTGGAGCTCTTCGCTGAACTCGACGCCGATCACCTCCTTGAATGGCAGTTCGCCGGCGACCAGCAGGGTCCGGCCTTTGCCGGATCCAAAGTCGACGAAGACAAAATCCTGGTAGCGAATCGCTAATTTCTTCAGCAGCTGGCGCAGGGAATGGACCGGCGAGGGCTGGTAGCGTTCGCCATGCCGCTTGTTACTTCCGGCAACGTCGAGTCCACGCAGCTCGACATAGGTGCTGGTATCGGTCCCGAAGCGCCTGTCGAAGGCATGGGCCTGGTACTTCTCGAGAATCTGGCTCGGCGAGAACCGCCACCAGTTGACGCTGCGAATAGAAGCCATGGCGGATCCCGTCGTTGATCTGAGGAATTAATAATACGTCAACTCAGTATGTACGCGGCGCCTGTTTTCCAAAAAAAATGGGGAGCCTGAGCTCCCCATCGCCTACCTGAAACAGGTCGTTTACAGCATCGCCTTCAGCAGACGCGCCATTTCCGACGGGTTCTTGGTGACCTTGATGCCGCAGGCTTCCATGATTTCCAGCTTGGCTTGCGCAGTGTCGGCGCCGCCCGAGATCAGCGCGCCGGCGTGGCCCATGCGCTTGCCCGGAGGCGCGGTGACGCCGGCGATGAAGCCGACGACCGGCTTCTTCATGTTGTCCTTGATCCAGTGAGCAGCGTTTGCCTCGTCCGGGCCGCCGATCTCGCCGATCATGATGACGGCGTCGGTGTCCGGATCGTCGTTGAACATCTTCATCACGTCGATGTGCTTCAGACCGTTGATCGGGTCGCCGCCGATACCGACTGCCGACGATTGGCCCAGGCCCAGTGCGGTCAGCTGGCCGACTGCTTCATAGGTCAGGGTGCCCGAGCGCGACACGACGCCGATGCGGCCCTTCTTGTGGATGTGACCCGGCATGATGCCGATCTTGATCTCGTCCGGGGTGATCAGACCCGGGCAGTTCGGGCCCAGCAGCAGGGTCTTCGAACCGGCCTTGGCCATGCGGTCCTTGACTTCCATCATGTCACGGACCGGGATGCCTTCGGTGATGCAGATTGCCAGGTCCAGCTCGGCCTCGACGGCTTCCCAGATCGCGGCGGCGGCGCCTGCCGGCGGGACGTAGATCACCGAGACGGTGGCGCCGGTTTCGGCTTTGGCTTCCTTGACCGATGCGTAGATCGGGATGCCTTCGAAGTCTTCACCGGCTTTCTTCGGGTTCACGCCGGCCACGAAGGCTTCACGGCCGTTCGCGTAGTCGCGGCACATGCGGGTGTGGAACTGGCCGGTCTTGCCGGTGATACCTTGGGTGATGACTTTGGTGTCTTTGTTAATCAGAATCGACATGTTATTTCCTTTGCGAATTAGGCTTGGCCAGCAGCAGCGGCGACGACCGACTTCGCTGCGTCTTCCATCGTGTCTGCGGCGATGATCGGCAGGCCCGAATCGGCCAGCATCTTCTTGCCCAGGTCTTCGTTGGTGCCCTTCATGCGGACGACCAGCGGCACTTTCAGCGACACGGCCTTCGATGCGGTGATCACGCCTTCGGCGATCACGTCGCAGCGCATGATGCCGCCGAAGATGTTGACGAGGATGGCTTTCAGGCCCGGGTTCTTCAGCATGATCTTGAATGCTTCGGTGACCTTCTCGGCAGTTGCGCCGCCGCCCACGTCCAGGAAGTTGGCCGGCTCGCCGCCGAACAGCTTGATGGTGTCCATGGTGGCCATGGCCAGACCGGCGCCGTTCACCAGGCAGCCGATGTTGCCGTCCAGCGAGATATAGGCCAGGTCGAATTTCGAGGCTTCGACTTCAGCCGGATCTTCTTCGTCCAGGTCGCGGTAGGCGACGATTTCCGGGTGACGGAACAGGGCGTTCGGGTCGAAGTTGAACTTGGCGTCCAGGGCGATGACTTTGCCGTCGCCGGTCACGATCATCGGGTTGATCTCGGCCAGCGAGCAGTCGGTTTCCCAGTAGGCTTTGTACAGGCCTTGCAGGTTGGCGCGGGCAGCGGCGATCGAGCCTTCCGGCACGCCGATCTTGCGGGCGACGTCGTCAGCCTGCGCGTCGGTCAGGCCGACCGACGGCTCGATCACGACGTTGTGGATTTTTTCCGGGTTGCTGTGCGCGACTTCTTCGATGTCCATGCCGCCTTCCGACGAGGCCATCAGCACGATCTTCTGGGTGACGCGGTCGGTGACCAGCGAGACGTACAGTTCTTGTTTGATGTCCGCGCCTTCTTCGATCAGCAGGCGGCGCACTTTCTGGCCTTCCGGACCGGTCTGGTGGGTCACCAGCTGCATACCCATGATCTGGTTCGCGTACTCGCGGACCTGGTCGATCGACTTGGCAACCTTCACACCGCCGCCCTTGCCGCGGCCACCAGCATGGATCTGTGCCTTGACTACCCAGACCGGGCCGCCCAGCTCTTCAGCTGCCTTGACGGCTTCGTCCACCGACATGCACGGAATGCCGCGCGGAACGGTCACTCCGAACTTTCGGAGGATTTCTTTGCCCTGATACTCATGGATTTTCATGCTGGCTTCCCTTCTTTTGTTACTGATTAAATAAAAATTATCCCGATACTACCTTCAAGGCCCAGCGCGGGTAGTACTTGGCGACGGCCGGGCCGTCGGTGCGCAGCGCGTGGCAGCGGTCGAGTTCATATGGACGCTCGGCCGCTTGTGCAGCCGCGCGATTTTCCATGGCGTCGTCGGCAAAGGCCTGGATTGCCGCGGTGGGCAGGACCTGTGCCAGCTCGGTCAAATGGGTGCATCCGAGGACGCCCGACAGGCGATCCTTCAGGTGCAGCCGGAAATGTTTCAGAAGCGACAAGCCAACCAGCTTCTTGTAAGCAGGGGCGATGGTGTCGCAATAACCGGGATAGGGTACGGCATCGGACGACGCCTCGGCGCTAGTCACGACCATGTCGCGGTCGATCGTCACGCGCAGCTTGAGGTCGTGCACAGGCAGCCCGCCGGGACGATGGCCGGAAGGCAGGTCGATATCGTGGGTCTTGATGTCGCGGATGCAGGCGTCGAGGTCCCACAGCCCATCGTCGCGCGCGTACGCTTCGACGGTGATGGCGCGCGTGTGCCTTAGCTTACGCGGAGCGGGGGATGACAGGGGCATAAACACCAATGCCGGAATGCGGCGAAAAAAGTATGCAGCCGTTGTGCCTGATGCACGTTGCCGCAGCTTCTACGGCAACAACCGCTCTTGCGGCGCTGCTTAAACCACGAAAGTTTAGCACAGGGCGCCAGCGGATGCATCCGGCTGCCAATTTACTAGGCAGATTTGCAAGGGAGATAAAGGAATTTGTTGCAATCCAAGCGCACAGCGTCATTCCGCCGTTGAGGAGCTGTGCCGGGTTGGCGGCGCAGCGGCGGATGGCGCTGTGCGCTTGGGCCTCAGCGATGAAGCGATGCATCGATTCGGGCGGCGCCGGTGCACGACTATTCGTCGTCGTCCTCGTCCCGTCCCTGCAGCGCGCTGCGGATCGCGCCCTGCGAAAAACCACGCGCCATCAGAAAGCGCATCTGTTTACTACGTTCTTCGGCATCCTGCGGGACCCGGTTGAATTTGCGGCGCCAGACCTCCTTGGCGCGTGCCGTTTCGGAAGCCTTCAGGCCCGACTTGAGCTCATCCAGCTCTTCGCCCTTCAGGCCATGCTGCTGGAGCTCGGCGAGGACGCGGCTGTTGCCATAGCGGCCGGCACGGCGGTGCACCAGGGATTCGGCAAACCGTTCCTGCGACAGCCAGTTGTTCTTTTCAAGGAAATCGAGGAGGGCTTCGACATCGTCACCCTCCTCCGCATAACGGGACAGCTTGCGCGCCAGCTCGATCCGGCTGTGCTCGCGCGTCGAAAGATACTTCAACGCGCGCGCTTTTAGGCTGAGGACCTGTCTCACCGGGCGCTATCGAAGATTACTCTTCGTCGGCAACCGCGGCAGCGGCCGGCGCTTCACCGGCAGCGACCGGGGCCAGTTCGCGCACGCCGAGGGCGGCACGGACCTTGTTCTCGATCTCGCGGGCGAGTGCCGGACGGTCTTTCAGGAACTGACGTGCATTGTCCTTGCCCTGACCGATACGCTCGCCGCCGTAGCTGTACCACGAACCCGACTTCTCGACGATCTTGTTGTCCACGCCCAGGTCGATGATCTCGCCTTCGCGGGAAGTGCCTTCGCCATACAGGATGTCGAAGTGGGCTTCCTTGAACGGCGGCGCGATCTTGTTCTTGACGACCTTGACCTTGGTTTCGTTACCGATCACCTCGTCGCCGGACTTGATCGAACCGGTACGGCGGATGTCCATGCGCACGGAGGCGTAGAACTTCAGCGCGTTACCGCCGGTCGTGGTTTCCGGGCTGCCGAACATGACGCCGATCTTCATACGGATCTGGTTGATGAAGATCACCAGGGTGTTCGTACGGTTGATCGAGCCGGTCAGCTTGCGCAGTGCCTGCGACATCAGACGGGCTTGCAGGCCCGGCAGGGAGTCGCCCATGTCGCCTTCGATCTCGGCGCGCGGGGTCAGTGCCGCCACCGAGTCGATGACCACCAGGTCGACGCTGCCCGAGCGCACCAGCGCGTCGGTGATTTCGAGGGCTTGTTCGCCGGTGTCCGGCTGCGAGATCAGCAGCTCGTCGAGCTTGATGCCCAGCTTCTGGGCATAGGTGACGTCCAGCGCGTGCTCGGCGTCGATGAAGGCGCAGGTACCGCCCAGCTTCTGCATCTGGGCGATGGTTTGCAGCGTCAGCGTGGTTTTACCCGACGATTCCGGGCCGTAGATCTCGACGATACGGCCGCGCGGCAGACCGCCGACGCCCAGGGCGATGTCGAGGCCCAGCGAGCCGGTGGACACGGTCTGGACTTCCTCGACCGGTGCGCTGGTGTCCATGCGCATGACCGAGCCCTTGCCGAACTGCTTTTCGATCTGCGCGAGGGCTGCTGCCAGCGCCTTGCCCTTCTCAGCTGCGTTTACTGCGGATTTTTTGTCGTCCATAACTTTCTTTCTGTCCTAGAGTGAACCAAGATAGGGGCCGCTCGCGCGATTTCAATAGGAAGTACTGTATAAAATCCCAGTGGTTTTGGCAAGCGATATTTACCGATGTTTGCGGTAATCGACACGTTGCGAAAGATCACACACAATATGCAAGCAAGCCGGGTCCAACGAACAAACTGGGAGTAACTTCATGCGCATTTTACTAGCCGAGGATGATAGCGTACTAGCCGACGGCCTGACGCGCTCCCTGCGCCAGTCCGGCTACGCCATCGACTGCGTCAAGAACGGCCAGGATGCCGACACTGCCCTGTCCACCCAGGAGTTCGACCTGCTGATCCTCGACCTCGGCCTGCCCAAGCTATCCGGGCTCGACGTGCTGCGCCGCCTGCGCGCGCGCGGCTCGCTGCTGCCGGTGCTGATCCTCACCGCCGCGGATTCGATCGAGCAGCGCGTCGGCGGGCTCGACGCCGGCGCCGACGACTACATGGCCAAGCCCTTCGCCCTGTCGGAACTGGAAGCGCGGGTGCGCGCCCTGACCCGCCGCGGCCAGGGCGGCGGCTCGACCGTGATCCGCCACGGCCCCCTGGTGTACGACCAGGTCGGCCGCAGCGCCTACATCGACGACCAGATGCTCGACCTGTCGGCGCGCGAACTCGGCCTGCTCGAGATCCTGCTGGCGCGCACCGGACGCCTGGTGTCCAAGGAACAGCTGGTCGACCATCTGTGCGAATGGGGCGAGGAAGTGTCGAACAACGCCATCGAAGTCTACGTGCACCGCCTGCGCAAGAAGATCGAGACCGGCGGCATCCGCATCGCCACCGTGCGCGGCCTCGGCTACTGCCTGGAACGCTATTCCGACAGCGCGCGCAAGGCCCAGGCCGGCACGTGAGATCCCTGAAGCGGCGCAGCGCCATCGGGCCGGCGCCGGCACTCGAACCGGCGCTGGACGCCACGCTCGAGCCGGTCTACGTCCCGCCGCGCCCCGAGCCCGAAGAAAGCATCCAGCACTCGCTGTTCGGCGAGATCCTCGACTGGATGCTGGCCCCGCTGCTGCTGCTGTGGCCGATGAGCATCGCCATCACTTACCTGGTGGCGAAATCGATCGCGAACCAACCCTTCGACCATGCGCTGGAAGACAGCGTCACCGTGCTGGCCCAGCAGGTCAAGGAAGTCGACGGCAAGGCGGTGGCGCGCCTGCCCGGCAGCGCGCGCGACATCCTGCGCGCCGACGACGTCGACAGCGTCTACTTCCAGATCACGGGCCCGCGCAACGAAGTCGTCGACGGCGACCGCGAGCTGCCGATGCCGGCGCCGGACGATGCCGAACGCAGCGGCCGCGTACACTTCCGCAACGAGAACCTGCACGGCACGCCGGTGCGGGTTGCCTACGCCTGGGTCAACCTGCAGCCGCTGCTGGACCCGGCGGCAAGCGGCGGCGCCGAACCGCGCCTGGCCCTGGTGCAGGTGGCGGAAACCCTGGAAAAGCGCGCCCAGCTCGCCAACGAGATCATCAAGGGCGTGATCCTGCCGCAGTTCATCATCCTGCCGGTGATCCTGGCCCTGGTCTGGTTTGCGCTGTCCCGCGGGTTGTCGCCGCTGGCGCAACTGCAGGAACGGATCCGCGCGCGGCCGCCGGACGATTTGTCGCCGATCGATTCGCGCCAGGTGCCGGAAGAGATCTCGCCGCTGGTGGGCTCGCTGAACGACATGCTGGCGCGCCTGGCCCAGACCATCGACGCCCAGAAGCGCTTCATCGCCGACGCCGCGCACCAGATGAAGACCCCGCTGGCCGGCATGCGCATGCAGTCCGAACTCGCCCTGCGCCAGGTCGATCCGGACGAGATCCACCGCTCGCTGGAGCAGCTGGCCAAGAGTTCGGAATCGGCGACGCGCCTGGTGAACCAGCTGCTGGCGCTGGCGCGCGCCGAGAACCAGCCGCCGGCCGGCCTGGCGCTCGAGCCGCTCGACCTGTCGCAGCTGGCGCGCAGCGTGGTGCAGGACTGGGTGCAGGCCTCGTTCGCCCACGAGATCGACCTCGGCTACGAGGACCCGGACGGCGCGGTGGACATCATGGGCGCCGGCATCATGCTGCGCGAGCTGCTGTCGAACCTGATCGACAACGCGCTGCGCTACACCCCGGCGGGCGGCAGCGTGACGGTGCGCGTGCGCAGCGACGCCGGCCAGGCCCTGCTGGAAGTCGAAGACACCGGTCCCGGCATCGCGCCGGGCGAGCGGCCGCGCGTGTTCGAGCGTTTCTACCGCATCCTCGGTTCCAGCGCGTCCGGCTCCGGCCTCGGGCTCGCGATCGTGCGCGAGATCGCGCAGCAGCACGGCGCCGACATCGAGATCTTCAACAACCCGCGCAGCATCCACAAGAAATTCCCGGGCAGCCTGTTCCGGCTGACCTTCCCGCCACCACCGTCCCCGCCCGATCCCGATGCCGATTGACAGCACGCTTCCCCCGCCACCGCCGCCGCGCGAACGCATCCGCGCCGCGCGCGCCCTGCACTGGTCGCGCACGCGCCGCCTGACCCTGATCCTGCTGGGCCTGTGGCTGGCGACCGGCTTCGGCACCGTGTTCTTCGCGCGCGACCTGGCCCACCTGTCGGTGTTCGGCTGGCCGCTGTCCTTCTACCTGGCGGCCCAGGGCAGCTCGCTCGGCTTCCTGGCGATCATCGGCGCCTACGCCTGGCGCATGCGGATGCTCGACCGCGCCTACGCGCGCATGCTGGAGGAGCGCGCTTGAAGACGAAAACGCGCAGCTACTTCCGCCGCCTGTCGCGCTACTACCTGTGGTTCACGGCCTGCCTCGGCCTGTTCCTGGCCGCGCTGACGATCCTCGAAAACGAGGGCATGCCGCGCCAGTGGATCGGCTACCTGTACATGTTCGCCACCATCGTGCTGTACGCGATCATCGGCGTGGTGGCGCGCACCTCGAACGTGTCCGAATACTATGTGGCGGGGCGCCGCGTGCCGGCCCTGTTCAACGGCATGGCCACGGCCGCCGACTGGATCTCGGCGGCCAGCTTCATCAGCCTGGCCGGCACCTTGTACCTGCACGGCTTCGACGCCCTCGCCTACGTGATGGGCTGGACCGGTGGCTACTGCCTGGTGGCGCTGCTGATCGCGCCCTATCTGCGCAAGTTCGCGCAGTACACCGTGCCGGACTTCCTGGCCGCGCGCTACGGCGGCACGGGCGATGTCCGAAGCGCCAACCTGGTGCGTGCGCTGGCGGTCAGCGCCACCATCGTGGTCTCCTTTACCTACGTGGTGGCGCAGATCTACGCGGTCGGCCTGATCGCATCGCGCTTCACCGGGGTCGATTTCTCGGTCGGGATCTTCCTGGGACTGGCGTCCATTCTCGTGTGTTCCTTCCTCGGCGGGATGCGCGCCATCACCTGGACCCAGGTGGCGCAGTACATCATCATCCTGGTCGCCTTCCTGATCCCGACCGTGTGGCTGTCGATGAAGTTCGCCGGCAATCCGGTGCCGCAGGTGGCCTATGGTTCGGTGCTGCCCAAGCTGGCCAAGCGCGAAGCCCAGCTGGCGTTCGACCCGCGCGAACAGGAAGTGCGGGCGCGTTTCCAGGCCAGGGCCGACGAATTCGGCGCCCGCCTGGCCGGCCTGCCGCAATCCTGGGAAGCGGGCCGCGTCGAGGCCCAGCGCAGGCTCGACATCGCGCGCGGCCGCAACGCTTCGCTGGGCGAGATCCGCAACGCCGAGCGCGAACTGATCGCCTATCCGCGCACCGCCGACGAAGCCGCCCGCCTGTGGCAGGAACAGCGCGCCGCCAACCTGGCGCGCGCCCAGCCGCCCGAGCCGCATGCCGATCCCTTCCCCGGCAAGACCGCGGAAGAATCGAACCAGCGCCGCAACAACTTCCTGGCGCTGGTGTTCTGCCTGATGTTTGGCACCGCCGCCCTGCCCCACATCCTGATGCGCGCCTACACCACGCCCTCGGTGCACGAGACCCGCGTGTCGGTGTTCTGGACCCTGTTCTTCATCCTGCTGATCTACCTGACCATGCCGGCGCTGGCGGTGCTGGCCAAGTACGACATCTATACCTCGCTGGTCGGCACCGGCTTCGACAAGCTGCCGACCTGGGTCTCCTACTGGGCCAACGTCGACAAGGCCAACCCGCTCATCAGCATCGCCGACATCAACGGCGACGGCATCGTGCAGCTGGCCGAGATCGCGATCGACGGCGACGTGCTGACCCTGGCCACGCCGGAGATCGGCGGCCTGCCCTACGTGATCTCCGGCCTGGTCGCGGCCGGCGGCCTGGCGGCGGCGCTGTCCACCGCCGACGGCCTGCTGCTGGCGATCTCGAACGCGCTGTCGCACGACATCTATTACAAGATGGTCGACCCGGGCGCCTCGACCCAGAAGCGGGTGACGATCTCCAAGCTGCTGCTGCTGGCAGTCGCTTTCATCGCCGCCTACGTGGCCTCGCAGAAGCCGGCCGACATCCTGTCGCTGGTCGGCGCCGCCTTCTCGCTGGCCGGTTCGACCTTGTTTCCGGCGCTGGTGGCCGGCGTGTTCTGGAAGCGCGCCAACCACCAGGGCGCGATCGCCGGCATGCTGGGCGGCTTCCTGGTCTGCCTCTACTACATGCTGCACACGAACCCGATCCTGGGCGGGAATGCGGAAGGCGCCTGGTTCCATATCGCGCCGATCTCGGCCGGCGTATTCGGGGTGCCGGCCGGGCTGGCGATCCTGGCCGTGGTCAGCCTCTTGACGCCGGCGCCGTCGCGCGAGACGATCGCGCTGGTCGAGCACCTGAGAGCGCCGGAAGAGCCGGAACTGCGGGCATAGCAATCACCACTTCGCCAAGGACCATCATGCCCCCCGTACCCATGCTTCCATTCACGCTGCGCCCCGCCGGCGATGGCGACGACGCTTTCGTCCAGGCCCTGTATGCCTCGACGCGCGACGACCTGTGCCGGCTGCCGCTGCCGCCCGCGCAGCTGGCCCAGCTGGTCGCGATGCAGCAGCGCGCCCATGAAGCCGGGCAGCGCAGCGCCTGGCCGAACGCCGAGTTCATGATCGTCGAGCACGCCGGCAGCGCGGCCGGCCGCGTGGTCCTGGACACGCTCGGCGAAGACTGGCGGCTGGTCGAGCTGGCGCTGCTGCCGGCCATGCGCGGCCGCGGGCTCGGCGCCGCGCTGCTGGCGGCCCTGCAGGCGCGGGCGCGCGATCGCGGCGCCAGCATCGGCCTGGCGGTCCTGCGCAGCAATACGGCGGCGCTGCGCCTGTACCAACGCGCCGGATTCACGATCGCCGGCGGCAACGAACTGCAGCATCAGATGGTATGGCGCGCAACGTAGTGCAGGCCACGCGCTGGCTGCGTCTGCCGCCTGCCTTCGATGCCGGCAGGCTGCGCGCCGACCTCGACACCGCCGCCGCCTGGCACTGGCAGGCCCACTACAACGGCCGCGCTCACCGCGGCGGCTGGACCAGCATCTCGCTGCGCTCGGCCAGCGGCGAGGCCGCCGACATCCAGGCCTGGGAAGGCGCGGACTTCAGCGACACCGAGCTGCTCGCGCGCTGCCCGGCCTTCCAGGAAGCGCTCGCCGCCTTCGACTGCGAGAAGAAAGCGGTGCGCCTGATGGCGCTGGCGCCCGGTGCGGAAATCAAGCCGCACCGCGACCGCGGCGGCTCGCTCGAGGATGGGCTGGCGCGCCTGCACATCCCCATCGTCACCGATCCCGCGGTGGTGTTCACGCTCGACGGCGAAGAGGTGCACTTCAGCGCCGGCGCCACCTGGTACATGAACGCCAATTGCCTGCATGCGGTGCGCAACGGCAGCGCGCGCGAACGCGTGCACCTGGTGCTCGACTGCGTGCCCAACGCCTGGCTGCTGGCGCTGTTCGAAGGCAGCGGCTGGCGCCCCACGCCGCCGCCCAAGTACGGCGACCCGAACATCGACGACGCCAACGTCGACGCGGTGATCGCCGCCCTGCGCGCGAGCGGCCTGCCCGCTGCGGAGGCCCTGATCGCGCAATTGGAAACTGCCAGATCCGATAGGTATGGGAAGCCACCCCCGATGCTAGGATGATTCTTTCAATCAACAAACCGAAGGGGATGGAATGGAAGCGTTTATGGGAACGATCATGGCGGTGGGTTTCAACTATGCACCGCGCGGCTGGGCGCCATGCGACGGGCGCCTGCTCCCGATCTCGCAGTACAGCGCCCTGTTCGCCCTGCTCGGCACCATGTACGGCGGTAACGGCACGACCACCTTCGGCCTGCCGGACCTGCGCGGCCGCACCGCGGTCGGCATGGGCAACGGCCCAGGCCTGGCGCCGGTGGTGCAGGGCCAGCTCTGGGGCGTCGAAAACACGAACGCGATTGTCAACGGCAGCGCCGTCGTGAACATCGACGCCGCCCACCTGCCCAAGCACACCCACCCGGTCAGCATCGCCGGCAACCAGCTCACGGCCACCTCGACCCTGAACGCCACCACCAGCACCGGCGCCGGCACGCCGGTCGAAGGCGCGGCGCTCGGCTCGGGCGGCAGCGGCGGCGGCGCGGCCAACATCTACGTGGCCGGCGGCGTCACCCCGAACGTGCCGCTGAACACCAGCAGCGTGACCACCAAGATCGACGGCCAGATCACTACCCAGACCGGCGAGAACGCCGGCGGCGGCGGCCCGATCATGGCGCCGGTCAGCGCCACCGCCCAGGTCGGCGTGACCCAGCCTTCGCTCGGCCTCAACTACATCATCTGCATCGAGGGTCTGTTCCCGTCTCGCAACTGAGGTGCGATCGGCACTGATGCAACAGGGCTGGCTGCGCGCTCGCGCGGTCGAGCCTGAAAGCCTGGCCTCGATGCGCGACTGGTTCCCGGTCGCGCTCGACGGCCAGGCCGTCGCCTGGCGTCACCTTCCCGGCCGCTTCACGGCGCCCTTCTTCGGCGACACCCTGCGCGCCCAGCCACACGCGGAACGGCAGGTCTGCCGCACGCCCTACGAGCGGGTCGGCGACACCGGCGACACGCTGGCGCCGAGCGTCTTCATCTTCCACAGTTCACGCTGCGGCTCGACCCTGCTGGCGCAGATGCTGGCCGCGCTGCCGCAATGCGTGGTGCACTCCGAGCCGCCGGCGGTCGACGACTTCCTGCGCCTCCACGGCGATGCGCCGCCGGCCCAGGCCCTGCCCTTGCTGCGCCAGCTGTTCGGCGCCCTCGGCCAGCGCCGCGGCGCGAGCGAAACCCATTACATCGTCAAGCTCGACTGCTGGCACATGCGCCACCTGCCGCTGCTGCGCGCCGCCTTTCCGGCCACGCCGTGCTGGTTCCTGTACCGCGAACCGGCCGCCGTCATGGCTTCGCACCGGCGCCAGCGCGGCCCGCAGATGGTGCCGGGGCTGGTGCCCGGCGTGCTGCCGCCCGAGGCGCTGGCCGGCATCGCAGCCTGGGACCTGGAAGCTTATTGTGCCGGCGTGCTGGGGCAGATCTTCGGCGCGGCGCTGGCCCATGCCGGCGCGCTGCGCCTGCTCGACTACCGCCAGCTGCCCGGCGTGGTGTGGGAAACGCTGCTGGCCGAACTCGGCCTGGCGCCGAGCGGGGAACAGCTCGACGCGCTGCGGGCGCGCGCCGGCTTCCATGCCAAGCGCGCGGCGCAAGCCTTCGATGGCGATCCGGCGCCGGAAAAGGAAGCGGCGCCGCACCTGCCGTAACTGCTGGCAGGCCTGGCGCCGCTGTATGCGCAGCTCGAAGCGCTGCGCCTGTCCCGTCAGAGTCAGACGGTGAAGTCCCAGTCCAGCGCCGCGCGCTGGTGACCGACCATCTCCACCGACTGCACGAAGTTCGAGGCCACCTGCTCGAGGCTGAGGCCATGCGCCATCGCATCGGTCCAGTAGGCCAGGCCGGCGGCGTCGGGCGCCCGGTTGAACAGCGCCGTGTAGAGCATCGCGATGTCGTGCGAGGGCACGCCGTTGAAGCCCTCGTGGCCGGCCGTCTTCTCCGTCGAGCCGATCATGTCCAGTGCGATCGCGCCCCAGCTGGCGCCGGCCTGGTGCACGTCGGCCCAGTACTCGATGCCCAGCACGTCGGCCTGGCGGCCCAGCACGTTCTGGTAGATACCGGCCAGCACCCCCATGTCGGCGCTGTTCTGGACCGCCATGCTGCCGTCGCTGAACTGCAGCTGCTCGACGTTGACCACCATCGCCTTGGCTGCCGGATCGGCGAGGCTGCTGACGACGATGTAGCCGTTGTGGACGTCGAGCGCGTAGTCGGCGCGGGCGCCGCTGAAGCTGGCGACGTCGTTCGCCGTGCCGCCGTGCAGCAGCGTGGTGCCGGCCGCCTGCGCCTGGCTGCCGGCGCCGAAGCTCAGCGTGTCCGCGCCGCCGCCCGCGAACACCGAGCCTGACCCGCCGCCCGTGACGGTGAAGTGCTGGCCGGCGGCGTCGCCGGTCAGGATCATGCTGCTGCTCGTGACGACGTTGGCGGCGCCGATCACGGCGCCAAAGTTCACCTGCTGCAGTGCGATGGTGCTGCCCGCGGCCAGGCCGCCGGTGTCGATCACCAGGGCGCTGGCCTGGCCCGCGCCCGTGGCCGGGCCGTGCAGCGTGAGGGCGCCGGCCGGCGCGCTGCCGCCGCTGACGGGCCGGATGGTTTCGACCAGCAGCGAGCCGGACGCCAGCCCGTCCAGGAAGTCCTGCCCGTTGCCGGTCAGGTGGCCCTGGTCGGCCGGTGCGTGCGAAGGCGTGGCCGCCTTGATCGCGACAATCAGCGCCTCGCCGGCATTCGCCAGCGGGACGTTGGCGCCGCTGGCCGACAGCCCGTAGCCCGGCGCCAGCTGGGCCAGCAACAGCGTACCGCCGGTGCTGCCGGTGACGAGCGGAATATCGGCCACGCCGGCCTGGCCGCTCGATTCGACCCGGCCGGTGCTCACCACCGGCACCGACACCGCGCTGCCGACGATCCCGCCCGGCAGGCTGATCGGCTGGATGTCGACCGCCACGCCGTCGACCAGCTTGGTGGGTGTCGGCGGCGCCGGCGGCGCATCGACGCGCAGCGCGAAGGCCGCGCTGTGCGCCGATTCGTTGCCGGCGACGTCGCTCTGGGTCACGCTCAGCGAATGCGAACCGTAGGACAGGCTGGTCGCGATGCTCCAGTTGCCGCTGCCGTCGGCCATGGCGCTGCCGATCTTGCCGGCGCCGTCGTACAGGTTGACCAGGGTGTTCGCCAGCGCCGTGCCCTCGATGACCGGCGTGTTGTTCTGGGTGATGCCGTCGCCGACGGTACCGGTGTCGCTGGAGGCCTTCAGCGCGGGCGCGGCCGGAACCGCCGGCGCCACGGTGTCGACGCTCAGGTTCAGGACCGTGCCGGCGTCCGACTGGTTGCCGGCGCGGTCGACCTGGCGGGCCGAGATCGTGTGGTCGCCGTCGAGCAGGTCGGCCGCCGGCGTGATCTGCCAGTTGCCGGCGGCGTCGGCGGCAATGGTGCCGAGCACCGCGGCGCCGTCGTACAGCGTGACCTGGGCGAAGGCTTCCGCCGTGCCCTTGAAGGTCGGCTTCGCCACCTTGGTGATGCCGTCGCCCAGGGCGCCGCTGTCGCTGCCGGCGGCGAGCGCCGGCGCCGCCATCGCGGCCGGCTTGGCGCTGTCGACGGTGACCTGCAGCGGGCTTGACGCGGCGCTGACGTTGCCGGCGGCATCGGCGGCTTTCGCCGTGACCGTGTGGACGCCGTCCGTCAGCGCGGCGGTGATGCTCCAGGCGCCGCCGGTGGCGGTGGCGCTGCCGATGGCGGTCGTGCCGTCGCTGTCGTACAGCGTGACCAGGCTGCCCGCTTCGGCGCTGCCGGTGAACAGCTGCGAGGTGTGGTTGGTGACGTTGTCGGTGGCGTCGGCGCTGTCGCTGGCCGGGTCCAGGTGCGGCGCGGTCGGCGCCGCCGGGGCCAGGGTGTCGAAGGTGATCGACGGCGTCAGGCCGGCCGCGCCGTTGTTGCCGGCCAGGTCGTGGTAGGAGCCGGCGGCGATGCTGATGCTGGCGGTGCCGTTGTTGACGCCGGCGTCCGGCGTGAAGGTGGCGGTGCGGGTCGTGCCGCTGCCGCTCATGGCGGAGAGCGTGCCGCCGCTGACGGCGATATCGCCGGCGCTGCCGTCCCAGCTGAAGCTCGTGCCCGGATCTTCGCTGAAGGTGAAGGTGATGGTGGCGGTCTCGCCGACCTTCAACGTGGCCAGGCTGCTGCTGATGGACACCGTGGGCGCGGTGCTGTCGAGCGTGTAGGCCTGGGTCAGGACCGGGCCGGCGTTGTCGAATTCGTTGACCACGCGCACCTGGATGTCGTGGCTGCCGGCGCTGAGCGTGAGCGGCTGCGACCAGGCGTTCGAACCGGTGGTGGCGGTGGCGTCGGTCCAGCTGGCGCCGCCGTCCAGCGAGACCTGCACGCGTTCGTTGGCCGCCAGTGCGGCGCTGAGCGTGCCCGACACGGTCTGGGCCGCGGTGTTGGTGACGAAGTCGCCGGCGATGCCGGAATCGGCCGACAGCGCGATGGCGGCGACGCTGGTCGACGGCGCGGCGGTGCGCACGTCCACTTCGAGCGCTATATTGGTGCTGCCATGGTTGCCTGCGAGATCGGTCGCGTCGGCCGTGATGTAGTGGATGCGCTGGTTCATCGCCCACGCGCTATCGGTCGTGATGTGCCAGGTGCCGTCCGTCGCCACGGCGCTGCCGATTTCGTTGCCGCCGTCGTACAGGCGGACGGTGGCGCCGACTTCGGCGGTCCCGCTGAAGCTCGGCAGGGTCACGCCGGTAATGTTGTCCGTGTTCGATGCGCCGCTGTCGCTGGCGGCGTCGAGGTCGGGCGTGGAGACGGCGGGCGCCGCGGTGTCGAGGACGTAGGCGTGCGCATACGCCACGCCGTCGTTGCCGGCGGCGTCGACCACCTTCACCTTCAGGGTATCGCTGCCGGCCAGCGTCACACCGGCCAGCGACCAGCTATTGCTGCCGACGGCGGTGGTGGCGCTGGTCCAGGTGGCGCCGTTGTCGAGCGAGACCAAGACCTGTTCGCCGGCCGCCAGGTTGGCGCTGAGGGTGCCCGAGATGGTCTGCGCGGCGGTCCTGGTGACCATGTCGGTGCTGGATGCGCCGGTGTCGGCGGACAGCGTGGCGCCGGCCACCGTGGTTGCGGGGCCGGTGCGGTCGACCGTCACCGTCAGGCCGGTGGACGCCGTGCTGGCGTTGCCGGCGGCATCGATGGCGCGCGCCGTGTAGGTGTGGTCGCCCTCGCCGGGATTGGCGACCGTGAAGCTGTAGTTGCCGCCGGTGGCGGTCACGCTGGCGACCTCGGTGGCGCCGTCGTAGAGCTTGACCGTGGCGCCGGCTTCCGCGGTGCCGCTGAAGTGCAGCGAAGCCGCCTTGGTGACAAGGTCGCTGTTGGATGCGCCGCTGTCGTCGTTGGCGTCGAGGACGGGCGCGGACGGGCTGCTCGGCGCCAGGGTGTCGTAGCCGAAGGCCAGGCTGGCGTTGGCGCCGTTGTTGCCGGCCGTGTCCTGGTAATTGGCGCCGGTGACCGCGATGCTGGCGCTGCCGGCGTCCGTGTTCGCGGTCGGCGTGAAGGTGGCGGTGCGGGTCAGCCCGCTGCCGCTGATGGCCGACAGCGTGCCGCCGCTGACGGCGACGTCGCCGCTGCTGCCGTCCCAGCCGAAGCTCGCGCCCGGGTCTTCGCTGAAGGTGAAGGTGATGGTGGCGGTTTCGCCGGCCTTCAGGCTGGCCTTGTCGCTGGCGATGGTCAGGGTCGGCGCCGTGGTGTCGACCACCACGCTCCTGCCGGCGCTGGCGGCGCTGGCGTTGCCGGCGGCGTCGGTGGCCTTGGCAGTGAGCATGTGCGCGCCGGCCGCCAGCGTGGCGTTGAAGCTCCAGTTGCCGCTGGCGTCGGCGCTGCCGCTGCCGACCACGGTGACACCGTCGGTGTCGTACAGCTTGACCGCGGCATTGGCCTCGGCCGTACCGCTGAACAGCAGGGTGGTCTTGTTGGTGATGCCGTCGCTGCTGGACGCGCCCTTGTCGTCGGCGGCGGCCAGGCTTGGGGTCGACGGTGCGCTCGGCGCCAGCGTGTCGTAGGTGATGGCGGGGCCGTTGCTGGTGGTGGTGTTGATGTTGCCGGCCGCGTCGGCGTAGGCGCCGGCGTTCACGCCGATGCTGGCCGTGCCGCTGTTCACGCCGGCAGTCGGGGTGAAGGTGGCGGTGCGGGTCAGCCCGCTGCCGCTGATGGCCGACAAGGTACCGCCGCTGACGGTCACGTCGCCGCTGCTGCCGTTCCAGGTGAAGCTCGCGCCCGGGTCCTCGCTGAAGGTGAAGGTGATGGTGGCGGTGTCTCCGGCATGCAAGGCCGTTTTGTTGCTGGTGATCGCCAGGGTCGGCGCCACGCCGTCGACCACGATGTTCTTGTTGGCGCCCAGCGAGCCGATGCCGCCCGGCGTCGGCAGGGCCAGGCTGGCGTCGGCGCTGCCGCCCTGGACCTTGATCGTGCCGCCGTTCAGGGCCAGCGCGCCGGTGCTGAAGTAATCGAGATCGGCCGAGGTATCGCCTGCCTGCACGGTGTACTGGAAGGTCAGCGTCGAGGTGCCGCTGCCGCTCGCATAGTTGACCACGCGGTCGGTCGTGCCGGTTTCCAGCTTCAGCTGCGGGGTGCCGGTGACGTCGACCGCGCCGCTGAAATTGACCTGGACGCTGATCGTGTCGCCGGCCTTGTAAGTGCCGTTCGCGGTCGATGCGGAAACCGAACTCACCGACGGGGCGGGGGGCTGGATGTTGGTCAGCTGGAAGTTATCGAAGACCAGGTAGACCAGCTTGCCGCCGTTGGTCGCCGGGTCGCCGGTCAGGGTCAGCCTGGCGACGTTGGTCAGGCCGGCCAGCGACACGGTCGTGTACACGGCGACATTGTTGTCCGTGTCGCCAGTCCTGGTGCCGAGATAATTATTGGCCGCATCGTAGGCCTTGAACACCAGGTGCTGCGCCGTACTGCCCTGGAAGTTGGCGACGTCGATCGAGGTCGGCGAGAACACCTGGCCGTTCAAGAAATTAAACGTCAGCATGGTTTCGCCGCTACCGTACTGCGAATCGCTGACCAGGTAGTCGTAGCCGTTATACACCGCCACGTTCTTGGTCGCACCGTCGATCTTCAGGAGGTAGTTCGCATCGCCGTTGACACGGACGACGACGTCGTCCTGCGCACCAGTATTGCCGCCCGAATCGACGAGCTGAGCATGGTTATTGAAATCGACGTTAACGCTCGCGATGTTCAAGGTCTGCTGGTACAGCGCCGCCAGCGACGCATCCACCGCGCCGCGGCTCTCGATATGGCCGCTGCTGATTTCCAGGTTCCAGTCGCCGCCCAGCGCGGCGCTGCCGGTCAGGTTGGAGGAAGCGGCCACGTCGGCGCCGGTGGCGATCGCCAGCTGCTCGACGAAGGTCTGGCCGGCGCTGCCGGCGCCGATGTCGCAGCCGTACAGCAGGATGTCGCCGCCGGCGGCCATGCCCTGCTTGATCGCCTGCAGTTCGGCGCCATGCGCGCCCAGGTTGTCCGCATCCAGCAGCAAGGAGCCCAGGTCGACGCTGCCGGCTACGCCGTGCGACACGATGTGCAGGGCGTCGACGTCGCTGCGCCCCGCCATCGCGTCGGCGATCTGGCGCAGGCCATCCTTGGTCGAATCGAGGATGACGACTTCCTTGTCGGCGCCCATCCCGTCGATCAGGGTGCGCAGGTCGGGCACGTTGTCTTCGATGAAGACGATTTCCTTGCGTGGCTTGGCGATGACGAGATCGTCGAGGGCGGGATCGAAAGTCTGGACGTTCATGCTGGTTTTCCTTGTTGTGCAGGCTGGCTGGTGATGACGTTGGCGGCGCTGCCGGCCTTGTCATTCCAAAAAGACATTTTTTCGAATTTGTCGAACAAATCGGGCGGGATCACGGTCGGGCGCGGCGTGAATTTCACCTGGCGCTTGACGCGGTGCAGGCCGGGCGCGCCGAGCTGCAGGTCGAATTCCTCGGCGTCATACTCGACGTTGTCGAAGTCGTGCTCGAAGCGCGGTTCGCCGAGGAAGTCGTAGACCAGCGGCAGCACCTTGGCCGGGGCGCGGGTCAGGAGTTCGTAGTCGATCAGCAGCAGCGAGGACGCGTGCTCGCCATAGAAGGCTTCGCGCAGCGCCGACCAGGCGTGGCCGACCGTCTGGTCATGCTGGGCCAGGCCCTCCAGCCGGCTGTAGACGGTGCCGCGCGCCCCGGCCGCGCCGAACAGGCGCGTTTGCTCGTAGGGATTGGCGCGGTACATGCGCTCGAAGCTGTCCATGATCCAGGCGACGTTGCGCACGCAGGCGATCACTTTCGCCTGCGGGAACAGGTCGTGGACCAGGGGCATGCGGGCCGCCCAGTTGCGGTTGGTGTCGAACACGACCTCACGCTCGACGTCGGCGTAATAGGCATCGAAGAGGCCGCGCAGCAGCGCCTTGCGCTTGTCGCGGCCGACCACCGGCGCGAACTCGCTGCCGGCGCTGACCTGGCCGAGCACCGCCGTGCACAGGCCGCCAACGGGGCTGGTCATGCCGGCATGAAAACGCGGGTTCTGCAGCAGGATACCGGACAGCAGGGTCGAACCCGAGCGCGGCAGGCCGGTAATGAAATGGAAGCGGCGGCCGGATTCGGCCTGGGAAGCGGACATCATCTGGACGGTCTCTTGTCCGTTGCATACGGACTGGTTCTGGTATCCGCCGATGATGAATTAAAAGTAACCGCCGGGCAACATCTTGCCGGCAGATTTTATGCCTTGTGGTAAAGGTGACAAAAAAAACGACCGGAAATACAACAACTTGTGACTGCCACTCACAAATCGTTCAGGGCGCCGGCAGCAGGCCGGCGCGGCGCAGGCGTCCCTCGTTCGGGACCGCCTGCGTCGCGCTTATCCGGCGTCGATGCAGCAGGCTCAGACGACGATGGTCTGGGCTTCGCCCTCGGCACGGGCGCGGATCTCGCCGATACGGTAGACGGTCTCGCCGGCCACCTGCAATTGCGCCATGGCGGCGTCGGCGTTCTCTTTCGAGACGATCACGGTCATGCCGATGCCGCAGTTGAACACGCGATGCATCTCGGCGTCGGCCACGCCGCCATGCTGCTGCAGCCATTGGAACAGCGGCGGCATGGTCCACGATTTGCCGTCCAGCACGGCCGTCAGGCCATCCTGCAGCACGCGCGGGATGTTCTCGACCAGGCCGCCACCGGTGATGTGCACCAGGCCCTTCACTTCCATCGATTGCAGCAGGGCCAGCACCGGCTTGACGTAGAGGCGGGTCGGCGCCATCAGGACGTCGGCCAGCTTGCGGCCGTGGAAGTCGGCTTCCAGGTCGGGCTTGGCGACGTCGATGATCTTGCGCACCAGCGAGTAGCCGTTCGAGTGGATGCCCGAGGATGCCAGGCCCAGCACGACGTCGCCGGCGGCGATCTTGCTGCCGTCGATGATCTGCGATTTCTCGACGGCGCCGACGGCAAAGCCGGCCAGGTCGTATTCGCCGTCCGGGTACATGCCCGGCATCTCGGCGGTTTCGCCGCCCAGCAGGGCGCAGCCGGACTGTTCGCAGCCGAAGGCGATGCCCTTGACCACGGCGGTGGCGGTGGCCACGTCCAGCTTGCCGCAGGCAAAGTAATCGAGGAAGAACAGCGGTTCGGCGCCCTGCACCAGGATGTCGTTCACGCTCATGGCGACCAGGTCGATGCCGACCGTGTCATGACGGTTCAGCTCGAAAGCCAGGCGAAGCTTGGTGCCGACGCCGTCGGTACCGGATACGAGCACAGGCTCCTTGTACTTCTTGCTGATCTCGAACAGCCCGCCGAAACCGCCGATGCCGCCGAGTACGCCTTCGCGCATGGTGCGCTTGGCAAAGGGCTTGATCGCTTCGACCAGGGCATCACCGGCATCGATGTCGACACCGGCGTCGCGGTAGGAGAGAGAAACATTAGATGGTTGGCTCATGGTATTTGGCAGCGGAGGCGGTAAAATAGTTGGCAGTCAACTAGTCAGTCCGTCATTTTAACAAAAATAAGAATATGCCCTTTTGTAAAAAGCGAATGCCATGAAACAGCTGGTGCTCGATTTAGGCGCTGCCGAACCGGCACAAAGCCTCGACACCTTCCAGATAGGAGCGAATGCCGAAATGGCGCACTTGATGCACCAGTTCGCGCAACGCGCCTCGCGCGAGCATTTCTGCTACCTCTGGGCCGAGAGCGGCGGCGGCAAGACCCATATCCTGCACGGACTGGCGGCCACGCCCGGTTCGCGCTACATCGCCTTCGATGCCGGCGCCAAGGCCTTCACCTACGCGCCGGACGTCAGCCTGTACCTGGTCGACGATATCGACCGCCTGTCGCCGAAACGCCAGATCGACGCCTTCGCCCTGTTCAACCAGGTGCGCGAGCACGGCGCCTACATGGTCTGCACGGGCCCGGTGCCGCCGGCCGTGCTGCCGGTGCGCGAGGACCTGCGCACCCGCATGGGCTGGGGCCTGGTGTACCAGATCCACGGGCTGTCGGACGACGAGAAGATCGCCGCCCTCACCCAGGCCGCCGAGGCGCGCGGTTTGACGCTGTCGGCCAGCGTGTTACCCTATTTGCTATCCCATTTCAAGCGCGACATGCGCTCCCTGTCGACCATGCTGGATGCCCTCGACCAGTATTCGCTCGAGACCCAGCGTCCGGTCACGCTGCCGTTGCTGCGTGACCTGCTGCTTCAGGGAAACCCGCAAAACGATGTAAAAGAATGAGCAATCTCGCGCTGTTTGACCTCGACCATACGCTGCTGCCGATCGATTCGGATTTCGAGTGGGGCCAGTTCCTGGTGCGGAACAAGGTGGTCGACTGCGACGCCTACCAGCGCCGCAACGAAGAATTCTTCGCCCAGTACCAGGCGGGCAAACTCGATCCGGTCGAGTACCTGGAATTCGCGCTCGGCACCCTGGCCGGCTTCGAGCCGGACCATTTGCAGGCCCTGCACGCGCAGTACATGCGCGAAGTGATCGAGCCCGCCATCAAGCCGCAGGCGGTGGCGCTGCTGCGGCGCCACGTCGACGCCGGCGACCTGGTGGCCATCATCACCGCCACCAACGCCTGGCTGACCGCGCCGATCGCACGCGCGCTCAAGGTCGAACACCTGATCGCGGCGCGCCCGGAAGTGGACGAACGCGGCCACCCGACCGGACGGCTGGCCGGCACGCCGACCCAGGGCCACGGCAAGGTCACCCACATGCACGCCTGGCTGGACGGCCTGCAGCGGCCTTTCAGCACATTCGAGCGCAGTTATTTCTACAGCGATTCGCACAACGATATCCCGCTGCTGTCGGTCGTCTCGCACCCGGTGGCGACCAATCCGAGCGCCACACTCGCCCAACACGCAAGCACCCAAGGCTGGCCTTTACTCAACCTGTTCAATGATTAAAAAATTCATCCGTAAAATCCTTGGCGTGAAAGACGAGCGCGATCCCACCCAACCCGTGATCCTCGGTCCGGAAGAGCACCGCATCGACCCGAAACTGCTGTCGCCGAATGCGGTGCGCGTGACCCAGGCCCTGCAGGAAGCCGGCTTCAAGGCCTTCGTGGTGGGCGGCGCGGTGCGCGACCTGCTGCTGGGCGTGAAGCCGAAGGACTTCGACATCGCCACCGACGCCACGCCGGAAGAGGTCAAGAAGCTGTTCCGGCGCGCCTTCATCATCGGCCGCCGCTTCCAGATCGTGCACGTGATGTTCGGCCAGGAGCTGCTGGAGGTGACCACCTTCCGCGGCAACGCCGCCGTCAACGCCCCCAAGGACGAGCATGGCCGCGTCCTGCGCGACAATAACTTCGGCCCGCAGCACGAGGACGCCGAACGGCGCGACTTCACCATCAACGCCATGTACTACGACCCGGCCACGCAGTCGGTGCTCGACTACCACGGCGGCATCGAGGACATCCGCGACAAGGTCCTGCGCATCATCGGCCAGCCGGAAGCGCGCTACCGCGAAGACCCGGTGCGCATGCTGCGCGTGGTGCGCTTTGCCGCCAAGCTGCAGTTCACGATCGAGCCGGCCACCCGCGCGCCGATCCCGGTAATGGCGCCGCTGATCAACAACGTGCCGGCCGCGCGCGTGTTCGACGAGATGCTGAAGCTGCTGCAGTCCGGCCACTCGCTGGCCTGCCTGAAGGAGCTGCGCGCCGCCGGCCTGCACCATGGCCTGCTGCCGCTGCTGGACGTGGTGCTGGAGCAGCCGATCGGCATGAAGTTCGTGACCCTGGCGCTGGAATCGACCGATGCCCGCGTCAAGGCCGGCAAGGGCGTCTCCGCCGGCTTCCTGTTCGCATCGCTGCTGTGGCACCAGGTGCTGGAAAAGTGGAACGCCTACCGCGCCGCCGGCGAATCGCCGATCCCGGCCCTGCACCTGGCCGCCGACGACGTGCTCGACAACCAGACCGACAGCCTGGCCCTGCAGCGCCGCATCGCCACCGACATGCGCGACATCTGGGCCATGCAGCCGCGCTTCGAACGCCGCACCGGCAAGGCGCCGTATAAGCTGCTGGAGCATCCGCGCTTCCGCGCCGGCTTCGACTTCCTGCTGCTGCGCTGCGAATCCGGCGAGCTCGATGCGGAGCTGGGCAACTGGTGGGCCACCTTCTACGGCGCCGACGCCAACGAACGCGAGCGCCTGATCAATTCGGCGCGCGAGCCGCAGGGCGGCGACAAGAAGAAGCGCCCGCGCCGCCGCGGTCCGCGCAAGACGGGTGAAGGCGACGCCGTGGCCGCGCCTTCGCAAGAAAGCGAATGACGGCCTGGGTCGGCATCGGCGCCAACCTGGGCGACGCCCATGCCAACGTCCTCGACGCGCTGGAGCGCCTGACCTGGACGCCGGGCGTGCGCCTGCTGCGCGCCTCCTCGCTGTACCGCACCGCGCCCATCGATTCCTCGGGCGACGATTACATCAACGCGGTGGCCGAAGTCGACACCTCGCTCTCGGCCCGCGCCCTGCTGGCCGCGCTGCACGGCATCGAGCAGGCCCACGGCCGCGAACGCCCCTACCGCAACGCACCGCGCACCCTCGACCTCGATTTGCTCTTGTATGACGACGAGGTCATCGACGAGGCGCCGGCCTTGATCGTCCCGCATCCGCGCATGCACGCGCGCGCCTTCGTGCTGGCGCCGCTGGCCGAGCTGGCGCCCGCGCTCCTCATCCCCGGCCATGGCCGCGTGGCCGAGCTGCTGCCCTTTGTTGCGGACCAGGCCATCGAAAGAATCTGAGTTTCAGCCCAGCGAAAGCACGTACAGGCAGGGCAGCAGCGCCAGCGGCATCACGATGGCGCCGACTTTCAGGAACTGCAGGAAGCTGACCTCGATGCCCTCGCGCCGCAATACGGTGAGCCAGAGGACGGTCGCCAGCGAGCCCGTCACCGACAGGTTCGGACCCAGGTCGATGCCGATCAGCGTGGCGGCGGTGACATTCTGGGCCGCATGGCTGGCCGCCACGGTCGACCCGGCGATCAGGCCGGCGGGAAGATTGTTCGCGACATTCGAGACCAGCGCGGTGGCGATGCCGGCCGCCCAGACGCTCCACGCCGGCGCCGTGGCCTGGAGCTGGGCCAGCAGCCGCGCCAGGGCGGCGGCGACGCCGATCTTGTCGAGCGCGGCCACCAGCACGAACAGGCCGGCGACCAGCGGCAGCACCGACCACGACATCTCGCGCACCGCGCTCACCGCCATGTGGCGGGCCCGCAGCAGGACGGCGGCGAAGGTGACGAGGCCCGCCGCGAAACTCGGCCAGCCGAGGTCGACGCCGAGCGCCGATGCGCCGAGCAGCAGCGCCGCCAGCAGCCCGATCCCGCCAGCCACCAGTTTCGCTTCCGCCGACAGGTCCGGCACCTCGACGTCCTCGCTCAGGCGGTCCTTGAGTTCCTTGCGCTGGGTCCAGTACAGCGCCGCGAAGGTGACGACGATGGCGATCGCGGAAGGCAGCAGGAACAGCCGGAACCAGTCCAGCAGCGCCGGCATGTGGCTGGCGAACACCACCAGGTTGGCCGGATTCGACACCGGCAGGACGAAGCTCGCGGCATTCGCGATGAGCGCGCAGACGAACAGGTGAGGCAGGGGGTGCTCGAGCCTGGCCGCCCTTGCCGCCGCCAGCACCGCCGGCGTCATCACGACCGCGGTCGCATCGTTGGACATGAAGGTCGTCACGACGATGCCGACGGCGTACACGATGCAGAACAGGCGCGTGGCGGAGCCGCGGGCCAGGCGTACCGCGTGCGCGGCGATCCAGTCGAACAGGCCGGTGGTGCGCGCCATCTCGGCCACCAGCATCATCCCGACCAGGAACAGATAGACGTCCGTGCCTTTCCCGACCGCGCGGCCCAGTTCCGCCAGGCCGATCTGGCCGGTCAGCAGCAGCAGCAAGGCGCCCAGCACGGCCCACCAGGCTTCGGCGAGCCGGAACGGACGGATCAGGACACCGGCGGTGGACAGCAGGGCGATGGGCCAGACGACGACAGGAGATAGCGGAAGTTGTAACATGGAGGGCGCTTGAAATCGGGTATGGCATTCTACCGGTATCCGGTACGGGCACGACATTACGAAGACGATAACAAAGGAAAAACGATGAGCGGATATTTGCAGGGCAAGGAGATGGCGGCTTCGGAACCGGGCAGCGGTGCGCAGGCGCCCGCGCAGGCGCCGGCCAAACCTGTCTCGATGGCCGTGACCATCCCGTCGCTGCGGGCGATGCGCGCGGCCGGCCAGAAGATCGCCATGCTCACCTGCTACGACGCCAGCTTTGCCGCGCTGATGGACCGCTGCGGGGTCGAGATCCTCTTGATCGGCGACTCGCTCGGCATGGTCTGCGCCGGCCACGATTCGACCCTGCCGGTGACGGTGGCGGACGTCGCCTACCACACCGCGTCCGTGGTCCGCGGCCGCAAGAACGCGCTGGTGCTGGCCGACCTGCCCTTCGGCAGCTATGGCACCAAAGAGCAGGCCTACGACAGCTGCGCGACCCTGATGCGCGCCGGCGCCCAGATGATCAAGATCGAAGGCGGCGCCTGGCTGGCCGAGACCGTGCGCTTCCTGGTCGAGCGCGGCATCCCGGTGTGCGCCCACATCGGCCTGACCCCGCAGTTCGTGCACCAGCTGGGCGGCTACAAGGTGCAGGGCAAGACCAGCGAAGGCGCGGACCAGCTCAAGCGCGACGCCCTGGCGCTGCAGGAGGCCGGCGCCGCGATCGTGCTGCTGGAGGCGGTGCCGGCGGCGCTCGGCAAGGAAGTGACGGAGATGCTGCAGGTGCCGACCATCGGCATCGGCGCAGGGCCGGACTGCACTGGGCAGGTGCTGGTCATGCACGACCTGCTGGGCGTGTTCCCGGGCCGCAAAGCGCGCTTCGTGAAGAACTTCATGGACGGCCAGACCAGCATCGACGCCGCCGTCTCGGCCTATGTGGCGGCGGTGAAGGACGGCAGCTTCCCGGCGCCGGAACACTGCTTCTGACATGGACGGCACGCGCCTGTTCCTCGCGCTCTGGCCCGACCCGGCCGTGCGCGAGCAGCTGCGCGCGTGGCGCGAACTGTGGACCTGGCCGCGCGGCGCGACGCCGGTCCACACCGACAAACTCCACCTGACCCTTCACTTCCTCGGCAACCAGCCGAGCGAGTCCGTCCCTGCCCTGCTCGACGGCCTTGCCGTGCCGATGTCGCCGTTCCGCCTGCGGCTGGATGTGGCGGAACTGTGGCATAACGGGATCGCGGTGCTGGCGCCTTCCGTGGCGCCGCCCGGGCTGCTGGCGCTGCATGCGGATTTGTCGGCGGCTTTGCCCGCGGTGGGTCTGGCGCCGGACGCGCGGGCTTACCGCCCGCATGTGACGATGGCGCGGCGGGCTCGCGGTGTGGAGATCCCGCAGGGCGGGCCTGCGATCGAGTGGGTGGTCGACCATTACGCGCTGGTCGAATCGAAGACCGGCGATGGCAGCGGCTATACGGTGCTGCGCGAATATCGCTGACTTCCGCGTGGGCTCTTCGATCCCACCCTAGCTTTTTACGATGCGCGCATTCGCCGCGAGCACGATCCCCGACACCGACAGGATGCCAAGCGCCACGGCGATACTGGTATGCGCCGCCAGCGACCCAAGCAGCGGCGGCGCCAGCAGCAGGCCCGCATAACCGAGCGTCGCCACCGTCGCCAGGCCGCCGCCGGCCGACATCCCCGGGGTGCGCGCCGCCGCCGAGAAGATCAGCGGTACCACGTTGGCCGCCGACAGCCCGATCAGCGCGAAGCCGCAGGCCGACAGCGCGAAGCTGGTGCTGAGCACCGCCAGCATCAGGCCGGCGAACATGCCGATCCCGCCCGCCACCATGATCCGCACCGCGCCGAAGCGCAGCACCAGGCGGTCGCCCGCGAAGCGGCAGGCCGCCATCGCGATCGAGAAGCTTGAATAGCCAAGGGCCGCCGAGGCCGGGTCGGCCTGCGTGCGTTCCGTCAGCAGCAGCGCGCTCCAGTCGACCAGCGCGCCTTCGACCGCGAAGCACAGCAGACCGAGCAGGCCGAGGAAGAGCGCCGGGCCGCGCGGCAGCGCGAAGTGGCTTTCGTGCTTCGACGGCGCCACCCGCAGCACGAAGGGCGTGCACAGGGCGACGATGACGGCGATCGCCACGCCGGCAATCAAGGCGCCGCGGCCGTCGCCGAGGCCGGCCGCGATCAGCGTGCCGCCGAGCGCCGCGCCGAGCAGCCCACCGAGGCTGTAGAAGCCGTGGAAGGACGACATGGTCGGGATGCCGCGCGCCGTTTCCACCTCGCTGGCGTTGGCGTTCATCGACACGTCCAGCACGCCGTTGCTGACGCCGAAGGCAAAGGCGGCCGCGAACAGCGCCGGCAGGCCGCTGACGTTCATCAGCAGCGCGGTGGTGGCGGCAAACAGGAAGGCGGTGCACAGGGCGACCGTGCGCGTGCCCCACCGCCCCGCCATCCAGCCGGACAGGGGCATCGCCGAGATCGCGCCGCCGGCGATGGTCAGCAGCAGCAGGCCGAGCACGCCGGTGTCGATGCCGGCGCGCGCCTGCACCAGCGGCACGTGAGCGGCCCACAGGCCGATGCCGGCGCCGTTCAGCAGGAAGATGGTGGAGATGGACCAGCGCCCCGCGTTCACGGCGGCGCTGGCGTGGATCGTTTCGGCCGGTTTCATGGTCTGGCTTTCGCTGCGAGTTTGATGTCGGGGGTGGCATCGAGCTGGCGCAGGCGCTCCAGCACGTCGGACGGACAGTCGGCTTCCAGCACCAGCTGGTCGACTTCTTCCAGCGGCGCGATCAGGAAGGGCGCCGGCGCTTCCAGGCGTTCGTTGAGGGCGGCCACCACGCGCCGGCTGGCGGCGGCCAGCATGGCCTGCTTGACGGCGGCTTCCTCGGCATCGACGGCGCCGAGCCCGCGGCCCGCCTCGACGCTGCAGACGCCGACCACGGCCAGGTTCACGCGCAGTTGACGGATGGCGTCGACGGTATGCGCGCCCAGCACGGCGCCGGCATGGCCCGCATAGATCCCGCCCAGCAGGATGACCTTGGTCTTGCGCAGCTCGCCCAGCGCCAGCGCGACCTGCGGGCTGTTGGTGATGACGGCGGCGGCGCGTCCGTCTTCCAGCAGGCGCGCGAAGGCCAGGTTGGTGGTGCCGGCGTCGACCAGCACGGTGTCGCCGGGCTGGACGGCCTCGCACAGGGCCTGCGCCAGCATCGCCTTGCGGGCGCCGGCATCGTCCGCGCGCTGGCCGAAGCTGGGCTCGGCGCGGGTGCGCCGCATCGCGCCGCCGTGCACGCGGCGCAGCAAACCGGCGGCGTCGAGCTCGCGCAGGTCGCGCCGGATCGTGTCTTCGGAGGTCTGGAAGCGCAGCGCCAGCTCGCCCGCCAGCACCTTGCCCTGCCGGTCCACCATGTCGACGATTTCCTGTCGACGTTGTTCTGCCAACTGCATGCCTGCCCTCATTTGTTCAAACTGCCTGAATGTACACGTTTACGCACAAACCTGCAAATAACCGCAAATATGATGCGTCTTTTTGCGCGTTATGCATGCATATTGGCAACAATGTGAGGGCCGACTGCTGGTTGGGGCGATATTCGTTGTTACACTCGGCCAATAGAAAAAGAATCAAACCACCATGGACAAGTCCGCCTTCATCCTGATCGTCGACGACTACCTCCTGATCCGCACCGCCGTGCGCCAGGTGCTGACCGAACTCGGCTTCATCAACGTCTTCCAGGCCGAAAACGGCAAGACCGCGCAGGACCTGATGCGCAAGCAGCCGATCGACATCGTGATCGGCGACTGGAGCATGCCGATCATGAGCGGCCTCGAGCTGCTGGGCTGGATGCGCAAGGATGCGCGCTACAGGCAGACGCCGTACATGATGCTGACGGCCGAATCGAATCCGGCCTCGGTGCGCAGCGCCGGAAGGCGGCATCATCAAGGTCGACGTGTCGCCGGGGAATGGCAGCCTGCACGTGGTGATCGACAACGAGGGCGAGGTGCCCTCGACCATCGCGGGCGCTTCTTCGAGAAGTATGCGACGGCCGACAAGGAAGACGGGTCCGGGTTGGGGACCTATTCGATCCGCTTGATGGCCGAGGTGCAGGGAGGCGGGGCGGCGATGGATACCGGGGATGGGCATACCAGGCTGACGATTACGCTGCCTTGTGTCTGACCACAGGATTGGATTCCCGCCTGCGCGGGAATGACGGCTAGACCAGCAGCATCAAATGCTCCCGCTCCCAGGAGCTGATCACCCGCGAAAACGTCGCAAACTCCAGCTCCTTCACCTCGCAGAACGCCGCCACGAACAAGGGTCCCAGCATCTCCGCCAGCGTCGGACAGGCGCGCAGCTGGAAGATCGCGTCTTCGAGGTTGCGCGGCAGCTCGCCATGCACGTGCTCGGCGCTCTCCGCGGTCGGCGGGGCCGGCTGCAGGCCTTCCGTCATGCCGAGCCAGCCGCAGGCCAGGGTCGCCGCCATCGCCAGGTAGGGATTCACGTCGACGCCCGGCACGCGGTTCTCGACGCGGCGGTTGCGCGGTGCGGAATTCGGCACGCGGATGCCGCAGGTGCGGTTGTCGTAGCCCCAGTGCACGTTCATCGGCGCCGACTGGAAACGCGACAGGCGGCGGAAGGAATTGACATGGGGCGCGAACAATAAGGTACTTGGGGGCACGTATTTTTCCAGCCCGCCGATGAATTGACGGAACAGGGTACTTTCGCTGCCATCCTCGTTCGAAAAGATGTTCCGGCCGCTGGCCACGTCGACCACGCTCTGGTGCACGTGCATCGCGCTGCCCGGCTCGGTCTCCATCGGCTTGGCCATGAAGGTGGCGAAGATGCCGTGGCGCAGGGCCGTCTCGCGCACGGCGCGCTTGAACAGGAACACGCGGTCGGCCAGTTCGAGCGCGTCGCCGTGGGTGAAGTTGATTTCCATCTGGCCGGCGCCGGCTTCGTGGATCAGGGTCTCGACGCCCAGCTCGTGCTGCTTGCAGAACGCGGAGAGTTCGAGAAAGAAGGGATCGAAATCGTTGACGGCGTCGATCGAATAGGACTGCCGGCCCTGCTCCGTGAAGCCGCTGCGCCCAGTGGGCGGGCTCAGCGGCTCGTGCGGGTTGGTGTTGCGGGCAACAAGATAAAACTCCATCTCGGGCGCCACCACCGGCTGCCAGCCGCGTTCGCGGTAGCGCTGCAGCACGCGCCGCAACACCGAGCGCGGCGCCAGCGCCACCGGGCTGCCGTCGAAGTTCCGGCAATCGTGGATCACGCAGGCGACCCGCTCGGTGGCCCAGGGCACGACGCGGATCGTGGCCGGGTCCGGCACGCAGACCATGTCGGGGTCCATCGGGCCGACATAAGGCGTGTTGTTCGGCTGCTCGCCGTGGACAGTATTCAGCAGCACGCTCTTCGGCAGGCGCATATGCTCGCCGGACAGGAACAGGTCTTTCGGGAGGATCTTGCCGCGGGCGATGCCGGTCATGTCCGCGATGACGCACTCGACCTCGTGGATGTTGTATTCGCGCAGGAAATCGCGCATGTCACCGCTGCTTGCTTCGGCCATCATCGATCCGATCTTGCCTCGATGCGGCCCACTATAGCACCGGCGCCCGAGGCCACGCGTGACAATCCGTGCATTTTGACCGGCGCATGCTCTTGTATGCTGGGCGTTTTTTACCAACGACAACTTGACAAGGAACTGGCATGGGAGCGCGCGGCGCGGTCATCATGGCCTTTTTCGGGGCGGTGTTTGCCGCCTTGACGATGCACTTGCAGTGGCAGGTCGGCAGCGCCCAGTTGGCGCTGCCATTCGTCGGCTTCCTGGCCATCGCAGGCGCAGCCTTCCATACGGTGCGTTTGTCGGGAAATAGCATCGTCCTTTCCGAACGGACGAGGAAAGCACTGATATGGAGCAGTGTCGGCGAAGGAATCGGGATCTTCCTGGCCGTTAACGTCGTCAACAATTTGCACCGTCCCGATCTGCTCTTGCCGGCGATGGCTCTCGTGGTCGGCCTGCATTTTCTTCCGATCGCCCACGCAGCCTCTTTTCGTCCTTTCCTCGTGCTGGGCATGTTTCTGGTGACGGCTTCGTGCATTGGCTTCGTGGTCGCTTCACCGGTCGGTGGCGAAATTGCCGGCATTGCGTCAGCCCTTGCCTTGTGGTTTGCGTCGGCTGCCGCCATCCACCGGGAGCGACGGATAAAACTGGTGTGATCTTTTCGTTTCTGCAGCCGGCCATGCTGAGGCAAAGGCCGGGTTCGGCCCAGGCTGTGTAAAAACACGAAATCGACAGTCGGCAGCGGATGGAGCTAACTGTAGTGCAATAGGAAGCTCCTTGCCAGCCTGTAGCGGATCGGTACCGATTTCGGCCAGGTCAGCATAGC
>CAJYXO010000147.1 GCA_913778765.1 uncultured Massilia sp. | reverse complement strand
GTGGTCTTGCGGTAGGCCCAGCGGATGCTGCGGATGATGCCGTTCAAGCCTTCGTCGATGTGGTACAGCAACAGGTCTAGGCGTTCCGGCGACAGGCAGCCGGCCGGATCGGCGGCGCCCGCGCAATCGTCGTGCAGGGCCAGGCCATATTCGAGCGCGTCGTTGGCGGCGCCGCCCAGGTAGAACTCGGAAAAGCGGAAGCCCGGCGCCAGCCGGGTGCGGATGATGTCGGCGTAGGCGCCGTCCCCGATGTACTGGTTCAGGCGTGCGCCGTTGAAGCCGAGCAGGCGGATGGCCGCGTGTTCCGGCGCGACCCGGGGGTGGGTGGCCAGCGCGTGCAGCAGGGTCTGGTCGCCGTGCCAGAACCAGGAATCGCCGAGCGCCAGCCCGGCAGGGGCAAGGTCGCCCGTTTCCGGACTCTCGTCCGGCCGATACACCTTGCCTGTGATCCGCTCCATCGCCGCCTCCACGTCCGCCTTTTGACAGGGGCGGGCCGGGCAGGTTCCGGGGATTACTTCAGCGTGCGGATCGCCTGCAGCACAGGCTGCAGCACGGCGGCGCCCAGGCGGGCACTGCGCGCGCCGTCCCAGCCGACCAGCGGGTCCGGGTCGTTGGCGTTGTCCTTGAACGGCAGTTCCAGCGTCAGCGACAGGCAGCCGAAGGCGTGGGTGATGTAGGGCGAACCCATGGTCAGGACTTCGTCGGTGAACGGCACCTTTTCGTAACCGTACTCCGTCTGGAAGTCCGGGCTGGCGATCATGAAGTTCTCGGCGAAGGTCTTCTCGGCCGCGGCCTGGTCCGGCGTGAAGTTCGGCAGGGCATCGCTGCCGGCCACGAACACGTAGGGCAGGCCCTCGTCGCCGTGCACGTCCAGGCACATGTCGACGCCGGTTTCATGCATCTTCTGGCGCACCAGGAAGACTTCCGGGCTGCGTTCCATGGTCGGGTTGTACCACTCGCGGTTCAGGTTGGCGCCGGCGGCGTTGGTGCGCAGGTTGCCGCGCACCGAGCCGTCCGGGTTCATGTTCGGCACCACGTAGAACACCGACTCTTTCAATAACTGACGCCCGAACGGGTGGGCCGGATCGAGCAGGGCGTCCAGCATGCCTTCGACGAACCACTCGGCCATCGTCTCGCCCGGGTGCTGGCGTGCGATCACCCACACCTTCTTCTTGTTTTCGGCCGGAGCGCCGGCCGCCGGCTCGCCGATGACCAGCATGTTCAGGTCGCGGCCGTCGACGGTCGAACCCAGGTCGACCATGCGCACGTGCTCGGACAATTGGGCGCGGTCGAGCAGTTCCAGGTGCCGTTCCCACGAGTAGGGCTCGAAGTAGGCGTAATAGACGCTGTCCATGGCCGGGGTGTGCTCGATGGTCAGCACCTGGCCATCGAAGCTGGTCGGCACGCGGAACCAGTTGACGCGGTCATAGCTTGCCATCGCGTTGTAGTCTTCCCAGCCTTTCGGGTATGCCGACTGGCCAGCATTGAGCAGGCGGATCGTGCAGGGCTGTGCTTGCGCGCCCTGCAGGCGGAAGTAGAACCACTGGACGATGTCGGCGTGCGAGTCCTTGCGGATGTTCAGGTCGATGGCGTTGGCGCCCGTGGCGTTCACGATCTCGATGGCGCCAGCGTCGAACTGGCTGCTGATCTTGATAGACATTGTTGTGTCCTGATTTTTGTTGGGTGATGAGGGCTGCATGATAACGCCTTTCTCTCGGCATATCCGGTGGTCTGAGATGGCGCAAAGGCCAGGGATGACGCTTTTGCTACCTTTCTTGCTCGGTCGCAGTGTCTATGCGTTGGTGATAAGAAAAGGATGACGGCATGTCGGAAATTCGAATGAGCCGGGTGGAGATCAGCAGCATCGACGCCAATGGTTTCTGGCTCGATTGCCGCGGCGAGGAACTGTACCTGCCGTTCGCGCTGTTCCCCTGGTTCCAGCACGCCACCGTGGCCCAGCTGTGCCGGGTCGAGTGCATCGGCGAATCCTGCCTGTACTGGCCGGGGCTGGACCTGGAACTGGCGCTGGACAGGATCCGCGATCCGATGACGGGGGCGCAGTATGCGGGCGGCGTGGACTGCTAGCGCAGCCCGCCGAAGCGTTCATAAAAGCCCGCATCCGCTTCCGGCGCCGCCGCATCCTCGCGCCGCAGCACGTCCATCAGGTGGGTTTCGGCCGGCTCCCATACCAGCCGGTAGATCGCCTGCGCCAGCGCATACGCCTCCGAGCCCGGCCAGGGCGTCGGCAGCAGGTCCAGCGGCAGCATCGGATCGTGCAGCTGGACGCGGCGGTAGGCGTGGATCAAGAGGCTGCGCATCACGAAGGCCGCCTGCGGTGCCGGCGCCGCGCCGCCACGCAGCAGCGTCAGCAGCGGCGTGAAATCGTCGATGAAGCGGCGGTAGCGGGCCGTCACGCCGGACAGGTCCCAGCCCTCGCGCACCAGTTCGCCCAGCGGACGCGAACCCACGCCGGGCAGTTCGCGCGCGCTGCAGACGAAGATGCGGCCGTCGCCGTCGATGCGCCGCAGGATCTCGGCCAGGCTGGCCCCATCGAACGAGGGATGGGCCAGCAGCCCCGGCGCCAGCATGGCGAAGCCTTCCCATTCCAGCTCTTTGCGCACGGCATTGCGCAGCGCCGCCGTGATGCTGCCGTTCGGCGCCATCAGCAGGGTCCAGCCGCCGTCCCAGTCCAGGCCGGGCGGGGCGTAGATGCGGCGGTTGGCGCGCTCGAAGCGCGGACGCGCCTCTTCCTGCAGGGCGTAGGCACTGCGCCGGCCTTCCCGGCTGGCGACCAGCCAGCCTTCCTGCACCAGGCGGAACACGCTGGTTCGGACCAGGCGCTCGGTCGCGCCCATCGGCGCCACCAGTTCGATCAGGCTGCCCAGCCACAGGCGCGCGCCGTGCGGGGCGATGGCGTCCCCGAAGATGGTCATCACCAGCGAGTTGGCGCGCGGCGGATCGGTGCCGAGGAAGTGGTCGATCCACTGGCTGCCGGTGGGTTGGGTCATGTTTGTTGCGCCTCGATATGATTCAAAATTCTGGTGTACATCCGATTTTTTGTATCGTATTATGGATACAGACAGGAGACAAGGGAGACATTATGTACGCCCAGATGGTGGAAACCGGCCTCAAGAAAGTCCAGACGCAAGAGGACATGAGTGCCGAAGAGCAAGCTTTCCAGGCCCGCATCGACGCCGGGGTGAAAATCGAGCCCAAGGACTGGATGCCCGAGGCCTATCGCAAGACCCTGGTGCGCCAGATTTCCCAGCACGCGCACTCCGAGATCGTCGGCCAGCTGCCGGAAGGGAACTGGGT
>CAJYXO010000146.1 GCA_913778765.1 uncultured Massilia sp. | reverse complement strand
GAGCGCGCCAGCACCGTCACCATCGGCGCGCCGCCGGGCTCGGGCTGCTGGACCTGGCCGGCGCCCGACTGCAGCGCCTTCAGCAGTGCCGGCTGGGCGCGCACGCCCACGTAGGCATCCCAGGCGCGGCTGCGCGCCAGGGTCGCGCCGTCGCGGTCGAACACCGCGACCTGCCAGGACGCCGGCAGGTCCTTCGGCAGCAGGCTGTTCAGGTGGCCGGCGTCGAACCACTGGTCGAGCAGGACGCGGCGACCGTCGTCGAGGGTGAGCGGCAGTTCGACCGCGATCACGTACTTGCGGGTGGCGCTGCCGACGATCAGGTTGGACACGGTCGGCACGCCGCGCGCGAACACCGCCTGCACCCGCTGCAGCGCGCCCGGCGCCGGCGCCACGATCGGGTGGCCGAAGGGGATCACGGTAGCGAACAGCTGCTGGCCGTCCTCGCGCAGCACCGCCGTGTGCTGGCTGGTGCCGGCATTGGTGGCGCGCGCGCGGCCGTAGAAGCCCTGGAAATCGCCCTGCTGCAGGCGCGCCGAATTCGCCAGCGCGCGGCCGGCGGACAGCGCCGCCGTCAGTTCCTGGTCCATCGCCAGCACCGAGCCGCGCGCCAGCTCCTGCATGCTGCGCAGCACGGCATGGCGCTCGGCATCGAGCAGCAGCTTGATGGCAACGCCGGCGCCGACGATCAGCGGCAGGAAGACCGCCGCGGCAAGCAGACTCAGGTGGGTGCGCACTCTCATGGTGTCGGTACGGTCGTCGTTGGGTGGGCTGGTCTTTTCGGCGAACGTTCCATTTTATATTCAGCAAGTTTTTTCATGCCGCACAACAGCGAAAAAGCCCGTAGAGCCCGCCACGGCAGTGTTTACGCCCTGTTTTCCGGCATTGCGCGATAGGCCGGGCTCGCGTAGCATCCGGGGATTGCCTGCTCACAAGGCAGGTTCGAGAATCCGGGAGACCCATGAAAACCGAAACCCTACCCCTACCCTACACACAAACCCGTTCCTTCCTCACCGTCGCCCTGATCGAGCTGTGGGAGCGTTTCGGCTATTACGGCATGCAGGCGCTGATCGTCTACTACATGGTCGAGCGCCTCGGCTTCGAGGACAGCCGCGCCAACCTGGTCTGGAGCGCCGCCGCCGCCCTGATCTACGTCGCCCCCGCGATCGGCGGCTGGATCGGCGACAAGATCCTCGGCACCAAGCGCTCGATGTACCTGGGCGCCATGATCCTGACGGTCGGCTACGCCCTGATGGCGGTGCCGACCGAGAGCACCACCTTCCTCTACTACGCGCTCGGCGTGGTGGTGGTCGGCAACGGCCTGTTCAAGCCGAATACCGCCAACCTGGTCCGCAAGATCTATGAAGGCGACGATTCCAAGATCGACTCGGCCTTCACCCTGTACTACATGGCGGTGAACGTCGGCTCGACCGTGTCGATGCTGGCCACGCCCTGGATCAAGGATTACGTCAACGCCGCCTACGGCAACAACTTCGGCTGGCACGCCGCCTTCGCCGTCTGCAGCGTCGGCCTGGTGGTCGGCCTGCTGAACGTGGCGCTGATGCGCGCCACCATCGCCCACGTCGGCAGCCTGCCGGACGAGCGTCCGCTGCAGCTCGGCAAACTGGCGGCCGTGCTGGCCGGCGCCGTGGTGGTGGTGTTCGGCTCCGCCGCGATCCTGGAAAACCAGGCCTTGGCGCGCGCCTTCGTCTACCTGGCCGGCCTGGTGGTGCTGGGCATCTTCGTCTACCTGATCCGCAAGAGCCAGCCGAGCGAGCGCGCCGGCCTGATCGCGGCGCTTGTGCTGACCCTGCAGACCGTGTTCTTCTTCATCTTCTACCAGCAGATGTCGACCTCGCTGTCGCTGTTCGCCCTGCGTAACGTCGACCTCGACTTCACCGTGTTCGGCGCCCACCTGTGGACCTGGTCGCCGGCCCAGTTCCAGGCCCTGAACGCGATCTGGATCATGGTGCTGAGCCCGGTGCTGGCCTGGGTGTATTCGGCCGCCGGCCGCTCCGGCAAGGACCTGTCGATCGCCGGCAAGTTCGCGCTCGGCTTCGCCGCCGTGGCGGCCGGCTTCTTCGCCTACGGCGTGGCCGGCGCGTTCGCGGTGAACGGCCTGACGTCGTCGTGGGTGATGATCGCCGGCTACGGCCTGTATTCGCTGGGCGAACTGCTGGTGTCGGGCCTGGGCCTGGCGATGGTGGCGCGCTACGTGCCGGCCCGCATGAGCGGCTTCATGATGGGCGCCTACTTCGTCGCCACCGGCATCTCGCAATACCTGGGCGGCGTGGTCGCCAACCTGGCCAGCGTGCCGAAGGACCTGACCGACCCGGTCCAGACCCTGCCGATCTACACCAGCCTGTTCAACAAGCTGGGCGTGGGCGCCGTTGCCTGCACCGTCATTGCGCTGCTGGCGCTGCCGCTGATGCGCAAGCTGACGGCCAGCCACCAGGCGCAGCAGTAAGCCACTTCGTTCCGTTCGCTCGAGCGGAACCTGGGTCCCCGCCTACGCGGGGACGACGCTCCTGTCACGTGGGACGGCCTCCCTGTCACCTCCACGCGACGCTCCCCGCACACTTTCCTGTGCAATATCTATTGCGTAAAGGAAATATGATATAGTGCGACGCATATCGGGCCAAACCTCCGCCCGGCTTCAAACACCGGCCCGCGCTCCCGGCCGTAACTGTCCCGATCCATGCACTCTTTTGCCAAAGCCAGTTTCGTCCTGGTTGCGTGCACGCTCGCAGCCGGCGTCCGCGCGGAACCGCACACCTACAATTTTTCGCCGGTCAACCAGTACAACCTGAAAGTCTCGGCCAGCTTCTGGAACCCGATCATCGGCTACGTCTCGGCCAGGAGCGGTGTGCGCCTGAACCTCAAGCTGGGCCGCACGTCGGCCGACACCACCAGCTACGTGCTGGCGCGCGAAGTCGATTTCGCCTTCACCAACCATCTGTTCAGCCCGGATCGCGAAAAGATGGGCTGGACCGTGTTCGGCCGCCGCGACGCGCCGCCGGTGCGCGCCCAGATCGTGGTGCCGGCCGACTCGCCGGTGAAGACCCTGGACGGGCTGGCCGGCGGGACCGTCGTGTTCCCGGGGCCGGAGGCCCTGGTGGCCTACAAGGCGCCGTATGCCGAGCTGCTGCGCCGGAACATCGCGGTCGACGTGGTGTTCGCCGGGAACATGGACGCCGCCTTCACCCAGCTGTTCGCCGGCCGCGCACGCGCCGCCGGCGCCAACTCGCAGCTGGTCCAGAACTACAGCGGACGCGAAGACAAGGCCTTCCGCGTGCTGTGGAGCTCCGCGCCCTACAACGACCTGGCGCTGATGGCCTCGCCGCGCGTGCCCGCCGCCGATGTCCGCGCCGTCGCCAAGGCCTTCCTCGGCATGCACCAGGATCCGGAAGGCCGCCGCATCCTCGACGCTGCCGGCGAACTGGTGCATGCGCCGCAGCCGCTCGGCTTCGTGCCCGCCAGCGACGCCGACTACGACAGCTACCGCGCGTTCTACGCCGGCGCGCCGATCCGCCTGCGCTGAGCCTACGGACCCCCGCCATGCGCCTGCCGCGTCTGCTCCCAAGTTTCCTGATTCCCCGTTCGCTGGTGGGGCGCGTCGTCGCCGTCTTCAGCCTGACCATGCTGGTATTCTTCGGCACCGGCCTGGGCCTGTTCTACCGCTACCAGTTCCTCCTGCACGTCGAGGAAACCCAGGACGCCGCCCTCACACTGATCGAGGTGGCGACCCAGAACATCGAGGACAGCGTGGTGATCGGCGACTACGACACGGTCCAGCGCACCCTCGGCAAGATGCTGTTCCAGTCGCCGTTCAAGAGCGCCGCCTTCATCGACGTCGCCGGCGGCACCCTGCGCGTGCAAACCCCGCCCATCGAGCGCAATCCGGCGCCCGCCTGGCTCACCGAGATGATCGCGGCCAAGCTGTATGAGGTCAATCGCGTCGCCAACGTCGGCGGCCGCGACTACGGCGTGATCCGCCTCGAGTTCGACGCCGAGAAGATCGCCTCCCAGCTGTGGGCGCTCGTCGTCGAGACCGCCAGCTTCGCCGCGTTCGCCTTCGCACTCGGCCTGCTGCTGATGGGCACCCTGCTGAAGCGCTGGCTGGCCAACCTCGGGCGCCTGCGCTCCTTCGAGAACGACCTCGCGGCCGGCCGCGTCACCGCGGAAGCCGACCTGCATACCGACGCGCCGACCGAAATCCAGGAAGCGATCCGCGCCGTCAACCGCGGCGCCGCCAGCCTGCGCGTGCAGTTCGGCCAGCGCATCGATTCGCTGATGAATTCCCTCATGCAGCACAAGAGCGCGGTCGACCAGGCCGCCATCGTGCTGGAAGTCGGCCCCGACGGCCGCATCCTCGGCGCCAACGAACTGTTCGAACGCAGCAGCGGCTACCGGCGCGAGCAGGCGCTCGGCCGCGAACTGGCCGAATTCGGGCGCCCTTCCGGCGGCAAGGCGCCGTGGAGTCCGGCGGCCGACGTCTGGCATGGCGAAGTCGTGGTCGCTTCCCCGCGCGGCCGCCTGCAATGGTTCCGCACCATCGTCCCGATCTTCGACGCCGACGGCGCCATCGAGCGCTATCTGTGCATCGACATCGACATCACCGAACGCAAGGAATTCGAACGCGCGATCGTCGAGAACGCCAAGCGCCAGACCCTGATCGCGGAACTCGGCCGCAAGGCGCTGGCTTCCTACGATCTCGACGAACTGTTCGGCGACGCCGTGCAGGCCGCCGCCCAGGGCCTCGGCACGCCCTGCGCGGCGCTGTTCGAAACCGGCGCCGGCAAACAGTTGATGCTGCGCGCCGGCGCCGGCCGCCTGGCCCAGGCCACCGGCCTGCAGCTCGGCTGCGCCGGCGAGGTGCTGGACGACGGCCAGGCGGCGCAGAGCGGCGCGGCCCTGCGCCCCTGGTTCGCGCCGCTGGCGGCCATGCACGCGCTGCGCGGCGGCCTCGACGCCGGCGTGGTCGTGGGCGCGCGCCTGTCCGGCGTGCTGGGCGTCTACACCGACACCGAACGCCGCTTCGACGACGACGACGCCGTGTTCCTGCGCGGGATCGCCAATATCCTGGCCACCGCGCTGGAACGCCACGAAGCGCGCGACCGCCTCACCTACCTGGCCCAGTACGACGCGCTGACGAACCTGCCGAACCGGCGCCGCCTGAGCGCCTGCCTGGAAGAGGCGATCGGCCAGGCGGCCCGCCTTGGGCGCCGCGCGGCCGTGATGTTCATCGACCTCGACCGCTTCAAGAACGTCAACGACATGCTCGGCCACGGCGTCGGCGACCAGCTGCTGGTGCAGGCCGCGGCCCGCCTGGAAGCCTGCGCGCGCCGCGGCGACGTGGTGGCGCGCCTGGGCGGCGACGAGTTCGCGGTGGTGCTGCCGCAGCTCGAAGCCCACCACGACAGCGAGGCCGATGCCGCCTTCATCGCCGGCCGCATCATCGAAACCCTGGCCCAGCCCTTCCACCTGCAGGGCCAGCAGCTGTTCGTCTCGGCCAGCATCGGCATCGCCAGCTATCCGCAGGACGGCGCCAGCGCCGAACAGCTGCTGAAGAGCGCCGACACGGCGATGTACGGCGCCAAGAACAACGGCCGCAACAACTACCAGTTCTACTCCGCCGCCCTGCACGAGAACGCGGCCCAGCGCCTGCAGCTCGAATCCCAGCTGCGCCTGGCGCTCGAGCGCGGCGAATTCCTGCTGCACTACCAGTCCAAGCTCGACCTGGCCGGCGGCAGCGTCAGCGGCTTCGAAGCCCTGCTGCGCTGGCAGCATCCGCAGCGCGGCCTGGTGCCGCCGCTCGAATTCGTCTCCATCCTCGAAGACACCGGCCTGATCATCCCGGTGGGCGAATGGGTGATCGAAGAAGTCTGCCGCCAGCTGCGCAGCTGGGAGGCGGACGGCCTGCCGGCGCCGCCGGTGGCGATCAACCTGTCGGCGCGCCAGCTGCAGCAGGCCGACCTGGCCGCCAGCGTCGAACGCATCGTCGCCGGCGCCGGCGTCGACCCGGCCCTGCTCGAATTCGAGCTGACCGAATCGATGCTGATGGCGAACCCGGAAGCGGCGGTGGACATCCTCTCGCGCATCAAGGCGCTCGGCATGCGCCTGTCGGTGGACGACTTCGGCACCGGCTATTCGAGCCTGGCCTACCTGAAGCGCTTCCCGCTGGATGCGCTGAAGATCGACCGCACTTTCGTGCGCGACCTGCCGGACGACCCAGACGACGCCGCCATCACCAAGGCCGTGATCCGCCTCGCGCACAGCCTGAGCCTGAAAGTGGTGGCGGAAGGCGTCGAGAACATCGCCCAGCTGCGCGAACTGGAACAGTACGACTGCGACGAGATCCAGGGCTATTACATCAGCAAGCCGCTGCCGGCCGCCGACTGCGCGGCTTTCCTGCAGCGCGAGCAGGCTGCCGCCGCCTGATGTAAACTGGCGGGATGCCAGATACCCAGAACACCCAGTCGCTCGCCACGCGCGCCATGCAGGTCGCCTCCCGCGTCGACCTGATCGAACCCTTCCGCGTCATGGAGATGGTCAAGCAGGCCGCCGCCATGCGCCGCGCCGGCATCGACGTGATCAGCATGAGCGTCGGCGAGCCGGACTTCACCGCCCCCGAGATGGTGGCCCAGGCCGCGATGGATGCGATCCGCGGCGGCGCCACCCAGTACACCGAATCGCTCGGCCTGCCCGCCCTGCGCGACGCCATCTCCGGACACTACCGGCGCTTCTACGGCCTGGACGTCGATCCGCGCCGCATCGTGGTCACGGCCGGCGCCTCGGCCGGCCTGCTGCTGGCCTGCGCGGCGCTGGTGGCCGAGGGCGACGAAGTCCTGATGCCGGATCCCTGCTCCCCCTGCAACCGCCACTTCGTGAGCGCATTCGGCGGCAAGCCGGTGCTGCTGTATTCGAGCGCCGCGGAGCGCTACCAGCTCACCGCCGCCCACCTGGCCGAGCACTGGAGCAGCAGGTCGCGCGGCGTGCTGGTGGCCTCGCCCTCGAACCCGACCGGCACCTCGATGACGGTGCCGCAGGCGCGCGAACTGCTGGCCGCCGTGCGCGCCCGCGGCGGCTTCGCCATCGTCGACGAGATCTACCAGGGCCTGTCGTATGGCGACAAACCGGTGTCCGCGCTGGCGCTCGACGACAATGTCATCACCGTCAACAGCTTCTCCAAGTATTTCAGCATGACCGGCTGGCGCCTCGGCTGGCTGGTGGTGCCGGATACGCTGGTGCCGGTGTTCGAGAAGCTGGCCCAGAACCTGTTCATCTGCGCACCGACCATCGCCCAGCACGCGGCGCTGGCCTGCTTCCGCGACGACGCGCTGGAGATCTTCGAAGCGCGCCGCCTGGAATTCCAGCGCCGCCGCGACTTCCTGGTCCCGGCTTTGCGCGAGCTCGGCTTCGCCGTGCCGGTGATGCCGGACGGCGCCTTCTACGTGTATGCGGACATCGCCAATCTGCCGCACCGAAATGCGAGCGAAAGCACGGCGTTCGCCAAGGCGGTGCTGGAAGACGCGCACGTCGCCATCGTGCCGGGCGACGATTTCGGCTTCGCCGCGCCGAGCCGCCACGTGCGCTTCTCCTACGCCGCCCAGTACGAGCGCATCGAGGAAGCGGTGGCGCGCCTCGCGCGCGTGCTAAGCAAATAAGGGTTCAGGCGCGCCTGGCGTCGGCGTTGGCGCCGATCAGCGGCAGCAGCGCGTCGACCCCGACCGGCTTCACCAGGTAGTGATCGAAGCCGGCCTCCAGGCCACGCGCCTGGTCTTCGGGCTGGCCGTAGCCGCTCAGGGCGATCGCCAGCGGCCGCGTTCCCGTCCCCACCGCCGCGCGCACGGCCCGGATCAGCCCGAGGCCGTCCAGGCCCGGCAGGCCGATGTCGCAGACGATCACGTCGTAGGGGCGCTCCAGCGCCGCCGCCAGGCCGCTGCGGCCGTCCAGCGCCGTCACCACTTCATGTCCTTCTTCGCGCAGGCAGGCCGCCAGCGTGGCGCAGGTGTCGGGATTGTCCTCCACCACCAGTATCCGCTTGCGTCCGCCGGTGACGGCCACCTGGGCCGGGGCGCGGTCGACGCTGCGGTGGCCGGAGCGCGGCAGGCGCACCGTGAAGCAGCTGCCCTGCCCGGCGCCGCGGCTGTCCGCCACCACCGTGCCGGCATGCATGGTCACCAGGTTGCGCACCACGTTCAGGCCCACGCCCAGCCCGCCTTCGGAACGCGCCAGCGAGCGCGGGCCCTGGGTGAACAGGTCGAAGATGTAGGGGATGATCTCGGGCGCGATGCCGTTGCCGTTGTCCTCGATCGAGACGCAGACCTCATCGGGATCGGCCCGGGCAAACAAGCGCAGCATGCCGCCGTCGGCGGTGTACTTGGAGGCGTTCGCCAGCAGGTTGGTGAAGACCTGGGTCAGGCGCACCTGGTCGCCTTCCACCACCACCGATTCCGCCGGCAGCTCGGCCTGCAGGGTCTGGCGGCGCTCCTGGATGCAGGGCTGCATGGTCTCGACCGCCTGCTGCAGCACGTCGGCCAGCATCAGCGGTTCGGTCGACAGGGTGATCTTGCCGCTGCTGATGCGGGCCGCGTCGAGCAGGTCGTCGAGCAGCTTGGCCATGTGCTCGACCTGGCGCCCGATCACGCGCGCCAGCTTGTGCTGCTGCGGCGTGGCGTCAGGGGTCCGGTCCAGCAGCGAGGCCGCCATGCCGATCGGCGACAGCGGATTGCGCAGCTCGTGCGCCAGCATGGCGAGGAATTCGTTCTGGCGCCGGTTGGCGGCTTCGGCGTCTTCCTGCAGGTGCTGGGCCTGGACCGCCGCCAGCACCAGGTGTTCATTGGCCTCGCGCATCTGGGCCAGGGTCGCTTCGAGGCGCTGCTTCTCGCGCGCCACCGCGCGCAGCGCCTCGATCTCGCTTTCGAGCACGCTGACGCGACGCAGCAGGTATTCTTCCGGCAATGCCAGGCGCGGAAGCTCGTGGCCGGCGGCGCGCTGTTGCGAGGCTGTGATGTCGTCGTCCTGCGATCCCATTGCGTCCTCGTCGTCGCTCATGCCGGCTCAGCCCAGCAGCGTCGGCCGCCCGACCATCACGCCGCTCAGGCGCGGTTCTCTCGGGCTCACCTCGATGCCTTCCGGGGTGATCGTGTACTCGCGCACGTCGCTGCTGTGGTCGCAGCCGCGCACCTTCACCACCGTCATGAACTTGCGCAGCGCGCCTTCGAACTCGACGTAGCGCAGCGACAGCACGGCGTCGGTCAGGAAGCACAAGTCGTCGGGGCCGAAGCGCAGGCGCGTGTAGTCGTCCTCCACGCCGACCGTCACCATGGCGGTGACGCCGCGCTTGGCCAGCGCGGCCAGCGTGCGGAACACGGCGACGCGCATGTCGGCCCGCACTTCCGGCGCCAGGTAGAGGCCGAGCGCCGACAGCGAATCGATCACCACCCGGGTGGCCCCGGTCTCGTCGATGGCGCTGCACATCTCGTCCATCAGCTCTTCGACGCTGAGCGAGAGCGAACGGCTTTCGATCACCGTCACCTGCCCCCCCTGGGCCATCTCCGCCAGCTGGGCATTGTGCAGGCGCTCGGTGCCCTTTTCGAAGAACAGCGCCACGCCTTTCTCGCCTTGCGCCACCCCGGCGCGCAGGAAGCGCGTGCCCAGGACGGTCTTGCCGGCGCCGGTCGGGCCGCACACCAGCAGCGTATGCCCCTGCGGCAGGCCGCCGTGCATCAGCGCATCCAGCCCCGGCGCCCCGGTCGCGATCCGCCGAGGGTTGCTGCCGAACGGCGCCTCGGGCATGCGGTCGGGCGCCGGCGGCGGCAGCAGGCGCGGATAGACGCGGATGCCGTCGTCGCCGATGCGCATGGTATGGGCGCCCGTCATGTGGGCCTGGCCGCGCATCTTGTTGACGCGCAGCTTGCGCAGCGCCGAATTGTCGTCGGCCACCTGGCACAGGGTCATCATACCGTCGGCCACCGTGATGATCGGATTCGCCTCGACGTCCGCTTGCGAATACTCGCCGATCAGGAAGGTGGTGGCCTGCCAGGTCGCCATCCGTGAACCGAGCTCCTGGATGAACTGCTGCAGGTCGGACAGGCCTTCGTTGCCGCTGCGGGCGGACTGCATGACCGAGCGGAAGGAATCGACGAACACCAGGCCGGGACCGAAATCCTCGACCTCGCGCATGACGCGCTCCAACACGCCGTGGAAATGGCCGGCGCGCAGGGCATCGGCCAGGTTCACATAGCGGATCTCGCTGCCGACCTTGTCCATGTCGAAGAAGGAGAACTGCTGCTGGTAGCGCAGCATCTTCAGCGGCGGCTCGCCGAGCACGGTGAAGAACAGGGCGCGCCGCTCGGGACCGCACAGCGCGAACATGATCTGGTGGGCCAGCGTGGTCTTGCCGCTGCCCGGCGCGCCGGCGATCAGCGTGAAGGAATATTCGGTCAATCCGCCGCCGAGCAGGACGTCGAGGCCCGGAACGCCGGTGGCCAGCAATCCAAGCCGTACTTTGTCGGTCATTTACTTGTGCTCCTGTACATCTTCCGGACCTGTCGGCTCCGGAGCGGTGGCCTGCTCGAGGAGCCGGGCCGTCAGTGCCTCGCCGATCAGCGACGACAACTGTCTGGTGAATGTGTTCAGCAACTCGGTGTTCGCAATGCCGGCCGCGGCCGGCTCGGCGCCGGCCAGGTCGCGCTCCAGCGCAGCCAGCAGTCCGTCGATCGACTTGCGCGTGGCGTCCACGCTCAGCCAGTCGTAACGGACCGCCAGGATGCGCAGGGCGCGTCCGAACAGCGCGCAAAACCCGCTCTCGCCGATCAGCACCACCAACTGGCGGCTGATGCGGCGCCACGGGCGCAGCCGGTCCACGGCCGAGCCCGCCTGCGGCGGCGCCCTACCGTCATCGCTGAATTGTCGCCGCTCTTTATCGTCTCTTTCCATGCAGGTCTACTGGATTTATCTTGGTGCGGCACCGCCGGAGCGGCCAAGGCATGTGGGCCTCATTATAGCGGGATAGACGGATAACGAACCGTAAAGTCGAGACAATAATTTCTTCAACCATAGCGCGTTACTGCCTGCTAACATCGTCTACTTTCATGACGACAATTTCCGTGACATGCCCAAGCGCCGATTCCCTGCCGTTTTGTTCGCCAGCGTCCTCCTTGCCACCGCCGCCGCCGTGACGGCCGCGCCGCCGGCCAACCGCCCCGTGGTGCTGGAAGCGCCGTTGCGCGCCCACCTGTCCTTCCTCGCCGACGACCTGCTGGAAGGGCGCGGCACCGGCCAGCGCGGCGGCGAGCTGACGGTGCGCTACCTGGAGACCCAGGCCGCGGCAATCGGGCTGCAACCGGCGGCCGGCAAAAGCTACCGCCAGAAGGTCGAACTGATCGGCCAGAAGACCCAGCCGGGCAGCCGTCTGGCGTTCGACGCGGGCGGCAAGCGGATCGACGCCGTATTCGGCCAGGATGCGGTGTTCGGCAACGCCAGCGGCCAGACCGCCACCCGGCTGGATGCGCCGATCGTCTTCGTCGGCTACGGCATCGATGCGCCGGATGAAGGCTGGAACGATTTCCAGGGCGTGGACGTCAAAGGCAAGCTGCTGGTGGCGATGGTCAACGACCCGCAGCCCACCGCTGCCCAGCCGCAGCGCTTCGGCGGCAAGTCCCTCACCTGGTACGGCCGCTGGACCTACAAGTTCGAGGAAGCGCTGCGCCAGGGCGCGGCAGGCATCCTGCTGATCCACACTACGGCATCGAGCTCCTATCCATGGAGCGTGCCGGCCACCAGCTTCACGCACGAGCAGTTCCACCTGGCCGGCGCCGGCAATGCGCTGCAGGGCTGGATCAGCGAGGACATGGCGCGCAAGCTGTTCGGCGCCGCCGGCCAGGACCTCGACGCGCTGCGCGCCCGCGCCGAAGTCGAGGGTTTCCGGCCGGTGCCGCTGGACGCCGGCGTCCATGCGGAAGTGCACAGCGCCGTGCGCCGGATCGACGAATTCAACGTGGCCGGCATCGTGCCCGGCACCGATCCGAGATTGCGCGAGGAAGCCGTGATCTATTCCGCGCACTGGGACCACCTGGGCATCGACCGGGAGAACGGGAAACCGGACCACATCTGGAACGGCGCCATCGACAACGGCTCCGGCACCGCCGCGCTGCTGGCGATGGCCCAGGCCGCGGTCGCGCATCCGGCGCGCCGCACCCAGATCTTCCTGTGGCCCTGCGCCGAGGAGCAGGGCCTGCTCGGCGCCCTCGCCTACACCCGCGCGCCGCTGTGGCCGCTGGCAAGAACGGCTGCCGACCTCAACCTCGACAGCATGAACTTCGTCGGCCCCACCCGCGACATCGGCGTGCCCGGCGCCGAGCGCAGCTCGCTGCTCGACGCCTCGCGCCAGGTGGCCAGGGACATGGGCCTGGCGCTGGCGCCGAACGTGCCCGACCTCGGCGGCGCCTACTTCCGCGCCGACCACTTCATGTTCGCGAAGGCCGGCGTCCCGGCCTTCAACGTCGGCTCGGCCGTGTTCTCCGGCGACGGCAGCTTCGCCTTCGCCCACGATGCCTCGACGTCGACCAGCCGCATGCTCGCCTTCACCAAGGACTACCACCAGGTGAGCGACCAGTACGACCCGGCCTGGGACCTGTCGGGCATGGTGCAGCAGGCCCAGTTCACGCTGAACCTGGGGTATGCGGTGGCGAATGCGCCGGCGATGCCGGTGTGGCGGGCGGGTGAGGCCTGGGGCAAGGTCAAGCGCTGAAAAAAAGGAAAACACCGATGAACCGTCGCATTCAAGGCGCCACGCTGGCGCTCTGCCTTTCCCTCGGCGCCATGGTGCCGGCCTCCGCCGCCTCGTCCGCCGCCGACACCCGCTTCCAGTCCATCTACCAGCAGGAATGGCAATGGCGCATCGCCCAGCACCTGGCCGACGACGACGCCCAGCCGAAGAAGAGGCGCGCCGAACTGCCGCGCGTCGACGCCGCCACCCAGGAAGCCCGCCGCCGCTACTGGGAGGACGTGCTGAAGCGCCTCGACGGCATCGACGCCGCCGCGCTGTCGAAGCCCGAGCGCATCAACTACGCGGTCTACCGCGCCCAGGTCCAGGCCTTGCATGAAGCCCAGCGCTTCCGCGAATACGAGCAGCCGGTGAACGCCGACTCCTCCTTCTGGACCGACATCACCTATGCGGCGCGGCGGCCCTTCAAGTCGGCGGAGGAATACCGCGACTACATCGCCATGCTGCGCGACATGCCGCGCTATTTCCGCGAACAGCTGGTCAACATGCGCGCCGGCCTGGCGCGCGGCTTCACGCCGCCGCGCGTGACGCTGGCCGGCCGCGACGCGCCGCTGGCCGCGGTGGCGGAAGCGAAGACGCCGCAGGACACCATCTTCTACACGCCCTTCAAGGAGATGCCGGCGGCGATTCCGGCGGCCGAACAGGCGCGCCTGCGCGAACAAGGCGCGGCGGCGATCCGCGACAGCGTGCAGCCGGCCCACGCCGAGGTGCTGGCCTACGTGCGCAGCGAGTACTTCCCGAAGGCGCGCGTGGCGCTGGCCGCCGGGAGCCTCCCGGACGGCCGGGCCTATTACCAGTCGAAGATCGTCGAATACACCACCACGTCGATGTCGGCCGACGAGATCCACGCCATCGGGCTTTCCGAGATGGCGAAGATCCGCACCGAGATGCTGCAGGCGATGGGCCAGGCCGGCTTCAAGGGCGAGCTGCCGGCCTTCCTGGCCTTCCTGCGCAGCGATCCGCAGTTCTATGCGAAGTCGCCGGACGAACTCCTGATGCGCGCCGCCTGGATCGCCAAGAAATTCGACGGCAAGGCCGACCAGTATTTCGGCTACCTGCCGCGCCGCCGCTTCGCCATCGTGCCGGTGCCGCCCGACCAGGCGCCCTACTACACCTCGGCGCGCGGCGGCCCCGGCGTCTATCTGGTGAACACCTACGACCTGCCGTCGCGCGCCCTGTACAGCCTGCCCGCGCTGACCCTGCACGAATCGGCGCCCGGCCACGCCTTCCAGATGCCGGTGGCGCTCGAGCAAACCGGCGTGCCGTCCTTCCGGCGCGAGTACATTTCGGCCTATGGCGAAGGCTGGGCGCTGTATTCGGAGCGCCTGGGCACCGAGATGGGCATCTACGAGACGCCCTACGAGCTGTTCGGCATGCTGAGCTACCAGGCCTGGCGCGCGGCGCGCCTGGTGGTCGACACCGGCATCCACGCCAAGGGCTGGACCCGCGAGCAGGCGCAGGCCTACATGCGCGACAACACGGCCTTATCAAGCCACGAGATCGAGACGGAAGTCGACCGCTACATCTCCTGGCCGGGCCAGGCGCTGTCCTATTACCTGGGCGAGATGGCGATCGTGAATGCGCGTAGAAAAGCCGAGGCGGCGCTGGGCTCGAAGTTCGACATCCGCGCTTTCCACGACACCGTGCTGCAGCTCGGATCGGTGCCTCTGCCGGTGCTGGCCGCGCGCATCGACGACTTCATCGCGGAGGGCGGGAAGTCGCCTTATGCGAAGAACCGCTAAGCCAGGCGCTATTCGAACAGCTTGATCTTCAGCTGCACCGAAATCCCGCCATACAGCCGGTCCTTGTAGCTGGGGATGATGCCGACGTTGACGCCGACCCGCTTGTAGTCATACGTCAAGGTCGGCACCACGGCCGGGAACCAGCCGCCGTCACGCATGTGCGGGTAGCCGTCGAAGGCGGCGATGGCCGCGCCCAGGCGCACCGGACCCAGCGCGTAAGGCTGCCAGATCACGCCGGCGTAGTTCGAGTATTCGCGGTCGCTGTTGTAGAAGCGGCCGGCGGCGGCGGACAGCGCGCCGTTGAAGCGGTATTCGAGGCCGAGGCCGCGGTTGTTGCCGTTCAGGTCCTTGTCGCGGTTGAAGTGGTACGTGGCGAAGCCGCTGTCGATCCACAGCTCGCTGCGCGGCGCGGTATCGATCCTGGTGAACAGGCCGGGCTGCGCCGGCGCTTCCTGCGCGCAGACGCCGGCGCCGATGGCGGCCAGCGCCAGCGCCAGGCTGGTGATAACAAGCTTCTTCAATCGTCTGCCTTCGGATCGAGATGGGGGAACATCACTTCGGTAAAGCCGAAGCGGGAAAAGTCCTTGATGCGCATCGGGTAGAGGATGCCCAGCAGGTGGTCGACCTCGTGCTGGACTACGCGCGCGTGGAAGCCGTCGACGTCGCGGCTGATTTTCCGGCCGTACTGGTCCACGCCTTCGTAATGCAGCCGGGTGTAACGCGGCACGCTGCCGCGCAGGCCGGGCACCGACAGGCAGCCTTCGAAGCCCTCTTCCATGTCGTCGGACAGGGGCGTCAACACCGGGTTGATCAGCACCGTCTCCGGCACGCTGGGTGCGTCCGGATAGCGCTGGTTCTGGCCGAAGCCGTAAATCACCAGCTGCAGGTTGACGCCGATCTGCGGCGCGGCCAGGCCGGCGCCGTCGACCGCGTGCATGGTCTCGAACATGTCCTTGACCAGCGCGTGCAGGTCAGGCGTGTCGAATTCCCTGACCGGCTCGGCCACCCGCAGCAGGCGCGGGTCGCCCATTTTCAGGATCTCGCGAATGGCCATGCCATCTCCTCAAGTCGTCTCGTTGCGCAAATCGGCCAGGAACTCGGCGAAGCCGGCAGCCGTCTCCGGGTGCTTCAGGCCCATCGCCGTGGTCGCCTTCAGGTAACCGAGCTTGGAACCGCAATCATAACGCTGGCCCGCGTAGCGGTAGGCCAGCACGCGCTCCTGCGCCATCAGCGAAGCGATGCCGTCGGTGAGCTGGATCTCGCCGCCGGCGCCGGCGCCGATTTTTTCCAGATGGTCAAAAATCGAACCGGACAGCACATAGCGGCCGACCACGGCCAGGGTCGAGGGCGCGTCAATCGGCTGCGGCTTCTCGACGATGCCCGAGACCAGCTCCAGGTCCTGTCGGTAGGGTCTGGCGCTGACGATACCGTACTGGCGCGTATGCGCGCGCGGCACGTCCTGCACCGCCAGCACGCTGCATTTTTCGTAGCCGTACAGGTCGGTCATCTGGGCCAGCACCGGCTTGTGGCCGGGCGCGCTGTCCATGAAGTCGTCGGCCAGCAGCACGGCAAAGGCTTCGTTGCCGACCACAGGACGCGCGCACAGCACCGCATGGCCCAGGCCCAGCGGCTCGGACTGGCGGATGTAGATGCAGTTGACGTTCTTCGGGATCACCCCGCGCACCAGCTTGAGGAGTTCTTCCTTGCCATGCGCTTCCAGCTCGGCCTCGAGTTCGTAGGCCTTGTCGAAGTGGTCTTCGATCGCGCGTTTGTTGCGGCCGGTAATGAAGATCATCTCGGTGATGCCGGCGGCGACCGCCTCTTCCACCGCGTACTGGATCAGCGGCTTGTCGACGATCGGCAGCATCTCCTTCGGCTGGGCCTTGGTGGCCGGCAGGAAGCGGCTGCCCAGACCGGCGACCGGAAACACCGCCTTCTTGATTGCATTCATTCAGACTCCAATCCTTGTTTGGGCAGCAGCGCCAGCAGGCCCGCTTCGTCGAGCACGGTCACGCCGAGGCTCTCGGCCTTTTCCAGCTTGCTGCCCGCTTCCGCACCCGCCACCACGTAGGAGGTCTTCTTCGACACCGAACCGGACACCTTGCCGCCGGCCGCTTCGATCAGGACGCCGGCCTGGTCGCGCGACATGGTCGGCAGGGTCCCGGTCAGCACGAAGGTCTTGCCGGCCAGCGGGCCTTCCGCACCGGCCGGCGCATCCTCGGGCAACTGGGCCAGCAGTTCCTTGCGCAGCCGGGCCAGGGCCAGCACGATGTCGCGGTTGCCCGGCGCCGCCATCCAGGCGTCGAGCGCCTCGGCGATCGTGGACGGCAGGCCGAACACGCTGAAGATCTTCAGGTGCGCCAGGTCCTCCAGCGTGCGGCCATCGGCCAGCAACTGCTTCGCGCGCGGCTCGGTCAGCTTCGGGATGTCGAGCGCGGCCAGCAGCTTGACTTCGTCGAGGCGTTCGCGCAGCTGGGGCTTCGGCGCATGCTCGCCCTGCGGCGCCACGCCGGCCGCCAGCAGCGCATCCAGCGCCGCCTGGTTCTTCGGCTCGGCAAAGAATTCGGCGATGGCCTCGGCCACGGTGCCGCCGATGTCCGGCAGCACGCGCAGCAGCGCGGCCGGCGCACGGCGCACCAGCGCCAGGCTGCCGAGCCAGTCGGCCAGGGTCTTGCCGGTCGATTCGCCCACGTGGCGGATGCCCAGCGCGAACAGCAGGCGCTCCAGCGGCGGCCGCTTGCTGGCGGCAATCGCGGCGAGCAGGTTGTCGGCCCATTTGGTGGCCACCTTGCCCTGCTTGACCGTCTCGGGCGTGGTGCCGTCGCGCTCGTCGGCCAGGCGCTTCATCGCCAGCAGGTCGTCCAGGGTCAGGCGGTACAGGTCGGCCACGCCGTGGATCAGGTCACATTCGACCAGGCTGTCGATGTAGCGGTCGCCCAGGCCTTCGATGTCCATCATGCGGCGGCCGGCGAAGTGGCGGATCGCCTCTTTCCTCTGGGCGGCGCAGGTCAGGCCGCCGGAGCAGCGCGCCACCGCCTCGCCTTCCTCGCGCACCACGTGCGAGCCGCACACCGGGCAGGTCTTCGGCAATTCGTACACCGCAGGCACAGGCTGCGGACGCCGCTCCAGCACCACGGACAGAACCTCGGGGATGACGTCGCCGGCACGGCGCACGACCACGGTGTCGCCGACGCGCACGTCCTTGCGGCGCACTTCGTCTTCGTTGTGCAGGGTCGCATTCGTGACCGTCACGCCGCCCACTGAGACCGGCGTCAGGCGCGCGACCGGGGTGATCGCGCCGGTGCGACCGACCTGCACGTCGATCGCCTGGACCGTCGTCAGCGCTTCCTCGGCCGGGAATTTGTGGGCCAGCGCGAAGCGCGGCGCGCGCGACACGAAGCCGAGCTGGGCCTGGTCTTCGATGCGGTCGACCTTGTAGACCACGCCGTCGATCTCGTAGGGCAGCGACTTGCGCTTCTCGCCGATCGAATGGAAGTAATCGAGGATGCCCTCGCAGCCCTCGACCACCGCGCGCTCTTTCGACACCGGCAGGCCGAGCCGTTCGAACCAGTCCAGCACTGCCGAATGGGACGCCGGCAGGTCGGCGCCTTCCAGGACGCCGATGCCATAGGCGAAGAAGCGCAGCTTGCGCTGGGCCGTGATGCGGGCGTCGAGCTGGCGCAGGCTGCCGGCGGCGGCGTTGCGCGGGTTCGCGAATTCCTTCTGCCCGGCGTCGCGCTGGCGCTGGTTCAGGCGCTCGAAATCCTGCTTGAACATCAGGACTTCGCCGCGCACTTCCAGCACCTCCGGAATGTCGGCGCCATGCAGGCGCAGCGGGATCACCTTGACGGTGCGGATGTTGGCGGTGACGTCTTCGCCGGTGTAGCCGTCGCCGCGGGTGGCGGCCTGCACGAACACGCCCTTCTCGTAGCGCAGGCTCATCGCCAGGCCATCGAACTTCAGCTCGGCCGCATAGGCGACCCGGGCGCCGGGCGGCAGGTCCAGGCCTTCGCGCACGCGGCGGTCGAAGTTGTCGATGTCCTCATCGGAGAAGCCGTTGTTCAGCGAGAGCATCGGCATCGCGTGCGTCACCTGCTTGAACTCGGGGATCGGGGCGCCGCCCACGCGCGAGGTCGGGGTGTCGTTCGACACCGCTTCCGGGTGCGCCGCTTCCAGGTCCTGCAGCTCGCGGAACAGCTTGTCGTACTCGGCGTCCGGGATGGTCGGCGCGTCCAGCACGTGGTAGTTGTAGATGTGGCGGTTCAGCTCCTCGACCAGCCACGCCATCCTTTCCAGGAAGTCCTGCGACTCGCTCATCGAAACCTCAGCTGAACAGGCGCAGCGCGCGGGTCGAACCGGCCGGGATGTCGGCAGCCTCCATCTCCTGGTAGAACTCGCCCACCTGGCCGGCGATCTCGCCCAGCGCCGCATCAAGCAGCGGCTGGTCGAAATCGTCGACGATGGCGGCGTCCAGGCGCTGCTCCAGCGACTTGGCGCAGGCGACCATGCGGCCGAAGCCGTCCTTGCCCGGGGCCACGCAAGGCACGTCGAGCAGCAGGGTCAGGCGCGAGGTGGTGTCGGCGCCCAGGTTGACGTTGGTCGACAGGGTGAACAGCGGCACGCCGGCGCTGCCGCCGTCTTCCTTGTCGAGCATGGCGAAGCGGCCGTCGGGACGCACGTCGAAGCCCTGGTTTTCGAGTGCCCCGATCAGCGTCGACATCGCCCACGGCGCGCCCTTCGAGGCCAGGTTCACGCCCAGTTGCGCATCGTGGCCGGCGACGAAGCGGTGCAGGTTCTTCGCTTCGCTCATCACTTCGATCATGTCCGGCACTTCCGGCTCGGCCTGGATCTCGTCCGCCACCGCGCGCAGGCGCTGGACCATCTCCGAGTATTCGAGTTCGTTCAGGGCCGTGGTGCGGGTCGCCAGCTGGACGCCGGCCTGCAGCCTGGTGTACACGCCGCCGTGGACGATCGGTTCCCAGTCGCCGTTCACGGCCAGGCCGACGAAGTGCACCGGCTTGTTGCCGACGCGGCGCAGCTTCAGCAGCGCCGGCATGATCTTGTCGCCGCGCGCGGCGCCTTCGACGTTCAGCGGGATCAGGCAGTCGATCAGCGGGTCGACCAGGTTCTCGGCCAGCTGGGCCGGCGGCGTGTCCGGCTTCGCGCCAGGCAGGCCGGCCAGCGGAT
>CAJYXO010000145.1 GCA_913778765.1 uncultured Massilia sp. | reverse complement strand
CCCCGCATCCGCTGCGCTACCTGACGGGGAACGCGTCCGGCCCCGGCGCCCGGCCGGACTGGCGCCGGCCGGCCAGTGCGAAGCGTCGCCGTCGACCACGGGCGCGGCCGGCATGCCGCGCTCGGCCAGGTCGGCGTCGATCAAGGCCAGCCGCGCCGCCTGGTCGAACTGCGGACCGTTGCCGAAGCCGGCCAGCCAGTCCTGCAGCGGCGCCAGCCAGGCGCGCAGCATTGCCAGGTGCGAGGCGTAATCGGCCAGGGACGCATCGATGGCGGCGATCGGCAGTCCGCTGTCGAGCTCCTGGTGGCGGCTGCTGGTGGCCGAGCGCAGCGCGGCCAATGGATCGAGCGCGCGTGCGGACTCGGCAGAGTGTTTCATGAAAATCAGTCCGTGATGGGTTCGGGGTAGTCGACGCCGAGGATTTCCAGCTCGTCCGTGCCTTGCGGGGTCTGCAGGGTCACGACATCGCCTTCGCGCGCCTTGGTCAGCGCGCGCGCCACCGGCGACACCCAGCTGATCCGGCCGCGCAGCGGGTCGAGCTCGTCGATGCCGACGATGGTGACGGTATGCTCCTCGCCCGCCTTGTTGAGATAGCTGACGGTGGCGCCGAAGAAGACCTGGTCGTTGCCATGATGCACGGACGGGTCGACCACGAAGGCCGAGTCGAGGCGCTTGGTCAGGAAGCGGATGCGGCGGTCGATCTCGCGCAGGCGGCGCTTGCCGTAGATGTAGTCGCCGTTTTCCGAGCGGTCGCCGTTCGAGGCGGCCCAGTGCACCACGCGCACCACTTCCGGCCGGTCGACGTCGATCAGCTGCAGCAGCTCGTCCTTGATGGCCTTGTGTCCGGCCGGGGTGATGTAGTTCTTGGAGCCGGCCGGAATCTGCTGGGCCAGCGCCAGGGCTTCATCATCGTCGTCGTTATCGGACTCTTTTACAAATGCCTTATTCATAAGTCTTATTGTAGCCCTAAGCGCACGATTGTGATGCGTACGCGGCACGGCCGCGGCGGCGTGCTCCGCCTTTTCCCGTATCATTCGGACATGACACGAGCCACGACGACTGCGCGCACCCGGCTGTTCGCGCCGCTGGTGCACCTCGCCGCCCTGTTGCTGCTGCTGGAAGAGTGGTGCTGGGACGCCGGCGCGCGCCTCGGCGCCGGGCTGGCCGGCTGGCCGCCGCTGGTGGCGGTGGAGGCGCGCGTGCGGGTGCTGCCGCCCTGGGGCGCGCTGTGCCTGTTCGTGCTGCCCGGGCTGCTGCTGTTGCCGGTCAAGCTGCTGGCCCTGCTCGCGATCGCGCACGGGCACGCGGTGTCGGGCGTGATGACCATCGTCGTCGCCAAGCTGGGCGGCGCGGCGGTGGTGGCGCGGCTGTATGCGCTGACCCTGCCGACCCTGCTGGCGGTGGGCTGGTTCGCGCGCTGCCACGGCTGGTTCATGCGCTTGAAGGACCGCTGGATCGGGCGGCTGCGCGCCAGCCATGGCTACCTCCAGGCGGCACGGCTGCTGCGGCGCATGCGGCGCGCCCTGCGCCAGTGGCGCCTCCAGCGCGGCCGCCACGACAGCCGCATCCGGCGCGTGCTGCGCCGCTTCGTCGTCCAATGGCGCGCGCGCCGACGCTAGCGCATAAGGAAGAACAAGATGAACAACGACATGCACGACTCGCCGATCCCGGCACCGGCCCCGCTGGGTCTGGCCCCGAGCTTGCAGGCCGCGGATACCGAAATCTACCTGATCGACGCCGATACCCTGCTGCTGGCCGACGTCAACCAGGCGGCGCGCCAGAACCTCGGCCACGACCTGCCGGCATTGACCGGCATGACGCCGCTCGACCTCGCGCCCGAGCTCGATGCGGCCGAGCTGAAGACGCTGCTCGGCTCGCTGGGCCAGGAAGTCGGCGCCCAGGTCAGCCTGGCCACCCGCTTCGTGCGCGCCGACGGCAGCCGCTATCCGATCAAGCTGTGCTTCCTGCGCGTGTTGCGCGACGGCCGCTCGCTGTTCCTCGCCATCGGCGACGACCTCTCGCTGGCGCACGCCGCCAGCGCCGCGCTGCAGCAGTACCAGATGCGCTTCAACGCCGTGGTCGACCACACCCCGGGCCTGGTCTACCAGTTCGTGCGGCATCTGGACGGCGGCACCGCCTTTCCCTACCTGAGCGAAGGCTGCGCCGCCCTGCTCGGCCTGTCGGTGAGCGAGCTGCAGCAGGCGCCGGAGCGCTTCGCCCAGCTGATCCTGCCCGAGGACCGGAAGAGCTACCAGGACACGATGCAGGCCTCGATCGATTGCGCCTGCGTGTGGAACTGGGAAGGCCGGATCCGCATCGAGGACACCTGGAACGACGTCAAGTGGATCAACCTGCGCGCCACGCCGATCCCGCTGGCCGACGGCGGCATGCAGTGGGACGGCATCATGACCAACATCACGGCCAGCAAGCAGGAGCAGGAAGAGACGCGGCGCTCGCGCGCGCGCCTGGCCGAGCTGGCCGAGCACAGCGAGCAGGTCAAGGAGCAGGAGCGCACCCGCATCGCGCGCGAGATCCACGACGACCTCGGCGGCAACCTCACGGCCATCAAGATGGCGCTGGCGATGCTGGCGGCGCGCCTGCCGCCGGACGACGCGCTGCGGGAAAAGGCGGATTACCTGGACAGCCTGGTCGACCGCACCATCGATGCGGTGCACCGGATCTCGCTCGACCTGCGGCCGTCGACGCTCGACCTCGGCATCGTCGCCGCGCTGGAATGGCAGGCGCGCGAATTCGAAAAGCAGATGGGCATCGCCTGCGTTTTCCGCGACGCCGACAAGGACATCGACGGCGAACTCGACCCGGACCACGCCAGCGCCCTGTTCCGCATTTTCCAGGAAGCACTGACGAACATCGCCAAGCACGCCGGCGCGACCCGCGTGACCGTCTCGCTGCGCCGCCAGCGCCAGCACCTGACCCTCACCATCTGCGATAATGGCCGCGGCATCACCCCGGCCGACCGCCTCAAGCCGCAATCCTTCGGCCTGCGCGGCATGAGCGAGCGGGCCAAAGCCCTGGGCGGTACGCTGAGCTTGTCGCCGGCGCCCGGAGGTGGCACGATGGTGGTCGTCAAGATCAGGCTGACTGCCGCCGCCGCGAAGGCCGTGGCGCCCAGCCAACCCGAACCCAGCCGAGCATGACAGAAAAAGCCAGCATCCGCGTTTTTATTGCCGACGACCACGCCATCGTGCGCGCAGGCCTGAAACAGATCCTCGCCGAAGAGCGCGACATCAGCGTCGTCGGCGAGGCGGAAACGGGGCGGGACGCGATCAAGCTGTTCCGCAAGTCGCGCTGCAACGTGCTGCTGCTGGATATCTCCCTGCCCGACCGCAACGGCATCGAAGTGCTCAAGCAGATCAAGGACGACAAGCCGGAGCTTGCCGTCCTGATGCTGTCGATGCACAGGGAAGACCAGTACGCGATCCGCTCGCTGAAGGCCGGCGCGGCCGGCTATCTCACCAAGCAGAGCGCGCCGCGCGAGCTGGTCGGCGCGATCCGCCAGGTGGCGGCCGGCCAGCGCTACGTCAGCGCCCAGCTGGCCCAGGTGCTGGCGGCGCAGATCGGCGACGACCACGAAAAGCCGGCCCACGAAGGCCTGTCCGACCGCGAATACCAGACCCTCATGATGATCGCGTCGGGCAAGACCGTCAGCGAAATCGCCAGGGACCTGTCGCTGTCGGTGAAGACCGTCAGCGAATACCGCTCGCGCCTGCTGGCGAAGATGAAGCTCAAGACCAGCGCCGAGCTCACCCACTACGCGATCCGCAACCAGCTGATCGATTGATTACCAGCCGATATCCTTCAGCAGTTCGAAGGTCAGGTCGGTCGGCGCCGTCACCGAGTGCGTCAGGTCGGCATTGATGGCCGGCTCCATCAACTGGTTGCGGGCCGCCGTCGTGTTGTAGTGCGACACCGACGACCCGCTCTCGTAAGGATTCGGCGTGTACATCGTGATGCGGCGCTGCGCATCGGCGCCCGCGAGCTGGGTCTTGGACAGCTCGAACTTGCCCACCGTGCCGTTGGCGTTGCCGTTCGGCTTGGTCAGGCTGGCGGCGATCAGCGCGCCGTCGGCCTGGGTCACGCGCAGCGCCGGAATCACGATGCTCGGATCGGCGCCGCCCATGCCCGCCACCGGACCCGGCGCATTGTCGGCGACGATCACGCCGATCGCGCCGGCGTCCTGCGCATTCTTGACCTTGACGGCAAAGCCGCAGGCGCCGCGGCTGACCAGGGCGATGTTGCGGCGGACCGCGGCGGCATTCGCCGCGTTGAACGGCGTGCATGCCGAGCCCGGGCTGTCGGCCTGCAGGGCCACCTGGACGATCTGGCCGGTCAGCGGCGACTTGTCCAGCTTCGGACCGAAATCGGCTTCGCCGACCGCGTACAGGTCGCCGCCCGGCGAACGCGCGCCGACGCCGACCACCCGCAGTTCCGGCATGCGCGCCAGCACCGAGGGCACCGCCGCGGTCACGCGCGGGCCGGTCCAGGACAGGCCGGCCGGGCGCAGCGAGGATGCGGCGCGCTCGGCGTCGGTCATGTCGACCCACAGCTTGTTGGTGGTGTTGTCGAGCAGGTAGTGGTCCCACACCGACGGGTAGCCGGCCAGCCGGGCGCCGGTGGCGCCGTTGGTGAAGGTCTGGAAGCCGATGCCGTGGCCCATCTCGTGCAGCAGGGTCGCCACGAAGTCGATGTTGTTGCCTTCGTTGGCGTCCAGGCCGAAGTAGAACGACGTGCCGGTCAGGCAGCCGGCCTTGCCCAGCTCGGAATTGAAGCGGGCATTGATCTGCGGGCCGGGCGTGTCGGAAATTTCGCTGCCGTACAGCTTGTTGGCCAGGGCATAAGAGTACAGGGTGCCGGGTTTCGGCGCGCCGGGGAAATCGGCGAACACCTGGGTCGCGCCGGCGCTGCCGAGCACGGCGCCGGTGGCGGTGCAGGCCAGCGGGGTGAACTGGGCATTGATGACGATCGGCACCGGGCTGCTCAGGGTCGCGCCCCAGATGTTGGCGGCGTGGGTGAAGGCAATCAGGCGCTGCTGGCCGAGCGTGGTGCCGGTATTGCCGCCGACGGGCGTGGCCGGGGTCGGATCGTTGAAGCCGACGCCGGGCGCGTTGATGTTGTTGATCACGATCTTGGCAGCTGCCTGGGCCGAGCCCACGGCGCCGCATGCGAGGGCCAGGACGGCGGCCTGCACCAGGTGTGCGCGCTTATTGGACTTCATGCTGGTGCTCCTCGGAATGCGTGGTCACAGGGCTGTTCAGGGTGGTTTCGGCGGCGCTCTTGCCTTGCACGCAATCGGCGTCGAGCTTGCCGTCGGCGCCGCGGCGCACCACCGAGTACGAGGTCAGCTCTTCATCGACGTAGGCGGCGGCGATGCCGTTCTGCTGCAGGCGCACGACGCCGGTCGCCGGGGCGCCGGCGGCCTTGCGTGCGGCTTTCTGCGCCGCGCGATCGGCGGCGCGCTTGTCGTTCAATTGCTTGGCTTCGGCGGCGGTGGCGTTGCGGATCTTGCCGGTGACCGGGTCCTTGTGGACGGTCTGGCCCTCCTGGCCGGCGGCGAATGCCGAACCGGCGAGCGCGAAGGCCGCGATGGCGGCGGCGCTGCGCAGTGTGAATGCAGAAAATGGCATGTGTGCTTGTCTCCGGAAGTCATGTTCGATCGATGTGTCGATCCTGGGGCCCGCTCTTGCGTCGGTTCGGGCGAACTATAGGTTCGGAAACAACGAAATCAGCGAAATGTTGTTAAAAATTTTCTATCGTTATTGATGCCGATCTCATATTTTGTTTGGTTTCTACTCTGAAAACTGAGCAGCGGAAAATGTTTTTTCGATGTCGTTTTTTTGCCGATTTGCCCTATACTGCCGAGTTCGCCACGTCAATACATTCCGCATAACTGAGCGACTTTCCACCGCCTTTTCGACCGATCGAAATTGTTGAGCCGCGTTAACATGGCGAACATAACTATTCGAAGTAGCAATATCATGTCCAGCTCGACTCAAAACCCGGCCGAAATCGCCCGCGAAGCCTTCCGCCGCCTCGCCACGCGGCGCATCGCCCCCACGCCCGACGCCTACCGCGACATCTATAACGAGATCGTCGGTGTCGTCGCGCCCGTCAACCCGCCCGCCGCGGCCGACCCGGGCGCGGAAAAGGTGCTGAGCGGCTTTGCCTACCGTCTGGCCGACACGCCGGGCGAACTGGCCGAGATCGGCACGCAGTTGAACCGCGCGGTCAAGCAGCGCGACTGGGACGGCTATGCGCGTTCGCTGTCGCAGCTGGCGGAAAAGCACCTGCGCCGCCATACCCACCCGGTGATGTCGCTCGGGGTCGAGGACGCCGACGCGAAGCAGTTGCGCGACCTGCTCAGCCGCACCCTCAGCTTTGCCGTGGCCGCCCTGCTGCCGGCCGGCTCGGCGCTGGCCGGCGAGGCCGAATCGCTGGGCGCGGCCGTGAAGAGCGCGCATGGCGAAGCGGCGCTGCAGGAAATCGGCGCGCGTCTGAAGGAGCTGTGCTACCAGATCGAACTGAAGAGCGGCGACACGGCCGAGCAGCAGGAGCTGCTGCTGCGCCTGTTCAAGCTGCTGCTGGAAAACGTCAGCGAGCTGCTGGACGACGACAGCTGGATGCGCGGCCAGATCGCCGCCGTGCAGGACCTGATCGGCGGTCCGCTCGATGCCCGCGCGCTGGAAGACGCGACGCGCAGCCTGAAGGACGTCATCTACAAACAGGGCCAGCTCAAGCACGGCATCGCCGACGTCAAGCTGACCATGAAGAACATGATGATGACCTTCATCGACCGGCTCGGCTCCGTGGCGGCCTCCACCGGCGACTACCAGGAAAAGATCGGCGGCTTTTCGGACCGGATCCGTGGCGCCGCCAATATAGAAGAGCTCAACGTGGTGCTGGAAGAAGTGCTGCGCGAGACCCGCGCGGTACAGGCCGAGGCGCTGGCCTCGCGCGACCGCATGATCGCCGCGCACCATGAGGTGCAGGAAGCCGAAGCGCGCATCAAGGACCTGGAAGCGAAGCTGCAGCACATGAGCGAGCTGGTGCGCGAAGACCAGCTGACCGGCAGCCTGAACCGGCGCGGCCTCGACGACGTGTTCGAGCGCGAAAGCGCCCGCGCCGACCGCCGCGGCACGCCGCTGTGCATGGCCCTTCTCGACCTCGACAATTTCAAGAAGCTCAACGACACCTACGGCCACCTGGCCGGCGACAAGGCCCTGCGGCACCTGGTGAAGGTGGTGAAGGACACGCTGCGCTCGATGGACGTGATCGCGCGCTTCGGCGGCGAGGACTTCCTGATCCTGCTGCCGGAGACGAACGTGGAAGCGGCGGCGGCGGCGATGGTGCGGGTGCAGCGCGAGCTGACCAAGCATTTCTTCCTGCACGATAACGAGAAGATGCTGATCACCTTCTCGTGCGGGGTGGCGCTGCGGCACCAGAACGAGGACCAGGCTTCGCTGATGGCGCGGGCGGACCGTGCCATGTATGAGGCCAAGAGCAGCGGCAAGAATCGGGTGGTGATTGCCGAGTAATCAACTAATCGGTCCCGTCGTCCCCGCGTTACGCATCGTCGTCCCCGCGCAGGCGGGGACCCAAGCTTTAGTAGCGTTATCGAAACGCAAACGAACTTGGGTCCCCGCCTGCGCGGGGACGACGGTTTTAGGCCGCGTGAACGCCGCGTTGACGAAATAAATTATTTTTTTTGGCCCTAAAGTTACTGAAACCGGCGCCGCCAAGAACCTGCCCCTCGCCCGTCTTAACATTGCCGCACGAAAATTTTTTCGCTTCCACCCATAAAGTTTTTTCGCAGGAGTACGTTACCTGCATCAACAGCGGTGTGAATGTCACGGAACAGCGTGGCACACCAAAGTGATCGAGTGGCACGTTGCCACACAATGCAAGACCAGTCTGGAGAAACACCATGGCATCCGTAATCAATACCAACGTTGCATCCCTGAACGCACAGCGTAACCTGTCCTCGTCGTCCGCTTCGCTGAACACCTCGATCCAGCGCCTGTCCTCGGGCGTGCGTATCAACAGCGCCAAAGACGACGCTGCCGGCCTCGCGATCTCGGACCGCATGAGCTCGCAAATCCGCGGCATGAATCAGGCGACCCGCAACGCCAACGACGGCGTGTCGATGGCGCAGACCGCCGAAGGCGCCCTGTCGAGCTCGGGCAACATCCTGCAGCGTATCCGCGAACTGGCAGTGCAGTCGTCGAACTCGTCGAACTCGGCCAGCGACCGCCAGGCCCTGCAAACTGAAGTCACCCAACTGAGCTCGGAACTGGGCCGTATCGCCGGCACCACCGAATTCAACGGCCAGAAACTGCTGGACGGCACGATGGGCACCGCGAACTTCCAGGTCGGCGCCAACGCCAACCAGCTGATCTCGATGACCGGCGCGAACTTCCAGACCAACACCTACGGCAACAACAGCATGGGCGTGGACGGTATCGACGTCGCCGCCAGCTCGGCAGCCACCGCCGGCCAGATCAGCCTGTCGGGTTCGCTGGGTACCGCCACCATCGACACCAAGACGACTTCGTCGGCCAAGTCGATCGTTGCCGACATCAACAACAAGACCGCCGAAACCGGCGTGACCGCAACGGCTCGCACCGACGCCAACCTGTCGATGACCGGCGGTTCGTACTCGTTCAACCTGACCTCGGACAACACCACCGCAGTGAAGGTCTCCTTCACCATCGGCGGCGACGGCACCAACGCCAACGACTACGCATCGGCAGTCAACGCGATCAACGCCCAGTCGGCCAAGACCGGCGTGACCGCCCAGTACGATTCGGAAAAAGGCGGCCTCAAGCTGACCAACGCCAACGGCTCGGACATCAGCGTCGGCTACGACAGCGGCGGCGACGTCAAGATGGCCAACTACAACGCCGATGGCAGCGTGGGCAACCAGTTCACCATGAACTCGAGCGCTTCGGCCGCTACCGCGATGGGCCGCATCACCTTCGATTCGGACAGCAGCTTCTCGCTGAAGGAAACCACCGACACCGGCTTCAAGCTGGCCGGTTCCGGCGCAGCCGGCTCCGTCAAGGCCTCGAGCCTGAACTCGGTCGCCGACCTGGACATCACCACCTTCGACGGCGCCCAGAAAGCGATCAAGATCGCCGACGCGGCCCTGTCCAAGGTGAACGGCCAGCGCGCCCAGTACGGCGCACTGCAGTCGCGCTTCGATTCGGCAATCTCGAACCTGCAGTCGACCACCGAGAACCTGTCGGCATCGAAGTCCCGCATCACTGACACCGACTTCGCTTCGGAAACCGCAAGCATGACTCGCGGCCAGATCCTGCAGCAGGCCGGTACCTCGATGCTGGCCCAGGCGAACTCGCTGCCGAACGGCGTCCTGTCGCTGCTGCGTGGCTAATCGCTAGACCGCCATCCAGCGTCGTAACCGGTTCCTCGGCTGAAGAAATTCAGCCGGGGAATTTTTGCTAGGGAACTCAACTCATCATGAATATTTCGCCAGTTGGTTCACCCGTCACCACGAAGCCCGACGAGCGCCCGGTCCAGGCGGCCGAGCAGCAGGCCGCGGTTTCCGCCGTGGCCAGCAAAGCCCCGGCGGCCGGTCCCCAGCCGTCGCGCGATGACTTGAACGCCGCGGTCAAGAAGATCAACGAGTCCATGCCGCCTTCGGCGCAGAGCCTGCAGTTTTCGATCGACGAAGACAGCAAGGACATCGTGGTGAAGGTCATCGACCAGAGCACCAAGGAAGTCGTGCGCCAGATTCCGACGGAAGAAGCGCTCGAAATCGCCAAGTCGCTCGACAAGATGCGTGGTTTGCTGATCCGCCAGACCGCCTGATCGCGTTATCTTGGCTATCCGACAAGACCGCTGCCGCTGAAAGGCGCAGCGGTCTTTTCTTTTTGCTATCGGTTCGTGCGCTCAAGCGTCCTGAATCGGAATAGACCCATATTTCCTGCTCTCAAGTACGAATTGGCGCGGCCGTTAACAACTTACATTAACGCTTTCTCGAGGAGATCACGTGGGACTCAGTTCAGCAGGTATCGGATCAGGTCTTGACGTCGAAGGGCTCGTCAGCAAACTGATGGCAGCCGAATCGGCGCCGCTGTCCAATTACGACAAGAAATCCGCCACCGTCCAGTCGGAGATTGCCGCCTACGGCAAGCTGACCGGTGCGATCGGCACTTTCCAGGGCGCCCTCTCCTCGCTCAGCAGCGTCTCGACCTTCCGCGCCCTCGGCGTGACCGCCGGCGACACCGACGTGCTGACCGGCTCCGCCTCGGGCAAGGCCGTGCCCGGCAACTACAAGATCAACGTCACCCAGCTCGCATCAAGCCAGAGCCTGACCACGGCCGGCAAGGCCAGCACCAGCGCCATGATCGGCGCCGGCGCCAAGACCGTCCTGACCTTCCAGTTCGGCAGCGTCGGCGGCGGCACGTTCGGCGTGGCCGGCGCCGCGCTCGGCGCCTCGGTGAGCGCCGGCGGCATCGCCGCCGGTTCGCTCACGCTGAACGGCACCGCCATCGCCACCGACGGCACCACCCGCAGCGCCAAGCAGCTGGCGGCCGCCATCAACGCCCAGACCGAAAAGACCGGCGTGAGCGCCACCGCCGGCGCCACCAATACCGACGCCGACCTGTTCGGCAGCGCGGGCGCGACCAGCTTCGGCACCGTCACTGCCCTGGCAGGCAGCAGCTATGCGCTGAGCGTCGGCGGGGTCGAGCTCGCCGCCCTCGGCGACGGCGGCAGCGCCACCCAGATCAGCGCCGCCGACATCGACGCCGCCCTGAGCGGCACCAGCCCCACCACCCAGGCGCTGGCGGGAGCCAACATCACCTTCAGCGGCAAGGCCGCCGACGGCACCCTGCGCTTCACGGCCGCCGACGGCGCCGACATCGCCGTTACCGAAACCGTGGCCGGCCCGGACGTGAAGGGCGGCCTGAAGACCGCCGCGACGGCGTCGAACGACGGTTCGACCCTCACCGCCACCGCCGGCGTCAGCCTGACCTCGACCGCCGGCAATTCGATCCTGGTCGGCGGCGGCAATCCGGCGCTGGCCGGCCTGACGGCAGGCACCCAGGGCAGCTACATCGGCTCGAACTTCACCCAGGACGGCGCCCAGGCCAGCGGCAGCGTGACCCTGGAAGCCGGCGACCAGAGCCTGGCCGGCATCCGCGACGCCATCAACAAGGCGAACATGGGCGTCACCGCCAGCATCGTCTCGGACGGCAGCGAGTCGCCCTACCACCTGGTGATCACCTCGAACAAGACCGGCGCCAGCTCGTCGATGAAGATCGGCGTGGCGGGCGCCGACGGCCTGGACCCGGACCCGGCCATCGCCAGCCTGCTCGGCTACGACCCGGGCGGCGCCCAGGGCCTGACCCAGACCAGCGCGGCCCAGAGCACCAAGCTGAACGTCAACGGCATCGAAGTCAGCAGCAACAGCATGGACGTCACCGGCGCCGTCGAAGGCCTGACCATCAACGTCAAGGACGTCGGCAGCTCGACCCTGAACGTGACCCGCGACACCGCCTCCGTCAGCACCGCGATCAACAACTTCGTCAAGGCCTACAACACGCTGAACTCGACGATCACCAGTCTGACCGCCTACAACGCCGACACCAAGGCCGCCGGCGCGCTGCAGGGCGACGCCACCGCGCGCGGCATCCAGGGCCAGCTGCGCGCCGCGCTCGGCAAGGCCGTGCAGGGCCTGGGCGGCGGCCTGACGACCCTGAGCCAGGTCGGCATCGCCTTCCAGAAGGACGGCAGCCTGGCCGTCGACACTACCAAGCTGAACAAGGCGATGACGGAGAAGTACGACGACATCGCCGGCCTGTTCGCGGCGGTCGGCAAGGCCACCGACGGCCTGATCACGGCGTCCAGCAACTCGAACAAGACCCAGGCCGGCAACTACGCGGTCAACATTTCGCAGATGGCGACCCAGGGTTCGCTGACCAGCCAGAACGCGCTGGCGGCGTCCACCACGATCGCCGCCAACACCACCTGGACCGTGACGCTGAACCAGACCGATCCGGTCACCGCCAGCAAGGTGCAGAACATCGCGATCCCGGCCGGCACCTACAACCAGAAAGAGCTGGCCGCGATGCTGCGCTCCGCCATCAACGGCGACAGCGATTTCGCCGGTTCCGGCGACACCGTCGAGACCTCGGTCGACGCCGACGGGAAGCTGTCGATTTCGTCCAGCAAGTACGGCGAGGCCTCGAACATCGCGATCGCCAACGTCACCGGCAGCAAGGTCGAGGACCTGTTCGGCGCGTCGACCCCGGCCAAGGGCCGCAACGTGGCCGGCACCATCGGCGGCCTCCCCGCCACCGGCAACGGCCAGGTCCTGACCGCGATGGCCGGCTCGGCGGCCGAAGGCCTGCAGCTGACGATCAACGGCGGCGTCGCCGGCGACCGCGGCACCGTCAGCTTCTCGCAGGGCTATGCCTTCCAGCTGAACACCCTGGCGGCCAGCTTCATCGGCACCAACGGCATGGTCAGCGGCAAGACCAACGGCCTGAACGAGACCGTGAAGTCGATCCAGAAGCAGAAGGACGCCTTCAACGACCGCCTGACCGAAATCGAAAAGCGCTACCGCGCCCAATTTACCGCCCTGGATTCGATGCTCGTTTCGATGCAGACGACCCAGAGCTACCTGACCCAGCAGCTCGCGGCCATCGCCGCGAACCGCTAACCCTGGAATTATCGGAGAACCAAGATGTTTGGAACCATGAAACGCGGCGTCAACGCCTATGCCAACGTGGGCCTGGAGACCGGCATCGCCTCGGCCTCGCCGCACAAGCTGATCGTCATGCTGTACGACGGCGCGCTGGTGGCGCTGCTGAGCGCCAAGACCAACATCGCCGCGAACAACATCGCAGCGAAGGGCACCGCGATCTCGAAGGCGATCACGATCATCGACAACGGCCTGCGCGCCTCGCTCGACAAGGAAGCCGGCGGCGAGATTGCGGCCAACCTGGACGCCCTGTACGACTACATGAGCCGCCGCCTGCTGCACGCCAACCTGAAGAACGACGTGCCGGCCATCGAAGAAGTGCACCGCCTGCTGTCGGACCTGCGCGAAGCCTGGGTCCAGATCGGCGACAAGGTTGCGCAGCCGGCCGCCGCCCCTGCCCCGGCGATGGCGCCAGCCCCTGCCTTCGCGGGAGCCTGAACGATGATGACCGGTCAAGACATCGTCTCCGTGTATGAAGCGATGGTCGGCATCACCGACCAGATGCTGGTTGCCGCCACCGCCAACGACTGGGACCGCGTGGTCCAGCTCGAGCAGCAGTGCCATGCCTGCGTGCGCCAGCTGAAGGCCAGCGGCGACGGCCAGCCGCTCGCCGCCCCGGAGCGCGTGCGCAAGGTGAACGCGATCCGCAAGATGCTGGCCAGCGACCGCCAGATCCGCGACCTGACCCAGCCGTGGATGGCCAAGCTGTCCGCCCTGATGAACAATAACGCCACCGAACGCCGCCTCGCGCGCGCCTACGGCGTCTAAGCAATATGCTCACGCGCGACCAGCTGACGCTGTCTCCGGTCGCGCGCACCGGCGCCGTCCTCCCGGTCGCCGATCCGCGCCAGCAGGCCTTCCAGCGCGCGCTGGCCACGCAGCTCGGCCAATCCATGCAGGCCGAAGTCCTGTCCCGCCTCGCCGACGGCAGCGCCGTGGTGCGGGTGGCCGACATGGCGGCCCGCATGGCGCTGCCGCAGAACCTGCCGGTCGGCAGCCAGGTGCCGCTGACCCTGGTGTCGCTGAGCCCGCGTCCCACCTTCCAGGTCGCCACCGCCCAGGGCGGCCAGGCCTTTGCCGAAGCCGGACCGGCGCTGCCGGAAGGCGCCGCGCCGCAAACCGCCCCGCTGGCTTATCTGGAAGGCAAGGAAGCCGCCGCGCTGCTGGCCAGGACCCAGACCCTGCCCGCGGCCGGTGGCGACGGTGGCGCCGGCGAAGGCGCCTCGCTCAGCAAGGCCGGCAAGGTCTTGGGCGAAGTGATCGCCGCGGCCCAGAACGGCGCGGCGCAGCAGACCGCGGCGCTCGGCCGAACGCCGCTGCTGGGTGCGCCCGGCACGGACGCCGGCCAGATCGCCGCGGCCCTGAAACAGGGCATGGAAACGAGCGGCCTGTTCTACGAATCGCATGTGGCCGAATGGGCCCAGGGCGGACGCTCGCGGGCCGAACTGGCGGCCGAGCCGCAGGCGCGCGGCATGGCGCCGCCGACCGATCCGGCCACCGCCCAGCTGATCAACCTGCAATTGAACGCGCACGAGCAGGCGCGGGTCGCCTGGCAGGGACAGCTGTGGCCGGGGCAGGACATGCGCTGGGAAGTCGAGCGCGAGCCCGAGCGCGAGTCCGGCCAGCGCTCGGCGCCTGGGGAAGAAGGTCCGGCCACCTGGCAGAGCCGGCTGACGCTGCGTTTCGGCCGCCTGGGCGAGGTGGCGGCGCAGGTCGTGCTGTCCGGCGGCCAGCTGCACATCCGCCTGGATGCGCCCGAATCGGCACGCGCCCTGCTGGAAGACGGCCGCGTTCGCTTGGCGGACGCGCTGGACGCCGCCGGCACGCCCTTGAACACGCTGGCGATCCACCGCACGGCGGGCGCCGGTGAGTAAAGACGGAAACACGCGGCGCCAGAACGCGGTCGCGCTGGCCTACGGCGCCGGCGACGCCGCGCCGAAGGTCGTGGCCAAGGGCCAGGGCCTGGTCGCCGAGCAGATCATCGCCCGCGCACGCGACGCCGGCGTGTTCGTGCACGAATCGAAGGACCTGGTGTCGCTGCTGATGGAGGTCAACCTCGACCGGCAGATTCCACCCGCCCTGTATCGCGCCATTGCCGAACTGTTGGCATGGCTATATTATATTGAGTCGGCGCAAGCTACCGGTCAGGCCCCACCCCCCCCGCCGGACACGACGCGACTCCTGCAACCAGAAGAAACCCCGGTTGGAACAGATGCAAGCAATCACTGATGCCGAACTTGAAGCCTGGCACGACTACGAAGTCGAGTCGCGCAGGGAAATCGTCGCCCTGCTGCGCCAGATCGCCGAAAAGAACCAGCTGGTTCGCGTACTGATCAAGGGCGAGGCCGATGTCTGCGTCACCTCGATCCTGGACGTCGATCCGGACACCGATACCCTGATCCTCGACCGCCCGGTCAGCCGCGACCAGATCGCACGCATCGTCGCCGCCGGCGAAGTGCGCTGCGAGACCTCGCTCGACAAGATCCGCATCCTGTTCGGCGCGGAAGGGCTGAGCGAGATCAGCTACGAGGGCGGCAGCGCGATCCGCGCCACCATCCCGGCCAGCCTGATCCGCCTGCAGCGGCGCGAGTATTACCGCATGGCGACGCCGGTCAGCAACCCGGTGCGCGTGACGATTCCCCTGCCGGCCGAACTGGGCGGCCAGCTCGAGACCTTCCCGCTGGCCGACATCAGCTGCGGCGGCATCGCCATCCTCGACAACAAGCAGGTGCTCGGCACCACGATCGGCGCGACCTTCGCCGGCTGCCGCCTCGACCTGCCGGAAATCGGCCCGGTAATGACCTCGCTGCAGATCCGCAACTCGCTGGACATGACCCTGCTCAACAACAAGACCAACCGCCGCCTCGGCTGCGAGTTCGTCGACATCTCGCGCAGCAACCTGGCCGCGGTGCAGCGCTACATCACCAAACTCGAACGCGAGCGCAACGCCCGCCTCGCCGGCTTGGTCTGATTAAAAACAAACCGGGGTCAGATTCCCGATTTTGGCAACTTCCCAAAAGCAAACCGGGGTCAGAACTGGATCTGACCCCGGTGTTTAGCAATTGCCAGGAGTTTGTTTCCAAAAATTGGAGTCTGACCCCGGTTTGATTTTGCTTAGACTTGCATGTTCATGATGTCGTGGTAGGCCGACACCAGCTTGTTGCGCACCTGTACGGTGGCCTGGAAGGTGATGCTGGCTTTCTGCATCGCGATCATGGTGTCCGACAGGCTGACCGAATCGTCGCCCGAGGCGAATTTCTTGCCCATGTCTTCGGCGTCGTTCTGGGCCTTGCTGACGTTGTCGAGCTGGGCCTTCAGCGCGTCCGAGAAGCTGACCTTCGACGATCCTTCCACGCCCTCGGCGCCACCCGGCTTGCCCAGGCCGCCGATCCCGCCGATGCCGCCCGACGCCAGCGCGGAGGCCGCCGACGACATGCCCGGCGACGCGGCCGGCTTCTGCGCCGCCGCCTTCAGTTGCGCCATCATCGCTTCGATGCGGCTGCTGTCGATTCCGCCGATATTCAAGTTCGCCTCACAAACAAACGTATTCAGGCTGTCAGAATATCAGCGCCCCAGCAACAGAACCCATTGAGCAGCGCCGTAAACACCCTCCTTTTCCCTGCATTGAATGTTGCCGTACGGCTTCATAATGGCGGCTACATACCCAACCCCTCGACCACCCACCATGGCAACAGCAGCGGAAGCAGTTCTCAACGACGACATCGGCGCCCAGGCCGAACCCAAGCCGAAGTATTGGGAAACCCCGATGGGCAAGAAAGTCGTCATTGGCGGCGCGGTCGCGCTGGCCATGGCGGTCGTCGCCGCGATCTGGCTGTGGAGCTCGGCGCCCGAGTACAAGGTGCTGTTCTCGAACTTCAGCGACCGCGACGGCGGCGCGATCACCGCGTCGCTCGACCAGATGGGGGTCAAGTACAAGTTTTCCGAAGGCGGCACCGCGATCCTGATCCCGGCCGAGCAGGTGCCCAGCGTGCGCCTGAAGCTGGCGTCCCAGGGCCTGCCGCGCGCCGGCAACGTCGGCTTCGAACTGCTCGAGAACCAGAAGCTGGGCACCTCGCAGTTCGTCGAGCAGGTCAACTACCAGCGCTCGCTCGAAGGCGAGCTGGCGAATTCGATCCAGGCCGTGTCGGCGGTGTCCTCGGCGCGCGTGCACCTGGCGCTGCCGAAACCGTCCGTGTTCGTGCGCGAGCAGCAGAAGCCGACCGCTTCGGTGCTGCTCAACCTGCAGCCGGGCCGCGCCCTCGACCAGGCCCAGGTCAGCGCCATCGTGCACCTGGTGGCCTCGTCGGTGCCGGAACTGACCCCGTCCAACGTGACCGTGGTCGACCAGAACGGCACCCTGCTGTCCGACACCAGCGCGAAAGGCGGCAAGCAGCTCGACCCGAACCAGCTGAAATACGTCGAAGCCCTGCAGGCCAACATCGTCAAGCAGGTCGAGTCGATGATCGCGCCGATCGTCGGCCAGAACAACGTGCGCGCCGAAGCGACCGCCGAAGTGGACTTCGCCCAGGTCGACACCGCCGCCGAGATGTACAAGCCGAATTCGCCGCCGGAACCGCAGGCGATCCGCAGCCAGCAGACTTCGGAATCGACCGGTCCCGGCTCGCAGAATCCGTCCGGCGTGCCGGGCGCGCTGTCGAACCAGCCGCCGGGCGTGGCCACCGCGCCGATCGACGGCGCCGCCCCGGCCGCCGCGCAGCAGGCCCAAAGCACCGCGCCGAGCACCAAAAACGCCACCACCAATTACGAAGTCGACAAGACCGTGCGCTTCGAGCAGAAGCCGATGGGCGGCATCAAGCGCCTGACCGTGGGCGTGGTCGTCAACTACCGCCGCAGCACCGATCCGAAGACCGGCAAGATCGTGGTCAAGCCGCTCACCGCCGCCGAAGTCGCGCAGATCAATGAACTGGTCAAGCAGGCCATGGGCTACAACCAGGCGCGCGGCGACACCCTGAACGTGGCCAACGCCCCGTTCGACGGCGTCGACAAGCCGGCCGAGGAAGCGCTGGACTGGTGGAAGGACCCGAACAACCTGCCGCTGGCGAAGGATGTCGCGAAATACGTGTTCATCGTCCTGGTGCTGCTGTTCCTCTGGTACCGTATCCTGCGTCCGATCATGAAGCCGGTGATGAAGAAGTTCGACGAGGCGGTCGAGATGCCGCCGGAGCCGGAACCGGAAGAGCCGGAGCCGGAACCGGAACCGGACTACGAGGAAGAGGCCCGCGTGGCGCGGGAAGCGGAAGAACAGAAGAAGGTCATCGTCTACAAGAGCAACCTGGAGATGGCCAAGACCCTTGCGCAAAACGACCCGCGCATCGTGGCAAACGTGATCAAGGAATGGCTGGGTGCGGAGTAAAGCATGAGCGACAAGGACAAAGACAACATCAACAAGGCGGCCATCCTGATGCTGGCCCTGGGCGAATCCGAAGCGGCGGAAGTGATGCGCTTCCTGGGTCCGCGCGAAGTGCTCAAGCTGGGCGGCGCGATGGCGCAGATGAAGGCCGTGCAGCACGAGGAAGTGACCACCGTGCTGACCGAATTCCGCGAGCGCGTCGACCTGCAGTCGACCGTCGGCCTGGACTCGGACGAGTACATCCGCCAGGTGCTGACCAAGGCGCTGGGCGACGACAAGGCCGCCGTGCTGCTGAACCGTATCCTGGGCGGCAAGGACGCTTCCGGCATCGAAAGCCTGAAGTGGATGGATTCGCAATCGGTGGCGGAACTGATCCGCAACGAGCACCCGCAGATCATCGCCACCATCCTGGTCCACCTCGAGCGCGACCAGGCCTGCGAAATCCTGGCACACTTCACGGACCGCCTGCGCAACGACGTGGTGCTGCGTATCGCGACCCTGGACGGCGTCCAGCCTGCTGCTTTACGCGAACTGAACGACGTGTTGACGAAGCTATTGTCCGGCAACGAGAACATCAAGAAATCGTCGCTGGGCGGCGTGCGTACCGCGGCCGAGATCCTGAACTTCATGAGCGGCGACCAGGAAAGCTCGGTCATGGAGAACATCAAGAACTACGACAACGACATGGCCCAGAAGATCATGGACGAGATGTTCGTCTTCGATAACATCATCGACATCGACGACCGCGGCATCCAGCTGCTGCTGCGCGAAGTGCAGTCCGAGATGCTGATCATCGCGCTGAAGGGCGCGAGCCAGGACTTGCGCGAGAAGGTCTTCAAGAACATGTCGCAGCGTGCGGCCGAGATGATGCGCGAAGACCTGGAATCGAAAGGCCCGGTGCGCCTGTCCGAAGTGGAGTCCCAGCAGAAGCAGATCCTGCAGATCGTCCGCCGCCTGGCCGACGAAGGCCAGATCGTCCTGGGCGGCAAAGGTGAGGATTCGTTCGTCTGATGGTGAATTCGAAAGACTTCCAGCCGATGTTCAAGCGCTGGGAAATGACCTCCTTCGGCGACGAGCGTGCCTCCGCCGTGGCCGAGCGCGAACGCCAGGCCCTTGAGGCTGCGCACGCCCACGCCCACGCCCAGGCCATGGCGGCCCAGCGCGCGATGGAGGCGCCGGCTGCCCCCGCGGCGCCGACGATCAGCGAGGAAGAGCTCGAAGCGATCCGCGAAGCCGCGCGCCAGCAGGGCTATGCCGAAGGCCATGAAGCGGGCCTCGCCACCGGCCACGCCAGCGGCTACGAAGACGGCCTGGCCCTGGGCCGTGCCGAAGCGGCGGCCGAGCTGACCCACCTGCAAGGCATCGCCACCGAATTCGGCAACGCCGTCACCGAGGCCGACGAGGCGATCGCCGCCGACGTGCTGGAACTGGCCCTGCACCTGGCCAGGAACATGGTGCGCACCGCCTTCGAGGTGCGCCCGGAACTGATCCTGCCGGTGGTGCGCGAAGCGGTCGACTACCTGCCGACCCTGCAGCAGCCCGCCCTGCTGATCCTGAACCCGGAAGACGCGCTGATCGTGCGCGGCAGCATCGGCCACGAGCTCGAAAAGACCGGCTGGCGCATCGTCGAAGACGGCGGCATCGCGCGCGGCGGCTGCCGCATCGACACCGCCAGCAACCAGATCGACGCCCAGATCGCCTCGCGCTGGCAGCGCCTGGCGCACGCGCTGGGCCGCGACCTGCAATGGCTGGCGTGAGCGAATTGAACGGCGTCGATCGTCACACCGCGCGCTGGAAGTCCTACCTGAAGGACTGCGGCAACGTGATCGACATTGTCGAACCGATGCAGGTCTCGGGCCGCGTCACGCGGGTGGCCGGCCTGGTGATGGAATGCGTCGGCCTGAAGCTGGCCGTGGGCAGCGCCTGCACCATTCCGGTTGCCTCGGGCGCGCGCATCGAGGCCGAAGTGGTCGGCTTCGAGGGCGAGCGCCTGTTCCTGATGCCGCAGTCCGACGTCGAAGGCGTGGTGCCCGGTTCGCGCGTGTTCCCGGTCGAACCGAGCGTGCCGAAGCCCGGCAGCGTCGACCACCCGCGCCGCCGGCCGATGGACCGCGCGCGCCATTTGCCGGTGGGCTGGGGCCTGCTGGGCCGCGTGGTCGACGGCGCCGGCCGCCCGCTGGACGGCAAGGGTGCGCTCGACAGCAGCGAAATGGGGCCGCTGAACGCACGCCCCATCAATCCTTTGGAACGCGCGCCGATCTCCGAAACCCTGGACGTGGGCGTGCGCGCCATCAACTCGATGCTGACCGTCGGCCGCGGCCAGCGTCTCGGCCTGTTCGCCGGTACCGGCGTGGGTAAATCGGTGCTGCTGGGGATGATCGCGCGCTACACCACGGCCGACGTGATCGTGGTCGGCCTGATTGGCGAACGCGGACGCGAGGTGAAGGAATTCATCGAGCAGATCCTGGGCGAGGACGGCCTGGCGCGCTCGGTGGTCGTGGCCGCGCCAGCCGACTCGCCGCCGCTGCTGCGCATGCAGGGCGCGGCCTATGCCACCACCATCGCCGAGCACTTCCGCGACGAAGGCAAGAACGTCATGCTGATCATGGATTCGCTGACCCGCTACGCGCAGGCGCAGCGCGAGATCGCGCTGGCGATCGGCGAGCCGCCGGCGACCAAGGGTTATCCGCCGTCCGTGTTCGCGAAGCTGCCGGTGCTGGTCGAACGCGCCGGCAACGGCATTGACGGCGGCGGCTCGATCACCGCCTTCTACACCGTGCTGTCGGAAGGCGACGACCAGCAGGACCCGATCGCCGACGCCGCGCGCGGTATCCTGGACGGCCACATCGTCCTGAACCGCCGCCTGGCCGAGGCCGGCCACTACCCCGCCATCGACATCGAACAGTCGATCTCGCGGGCGATGCACGGCATCACCACGCGCGAGCACCAGCAGGCGGCGCGCACCCTGAAGCAGCTGTACTCGCGCTACGAGCGTTCGCGCGACCTGATCAGCGTGGGCGCCTACGTCGCCGGCACCGACCCGGTGCTGGACAAGGCGATCCAGCTGCACGAGCGGATCGAGACCTTCCTTTGCCAGGAAATCCACGACAACACCAACATGCTGCAGAGCTTGGGGGAATTGACCTCTCTGTTCGGCTAATTGACTGCTGGCAACGGCAGCTATACTGCGAGTCACTATGGCGCATCAATCCGCACTCGACACCCTGATCGACCTCGCCCAGCGCGAGTCGGACAACCGCGCCAAGCGCCTGGGCGCGGCGCTGAAGGCGGTCGAGGAGGCGGAGCAGAAGCTGCAAATGCTGATCGGTTACCGCCAGGATTATGCGGACCGCCTCGACCAGGCCCAGATCGACGGCATCACGCCCTTCGCCTATGCGAATTTCGTGGCCTTCATGGGCAAGCTGGACAATGCGGTGAACGGCCAGCAGGAAGTGATCAAGCATGCGCAGTACAAGGCCGACCTTGAGCGCAAGGCCCTGCAGGACAGCGAGCGCAAGCGCCTCTCCTACCGCACCCTGAACGAACGCGCGGCGGCCCAGGCGCTGGCCATCGAAACCAAGCGCGACCAGAAAATGATGGATGACTTCGCGGCCCGTTCCGCACGCTTCAAACGATGACTATGCAGACCAATCCCCTTCAGAACCTGCTGAGCACGACCGGCCCGGCGCCGGCCCAGCGCAACGGCAACGGCAACAACGCCGACAACGCCCAGGGCGGCGCCAGCTTCGGCGCCATGCTGTCGAACGAAATGGCGCTGCGCCAACCCGAGCCGGCGCCTGCGCCTGCACCCGTCGCCCCGAAAGCGGACGCGCCGAAGCCGCAGGCCGCCGACAAGCCGGCCCAGCCCGACGACGCCGCGCCGCGGCCGGCCGCGAAAACGGAAGATGCGTCCAAACCGGCCAGCGCCGACAAGGCCGACCAGGCCGACGCCAAGGATGCGGACAGCGAGGACGGCAGCGCCGATGAACCGTCGGCCCAGGCCGGCGATCCGGCCAACGCCATGCTGGCCCTGATGGCCAGCCTGCAGCAGCCGGCCCAGGCCGCGCCCGCCGACGGCAAGACCGGCGCCGCGGCCCAGGCCTTCGACGCCCTCGGCGGCGCGGCCGGCAAGGGCAAGCGCGGCGACGCCGCCCAGCTGGCGGCCCTGCAGACCGCGCTGAAATCGATCGCCAGGGATGGCGGCGCTGCCGTCGGCAAGACCTTCAGCGACACCAAGGCGCTGAGCAATCCGGCCCTGGCGGCGGCAGGCGCCGGCCTGGCCGCGGGCGACAAGCGCCTGGCCGTGGCCGATACCGCCGACAAGGCCGGTTTCGATCCGCGCGCGCTCGGCCTGAAAGGCGGGCCGGTGCAGGCCGACGCCGCGCTGGACGCCGCCGCGCTGGCCCTGCAGCAGGCGCGCGAGACTGCGAGCGCGCGCGAGCCGGTGGCCATCGCCGGGCTGACCCAGGCCCAGCCCGCCGTGATGCAGGCCGTGCAGGCAGCGGCGGCCGCGGCCGACGAGCTGAGCGCGCAGGTCGGCACCGAAGCCTGGGAAAACCAGGTCGGCCAGAAGGTCGTCTACATGGTCGGCAGCGAAGAACAGACCGCTTCGCTGACGCTGAACCCGCCGGACCTGGGGCCGCTGCAGGTGGTGCTGTCGGTGAACAACGACCAGGCCAGCGTGACCTTCTCCGCCAACCAGGAAGAAGTGCGCCAGGCCCTCGAGAACGCCCTGCCGCGCCTGCGCGAAATGATGAGCGAGAGCGGCATCGCGCTGGGTAACGCCAGCGTCAATGCCGGCATGCCGGACAACCGCCAGGCCCAGGAACAGGCGGCGCGCAACAATGGCGGCTTTGGCGGCAATGGCAATGGCCGCGGCCGCGGCGACGACGGCAATGCGGCGGACGAGCCGGCAGCACGCACGGTGACGCGCACGGCGGTGCTGGGCGACCGCGGGATGGTGGACACCTTCGCGTAAGCTTCGCGTGGGCACACCGCGCCCACGCACCCACCGATCATGGCCACATCGCCAACAAATCCATCAAGAAACAACGAGATAGCGCCCGTTCCTCCCTCTTTTCCACAATTGCTTCTGCTCACTTTTTCCCGATAATGACATAATGACGGGACGATCCACAGCGGGACCGAGGTATCTTGAAAGCGAATCCAAAAATGAAAGCTGATCCGAAAGCGGAAGCAGCGGCGGCGCCGGCAGCAGGCGGCAAGAGCAAGCTGTTCATCATGATCGGCGCGGCCGTGCTCGTGCTCGGCCTGGGCGGCGGCGCCGGCTGGTACTTCCTGCACGGCAGCGCGGACGAAGGCGCCGAGCCGGCCAAGAAAGAGCACAGCAGCAGCAAGAAGAAAAAGAAGGAAGAGCATCCGCCCGAGTATCTGCCGATCGACGCCTTCACCGTCAACCTGCAGCCGGAAAATGGCGACCAGTACCTGCGCGTCGCCTTTACCCTGCAGATCGACGGCCCGGAACAGGTCGAGCTCATCAAGAACAACATGGCCAAGGTGCGCAGCCGCGTGCTGCTGCTCCTGTCGGGCAAGAAAGCCTCCGAGATCAACACGGTCGAAGGCAAGCAGCAGCTCGCGGGCGAGATCCTGGCCGCGGTGAAGACCCCGTTCAACGAGCATGGCGACGAACAGGAAGTCTCGGACGTCCTGTTCACCGAATTCATCATCCAGTAATCAGCCTTATCCACCAGTAAAGCAGCATGGCCGATAATTTTCTCTCACAGGAAGAAGTCGATGCCCTCCTCAAGGGGGTCAACGGCGATCAGGACGACGTCGCGGCGCCTGAAGACACCTCGGGAGTCCGCACCTATAACCTGGCAACGCAGGAGCGGATCGTCCGCGGCCGCATGCCGACGCTCGAGATCATCAACGAGCGTTTCGCCAGGTATCTGCGGGTCGGCCTGTTCAACTTTCTGCGCCGCAGCGCCGAGGTCTCGGTGGGCTCGGTGCGCGTGTCGAAGTACAGCGAATTCATCCGCAACCTGGTGGTGCCGACCAACCTGAACCTGATCCACATGAAGCCGCTGCGCGGTACCGCGCTGATGGTCTTCGATCCGGGCCTGGTGTTCTTGCTGGTCGACAACCTGTTCGGCGGCGACGGCCGCTTCCACACCCGCGTGGAAGGCCGCGACTTCACCCAGACCGAGCAGCGCATCATCATGCGCATTCTCGACATCGTGTTCGAGGCCTATGCCAAGTCCTGGGAACCGGTGTATCCGATCGAATTCGAGTACATCCGTTCGGAGATGAACACGCAGTTCGCGAACATCGCCACCCCGAACGAAGTCGTGGTATCGTCCACCTTCACCATCGAGCTCGGTTCGGTGTCGGGCCAGATCCACTTCTGCATGCCCTACTCGATGATCGAACCGATCCGCGATGCGCTGACGTCCAGCATCCAGGGCGAGGCCCTGGAAGTGGACAAGCGCTGGATCCGCCTGCTGACGCAGCAGATCCAGGTGGCCGAAGTGGAACTGGTGGCGGTGCTCGGCCATGGCAAGGCGAACTTCGACGAAATCCTGAACATGAAGGTCGGCGACGTGATCCCGATCTCGGTGCCGGAAACCCTGCAGGCGACCGTGGACGGGGTGCCGGTGATGGACTGCACTTACGGCGTGTCCAACGGACAATACGCCCTGAAAGTCGAAAAACTGATCGCCAACAGCGAAACCTTCAACAAGTAACACGTATTAGGAATATCGGAGAACTTCCATGTCCGACACGCAAGACGACCAGAGCAGCCTCGACGACGATTGGGGCGCGGCGATCGCCGAACAGGCGGCCGCGGAAGCGGCTGCGCTCGCGAGCCAGCAGCAGGCGGCCAGCACCGCCGTGTTCCAGGACTTTTCGAACAAGGGCGCCCGTCCGGACACGCCGAACGATATCGACTTCATCCTCGATATCCCGGTACAGTTGACGGTGGAGCTGGGACGCACCAAGATCGCCATCAAGAACCTGCTGCAGCTCGCGCAGGGCTCGGTGGTGGAACTGGACGGCCTGGCCGGCGAGCCGATGGACGTGCTCGTGAACGGCTGCCTGATCGCCCAGGGCGAGGTGGTGGTCGTGAACGACAAGTTCGGCATCCGCCTCACCGACATCATCACGCCGTCCGAGCGTATCCGCAAACTGAATAAATGACGACAAGCGCGCGCCTGCCGACCCTCCTCTTCCTCACGCTGCCGCTGGCGGCCGGCGCGGCCCAGCCGGGCGGCGCGGCCGCTTCGCCTTCTTCGTCGTCCGCTGCGCCTGCTTTGTCGACCGCGCCTGCCGCGGCTGCAGCGCCCTCTTCCGCCGTCCCGCCCGTCGTCCCGCAGCCTGCCCCCGCCGGCGCGCCGGCCACCGTCCCTGCGCCGGCCGCGAACGCCCCGGTCCTCGATCCGGCCAGCCCGGCCGCGCCCGAGACCACCGTCGGCGGCGGCGCCGCCAACCGCCAGCCCGTGCCGCCGGCCGCCGGCCCGGTCACGATGCCCGCCGGCTCGGCCACCGGCAGCCTGCTGCAGACCCTGTTCGCCCTGATCGTCGTGCTGGGCGTGCTCGGCGCCCTGGCCTGGTTCCTGAAGCGCTACGGCCCGAAAGCGATGGGCGGCAGCGCCAACATGCGCGTGGTCGGCTCGCTCAACCTGGGCGGACGCGAACGCGTGCTGGTGGTCGAAGTCGGCAACCAGTGGATCGTGGTCGGCGCTTCGCCCGGCCGCATCAATGCGCTGGCCACCATGCCCAAACAAGAGAGCGCCGATGCCGCCGCGACCGGTGCTACGCTGGCGCCTCATGCGCAGCCGGCGAACAGCTTCGCCGACTGGCTGAAGCAGACCATCGACAAACGTAAATAAGCAGCACCGATGCGCAAAAAAACACTCCTGGCGGGCGGCCTGATCGCCGTATCGCTGGCCGCAGCCACGGCCGCCATCGCAGCGCCCGCCATCCCCGCCTTCACCACCAGCCCCGCGCCGGGCGGCGGCACCGCGTATTCGCTGCCGGTCCAGACCCTGCTCCTGATGACGGCGCTGACCTTCATCCCGGCCGCCCTCCTGATGATGACGAGTTTTACCCGCATCATCATCGTGCTGTCGCTGCTGCGCCAGGCGCTCGGCACCCAGACCGCGCCGCCGAACCAGGTGATGGTCGGCCTGGCGCTGTTCCTGACCCTGTTCGTGATGGGCCCGACTTTCGATCGCATCTACACCGAAGCCTACGTGCCGCTGCAGGAAAACCGCATCCAGATGGGCGAGGCGATGGACAAGGCCGCGGCGCCGCTGAAGGGCTTCATGCTGAAACAGACCCGCCAGTCGGACCTGGCGCTGTTCGTGAAGATCTCGCGCACGCCGGCGCTGCAGGGCCCGGACGACGTGCCGCTGCGGGTCCTGATCCCGGCCTTCATCACCAGCGAACTGAAGACCGCCTTCCAGATCGGCTTCGCGATCTTCATCCCCTTCCTCATCATCGACATGGTGGTGGCGTCGGTGCTGATGTCGATGGGTATGATGATGATGTCGCCGGCCGTGATCTCGCTGCCGATGAAGCTGATGCTGTTCGTGCTGGTCGACGGCTGGCAGCTGCTGCTGGGATCCTTGTCCCAGAGTTTCAATTAAGGAGAGAGCATGACGCCGGAAACCGTCATCGCGATGGGCCGCTCGGCCATGGAAGTCACCCTGATGGTGTCGGCGCCGCTGCTGCTGGTGGCCCTGATCATCGGCCTGGTGGTCAGCATCTTCCAGGCCGCCACCTCGATCAACGAACAGACCCTGTCCTTCATCCCCAAGCTGGTCGGCGTGTTCGTCGCCCTGGTGCTGGCCGGTCCATGGATGCTGACCGTGATGACGGACTACATGCGCGGCGTGTTCACCGGGATTCCCGGGTTGATCGGGTGATCTCTTTCAGATGATCAGCTTCACCACGACCGAGCTGTATGCCTGGATCGGCGGCCTGCTGTGGCCCCTGACGCGCATCCTCGGCCTGGTGGCGGCGGCGCCGGTGTTCGGCAATACCGGCGTGCCGATGCTGATCAAGCTGAGCCTCGGCGTGCTGCTGGCGTCCATCGTCGCGCCGACCATTCCCACCATTCCCGCGGTCGACCCCACTTCCTGGGCCGGCATCCTGATCCTGGCGCAGGAGACGCTGATCGGCGTGTCGATGGGCTTCGCGCTGCGCCTGGTGTTCGCCGCCATCGAATTCGCCGGCGAAGTCTCTAGTTCGACCATGGGCTTCGGCTTCGCCACCTTCTACGACCCGAGCTCCGCCGGCCGCAACTCGGCCATCAGCCAGTTCCTGGCGCTGGTCGCGACCATGGCCTTCCTGGCCATGAACGCCCACCTGGTACTGATCCAGGCGCTGGTCGAGAGCTTCTACACGCTGCCGATCTCCGGCACCCCGATGTCGCTGGCGGCCCCGCTGGAGATGGTGCGCTGGGGCGGCCGCATCTTCTCGGCCGGCCTGCAGATCGGCCTGCCGATCGTCGCCGCCATGCTGATCACGAACGTCGCGCTGGCGATCCTGACCCGCGCCGCGCCGCAGCTGAACCTGTTCGGCATCGGCTTCCCGATCACCCTGGGCGCCGGCTTCCTCATCATCAGCATCACCCTGCCCTACCTCGGCACGCCGCTGCAGAACCTGTTCAACCAGGGGATCGAAGCGAGCCGCCGGATTCCGCGCACCGGCGGCGAGCGGCCGGGGCAGCCCAGGCCGCCGGCGCCGCCGGTAACCATTGTGCCGGCATCCTGACGCAGATCGATCTGCCGGATTCTGCAAATATATTGCAATAGCCTTGACGTTCAATTTACTATTGGGAAACAAAAACTTGTACCGACAAGAATTTAGTTCCCTTTGAACACAATGCACATGCAGATAAAATTCCTTGCCGTTTCGTGCCGGCTTGCAGTCCCTTTATTGATGTTGAGCGGGTGCGCCGGCGGCATCTATCAGAACTCCAAGCCGATCGACCGAGAAGCGTTTCTCGAAGTTCGCGAATACCGTTTCAAGAACGCCAGCAGTGCGGGCGAAAAAGATCTTACCTTGCTTGCCGGCACCTACAAGGCGGCACGCGAAGATGCCCAGGGCGTTTATTACGTGGGCCCCCATGCCTGCTTCAGGAGCATGGCAGTGAAGTCAGGCTGGGCGGTCCCCTCGTCGATCGTGAACAAGCCCCTGGCTTCCAACTGCGGCATCTTCCTGCCGGCCGACCCGAATAGTCCTGCCCGCATCTTCAAGATCTTCAAAGGGCTGCAGCCGCCACAGGACGCCGAACTGGACACGCTGCCGGGCCTCCCGGCCGATCCGTTGGCGGTGCAGGAGAGCGTGGCGCCGGTAGTGCAGCATTCGGTGCCGGGAGCAAGCATCGCACAATCCGCGGTAGGCACCGCCATCGGGGTCGCTATCGTGCAGAGTCTCGTGGACCCCTCGGCCGAGTACTACAACTGGGCATTCGAGCAACCGGCGGATGGCGCGCTCAGGCGCTACATTCAAGCGACCAGGTGACGCCGCCTACGGCCTGGCGCGCAGCAGGTCGGCAATCTCGCCCAGCTTCGCTTCGATCGCGCGCAGCACGATCATCTGCTCGTCCTTTTCGCTGCCGGATGATGGCGGATGGCGCAAGGCTTCCCGCGCCTGCATGATCTGCGCGCGGAAAGCCTGGGCGTCGATGATGCCGGTCAGGTGCATGTCCGAGGCCTGGCCGACGCTGTGGCCCGCGGTCTCGAATTTCAGGGTGCTGAGGTGGAAATGGCGCAGGATCGGGCCTTCGACGAAGGTCACGTCCTGGATGTTCTCGAGCGGAATCGTTTTTTCGGTGGTGACCAGGATGCCCTTGCGGAAGCGGATGTGGCGCTCGCCGAGCTGGCATTCGAGCCGGTCGAAATAATGCTGGGCCCACCAGCGGCCGACGCCCAGGAACCAGACGATCGCCAGCGGGATGCCGACCACCGTGCAGGCCATCGTGAAGCCGATCTTCATCACCAGGAAGGGCTTGATCAGCGGGTTGAAGCGGGCGTGGATGGCGGTGGGGTCTGGGCTCATGGCGGGCAAAATTCGGGGTCAGAGCATATTTTTTGGCAAATGATCGGATGCAAGAAGCCGAGGCCAAAAACCTGCCGGTCGTTTGCCATCCCGGCAGTGACGACGCTGCGGCGCTTGCGCACAGTTCCTCAAAAACCTTGATCAGAAAAGTGATCTGACCCCGAATTTAGCTGATGTAGTTGAACAGCGAAAGCCCCGACATGGTCTTGAACGACATCTGCGCCGCCTGCAGGGTCTGCTGCTGCTGGGCGAACAGCGAGATCGCCTTCACCATGTCCAGGTCCTGCAGGTTGCCGAGCGTGGTCTGGTACTGGATGTTGAGGTCGTCGCCGGTGCTGTCGAGGTTGTCGAGTTCCTTCATGCGCGAGCCCACCGAGGCCTGCACGGTCAGCACGTTGTCCAGCGCGTTCTTCATGTTCGAGCTGGCGGTGTTCAGGCCGTTGGCCAGGGCCGCCTTGCCTTCCGAACCGTTGGCCGGGGCGCGCAGGGTCTTGATCAGGTCCGTGATGGTGGTGAACACCGACTGCTTCTGGCTCGGCTTGACGCTGAAGCTGTCGCCGTCGGCAGGCGCGCCCTTCACGTCCATCGACATGCCGCCGAAGGAGATCGAGGCGCCTTCGGTGTAGGGCTGGTTGGCCAGCACGTCGACCGGCGGCGAGGCCGTGTTGTCGGTGACCGTGTAGGTGGTGACGGCCGGCGTGCCGGTGACGCTGAACTTCAGTGCGTAGTCGTGGCCGGTCAGTTGGCTGCTGTCGACCACCGCGCCCGGCGAGACGATGCCGGCGCCGGTGTTGGTGCTCGCCGCCGCGGTCGTGAACTTGCCGTTGCCGGTCGGGATAGCTTCGAAGATGGCGCTGCCGGTTTCGCTGATCGCCATCTTGCGCGACGAGCCGACCTGCAGGGTGCGCTGGCCCTGGTCGCCCTGGTAGGCGGCGCCCGTCGTGGTCTTCGAGAACGGCTGGGTGGTCGCGGCATAGCCGGAGAACAAGTAGCCGCCGGTGCCGTCCGACGTGTTGGCCAGGCCGATCAGGTCGGTCAGGCGGCCTTCGAGCTCGGTGGCCAGCGCTTCGCGGTTGCTGGCGTCGTAGCCGCCGTTGCCGGCGGTGACGATCAGGGTCTGGATGTCCTGGATCTGGCCGGTCACGTCCTGCAGGGTTTTATCCACCAGCGACAGCGAGGCGTTGGCGTTGCTGCGGTTGGTGGCGAACTGGGTGTTCATCGACTGCGACTGCGTCACCTCGAGCGCGCGCGCCGCGGCGATCGGATCGTCGGCGGCGGTCAGGTTGCGCTTGTTGGTCGACAGCTGCATCTGCGTCTTGGCGATCTGGCTCTGCAGCGTGTTCAGCTGGCCGGTGCCGGCCTCGTAGATGGCGCTGGTGCTGATGCGAATGGACATGTGCTACTCCGAATTAGTGTGCAATCTGCAGCAGGGCGTTGAAGATCGTGTCGGCCACCTGCATCACCTTGCTGGCCGCCTGGTAGGCTTGCTGGTACTTCAGCAGGTTGGCCGCTTCCTCGTCCAGGTTCACGCCCGAGACGTTTTGCGCGGCCTTGTCGGCCTGCTCCAGCTGGGCCGCGCTGGCTTCGGCGTTCACCTGCACTTCGCGGGTCTTGTTGCCGATCGCGCTGACCAGGTGGGCATAGCCCGACTGGTAGGTGGCGCTGCCGTTGTCGAGAATGTTCTTGGTCTGCAGGTCGCCCAGCAGGCTGGCGTTGCGGGTGTCGCCGACGCCGGTGTTGCGCGCGATCGTGAAGGTGTCGCCGTCTTCCGGCGCGCCGGTCATCGAAAAGCTCATGCCGCCCACCGTGTAGCTGGCGCCGTCCTTGAACGGCACGTTGCCGCCGGCCGCGATGGTGGTGGTTACGCCGCCCACCGTCATGGTCACCGGCTGGGTGGCCGGGAAGCCGGTCAGGTTGCCGCTGGCCTTGTCGTAAGCCAGGTTCACCGGGCCGCTCAGCGGCGCCGCCCGGTAGCTTTGATCGACCGCGCCCTCGCTGATCTTGGCGGTGCCCTTGTTGCTCAGCGGGACGCTGGTGGCGATCGGCGCCGCGGCCGCGATCTGCGAGACGTCGGTCAGCGCCAGTTTCAGGCCGGCGGCGCCGTTGATGGTCGGGCGCACCAGGAAGTTGTCGCCGGCGGCGGCCGCGCCGCTCACCGCGAAGTCGAGGCCGTCGATGGTCTGCGGCTTGCTCTGCGGGAAGGGCGAGATCACGGTCTTCTTGTTGTCCGACAGGCGCGTCACGTTGTAGTTGGTGCCGTCGTAGTCGACCTTGTAGTCGCTGGTGGTGAGCTGGGTCGCGTCGCTGACGGTGGCCGAGATCGCGGTGGTACTGGTCTGGTTGTTGTTGACGTTCTTGGTGACCGCCGCGGTGGCCACGGTGAAGAAGTCGCCGCCCGGGTTGCCGTTCGAATCCAGGCCCAGGTGGTGCTGGTCGTTGAAGGTCTGCGCCAGGCCCAGCGCGATGCGGCCCAGCGAGTTCTGGGCCAGGTCCAGCGACTTGGTGCGGAATTCCAGCACGCCGCCGAGGGCGCCGCCGGTCAGCGCGCTTTCCGGCAGCGGCGACAGCTTGCCGCCGGTGACGTAGCCGACCGTGACGCGGGTCTGGTCGGTGGGCGAATTCATGGCGGTCAGCTCGAACTTGCTGGCGCCCACCACCAGCGGCTGGCCGTTGCCGATCGAGACCGTCAGCATGTTGTTATCGCCGGGCATGACGGTGGCCTTGACCTGCTTGTTCAGCTCCATGATCAGCTGGTCGCGCTTGTCCAGCAGGTCGTTCGGCGGGTTCAGGTTGTCGCCGCCGGACAGCTTGCCGATCTGGTCGTTCAGTTCGGCGATCTGCGAGGCATAGGTATTGACCAGGTTGACGCTGGACGTGATCTGGGTGTTGACGCCCTTGCGGATCTCGTCCAGGCGGCCGTTCATGCTCTGGAAGCGCGCGGCCAGGGTGTCGGCGGACGTCAGCAGCGCGCCGCGCGAGGGCACGCCGGCGCGGTCGCCGGTCAGGTTCTGCACCGCCGCGAAAAAGTCCTGCAGGGCCGGCGACAGGCCGGACGTGGTGTCGGCCAGCAGATTGTCGATCTGGGTGATCTGGGCCTGGTAGGCTTCCAGGCCGCTGTTCGAGGCCTGCGCGGTGCGCACCTGGGCGTTCAGGAACTCGTCCGAATAACGCTTGACCTGGGCGATCTGGGTGCCGGAACCGATATAGCCGCCGCTGCTGCTCCCGTTCGCGATCGCCGTTTCCTGCACCACCGCCTGGCGGCTGTAGCCCGCCACGTTGGCGTTGGTGATGTTGTGGCCGGTCGTCGACAGCGCCGCCTGGGCGGCGTAGAGACCGGACTTGCCGATGGTGAGGAGGGACATGTGCTTTTATTCCTGTCTACTATGTCATTGTCGGCAAAACACGCCAGAACTTTACTGTTGTCGTTTCGATCACGCCAGCGAGTGCTTGATGATGCGCGACAGTTTGGCGGCATACTGCGGGTCGGTCGCATAGCCGGCGCGCTGCAGGCCGTGGGCGAAGGCGCTGGCGTCGCCGCCGTGGGCCAGCACTTTTTCGTAGCGCGGGTTATTGCTGAGCATGCGGGCGTAATCCTTGAACGCGTCGGCATGCGAAGCGTAGGCGCGGAATTTCTCGACGCGGGTGTGCGGCTTGCCGTTCACGTACTCGGTGGTCACGGCGGTGGCGACCTTGCCCTTCCAGCCCGGACCGGCCTTGATGCCGAACAGGTTGTTGCTGGACGTGCCGTCCTGGTTGCGGATCACGCGCTTGCCCCAGCCGGTTTCCAGCGCGGCCTGGCCCATCATGAACTTGGCCGGCACACCGGTGACCTTCTCGGCTTCCTCGGCGGCGTCGGCCAGCTTGTCCTGGAAGGCGCGCACGTGGGCCGGCTTGCCGGCGTCGGTGGTGCTGCGCGCCGAGCCGGTGATGCCGGACGCCGCGGCGGCGCGGTCGGTCGCCATGCTGTCGCTGTCGAACTTCAGGCGCGATGCGGCGGCGCCCTGCTCCGTGCCGATGCCGAGCGCGCCCGACTGCATTTCCTTGGCCAGCGCCGCGCCGGTCTGCTGCTGGGTCAGCTGGCGCACCAGCACGTCGGCCAGGCCGATGCCGCGCTTGGCCAGCTTCTGGCTCATCTGCTGGTCGAGCATGGTGGTGAACGTGCGGGTCTCCTGGCTGTCCATCGGACCGTCCTGCGGCGTGGCGTCGCGCATGCTCTTCATCATCATGTTGACGAACATGGACTCGAACTGGGTCGCCGCGCCCTTCAGGGCTTCGGGCGAGCCGGCCTTGGCGGACGTCTTCAGGTCGCCGAGGCTGTTGGTGTCGAGCGCGAATTTTCCGGACAGGTCAGAGGTCGAGCCAAGCATGGTGCACCTTGTTGTTTAGATGATCTCGAGTTCCGCGCGCAGCGAGCCGGCGGCCTTCAGCGACTGCAGGATCGACAGCAGGTCCTGCGGGGTCGCGCCGATCGCGTTCATCGCCTTCACGACTTCGGCCAGCGAAGCGCCGTTGTTCAGCATGATGACGCGGCCAGCGTCTTTCTTGACCGATGCGTTCGGGGTCTGGGTCACCACGGTGGCGCCGCGCGAACCGGGCGCCGGCTGGCTCACCTGGGTGTCGGCGCCGATCGTCACGGTCAGGTTGCCATGCGAGATCGCGCAGGTGTCGAGGGTCACGGCGCGGTTCATCACGATCGAACCGGTGCGCGCATTCAGGATCACCTTGGCGGCCGCTTCCGACGGACGCACGTCGATGTTTTCCAGCATGCCGAGGAAGGACACGCGCTGGTCGCTCGACGACGGCACGCGCACGCGGATCACGCGGCCATCCAGCGCGGTGGCGATGCCCGGACCGAACTTGTCGTTGACGGCTTCGACCACGCGGCTGGCGGTGGCGAAGTCGGTGGTGTTCAGTTCGAGCTTGACCTGGTTGTCGGCGCCAAGGTTCGAGGCGACCGCGCGTTCGACGGTGGCGCCGCCCGAGATGCGGCCGACCGCCAGCTGGTTCACCTGCACCGAAGCGCCGCCGCCCGAAGCGCCGGCGCCGCCGACCAGCACGTTGCCCTGGGCCATCGCATACACCTGGCCGTCGGCGCCTTGCAGCGGCGTCATCAGCAGCGTGCCGCCGCGCAGGCTTTTCGCGTTACCCATCGAGGACACGGTGATGTCGATGGTCTGGCCCGGCTGGGCGAAGGCCGGCAGCGAGGTGGTCACCATCACGGCGGCCACGTTCTTCAGCTGCAGCTGGGTGCCGGCCGGCAGGCTGATGCCCTTCTGCTGCAGCATCGCCATGATCGACTGCACGGTGAAAGGGGTCTGGGTGGTCTGGTCGCCGGTGCCGTCGAGGCCGACCACGATGCCGTAGCCGGACAGCTGGTTCTGGCGCACGCCGCCGAAGCTGGCGATGTCCTTCAGGCGCTCGGCCCGGGCCGGGGTCGCGAGGAGCGGGCCCAGCAGGGCTGCGATGACGGCGATCAGTCTGAAATTCTTATTCATAGTCAGTTGATTAAATTCGGGGTCAGACCCCGAATTTAGGCAATTAGAACGGCAACATCGATTGGAAGAAACGCGACATCATCGAGGTCATCTCGGCGCGGTCGATCTGGCTGTTGGTGCGGTACTCGACGCGGGCGTCGGCCACCAGGGTCGAGGACACCATGTTGCCCGGCTGGATCGTGTCCGGATTCACCATGCCCGAGAAGCGGATGAATTCGACGCCCTTGTTCATGGCGATCTGCTTCTCGCCGACCACGATCAGGTTGCCGTTCGGGAGCACCTCCGAGACCGTCACGCCGATCGTGCCGGTGAAGGCGTTCGACGCGGTCTGGGTGTCGCCGTCCGCGTACTTGGTGGCGGTGCTGGTCTTGATGTCGGCGCCCAGGCGGCCCTGCAGCGGACCGGGGAGGCCGAATTCCGCGCTGCCCGACTTGTTGCCGGTGCTGGCGCCGCTCTTGTTGGCCGAGGTCTTCTCGACGATGCTGACGGTGAGGATGTCGCCGATGTGACGCGCGCGGCGGTCTTCGAACATCGGACGGAAGGTGTTGGCGTTGTAGATCGCGCCGTCAAGCGCCGGACCAGCGTCGGCGATCATCGGGCGCACCGAGGTCGGCCCCTTGACGATCGAGGTCGGGGTGGCGGCGCAGCCGGCCAGGGCCAGGGCCATCGCCACGCCTGCGACTTTCAACAAGGTCATTCCCGCGCAGGCCGGAATCCAATTTTGCTTAACCATCGTTTTCATAACTGTGCCAGCTTCTGCAGCATCTGGTCCGACGTGGTGATCGCCTTCGAGTTGATCTCGTAGGCGCGCTGGGTCTGGATCATGTTGACCATTTCCTCGACCACGTTGACGTTCGAGGTTTCGACATAGCCCTGCATCAGCACGCCGGCGCCGTTGGTGCCCGGGGTGTTGGCGTTGGCGGTGCCGGAGGCGCCGGTTTCGACGTACAGGTTCTCGCCGCGCGATTCGAGGCCGGCCGGGTTCACGAAGGTGTTCAGCTGGATCGAGCCGATCTGGGTCGGCGCGGTCTGGCCCGGGGTGGTCACGGAGACGGTGCCGTCGCGGCCGACGGTGAGCGACAGCGCATTCGTCGGCACGGTGATCGGCGGCTGCAGCACGTAGCCGCTGGAGGTGACCAGCTGGCCGTTGGCGTCGCTCTGGAAGGAGCCGTCGCGGGTGTAGGCCTGGGTGCCGTCAGGCAGCAGCACCTGGAAGTAGCCGGCGCCGTTGACCATCACGTCCTTCGAGTTGCCGGTCTGCTGGGGGTTGCCCTGGGTATGGATGCGCTCGGTGGCGACGGTGCGCACACCGGTGCCGATCTGCAGGCCGGACGGCAGCTGGGTCTGTTGCGAACTTTGCGCGCCGGGCTGGCGCACGTTCTGGTACAGCAGGTCCTCGAACACGGCACGCGACTTCTTGAAGCCGTTGGTGCTGACGTTGGCGAGGTTGTTGGTGATGACGTCGAGGTTGGTCTGCTGGGCCTCGAGGCCGGTCTTGGCGATGAATAGCGAACGGATCATGGTGTTCTCCTGACGGCGACGGAACCCATCGCCCACCATGAAATTATGTCCCAGCAGCAATCAAGTCAAAGCGAGGATCTGGGTGGCTTTCGTCTCGTTATTCTCGGCGTTCTTCAACATGCTCATTTGGGTTTCGAAGGAACGTGCCAAAGAGATCATGTTCACCATGGCATCGACCGCCGACACGTTGCTGCCTTCGAGGGCACCGCCGGCCACGGTCACCGACGGGTCGGACTGGGCGCTGGCGCCATCCTTCAGGCGGAACAGGCCATCGTCGCCGCGGACCAGGTCGGCCTCGTTCGGATTCACCAGCTTGATGCGGCCCAGCACGGTCGGCGCGGCCGGCGTGGTGGTGGTCGACAGCGTGGAGACGGTGCCGTCGGCGCCGACGCTGACGGTGACGTCCGGCGGAATCGTGATCGGACCGCCTTCGCCGGCGATGGTCTGGCCGTTCGAGGTCTGCAGGATGCCGTTCGGGCTCAATTGCAGGGAACCGTTGCGCGTGTACGACTCGGTGCCGTCGGCGTTCTGCACCGCGATCCAGCCCTTGCCCTTGACGGCGACGTCGAGATCGCGCCCGGTCACCTGCAGCGGGCCGGACGAAAAGTCGGCGCCGGCCGTGTTGTCGACCACGAAGGCGCGCGTGGGCAGGCCCTCGCTCTGGACCGGCACCGCGCGGAAGGTATCGAACTGCGCGCGGAAGCCCGTGGTGCTGAGGTTCGCGAGATTGTTCGACGTGGTCGCCTGCTGCTCCATGATGTGCTTGGCGCCGCTGGCTGCTGTGTAAATCAACCGATCCATAATCTTTCCTAAAACCGGGGTCAGACTCCAAATTTTGGCAACTGACTCGTGGCTATTTCCAAAAACCGGAGTCTGACCCCGGTTTTTGGCAATTACTTCTTAGTGATTAGCGCAGGTTCACGAGGGTCTGCAGCACCGAGTCCTGGGTCTTGATGGTCTGGGCGTTGGCCTGGTAGACGCGCTGGGCCGTGATCATGTTGACCAGCTCGGCCGTCAGGTCGACGTTCGAGGCTTCCGTGGCCGAGGATTGCAGCACGCCCAGGCTGCCGGTGTCGGGGGTGCCGACCAGCGGGGTGCCCGAGGCCGAGGTTTCGGCGAAGGAGTTGTTGCCCAACGGTTCGAGGCCGCCCGGGTTCGTGAAGTTGGCGAGCACGACCTGGCCCAGCGGCTTGGTCTGGCCGTTGCTGTACTGGCCGAGGATGGTGCCGTCGGCGGCCGCCGAGAAGCGCTGCAGGTGGCCGGCCGTGTAGCCGTCCTGGGTGGTCTTCTTCTCGCTGGTGTCGGCGCCGTACTGGGTGGTGCCGGCAAAGTTCAGCTTGATCGCCAGGGTGTCCTTGGCGCCGGTCGGCGGGTAGATCGGCAGGTTGACGGTCAGCGGCAGGGTCTGCGGGCTCATCAGGGTGGCCGACAGCGCGCCGTTCGAGTCGAAATTCAGGTGGCCGACCGGGGTCGACGGCACCGACACGGCCGCGGCGATGTCCTTGTCGATCTGGTCCGGCGAGTAGCCCGCGGTGCCGCCGGCGCTGGTGGCCGCGGCCTTGATCGCGTCGATGGTGGCGGTGCTGGCGCCGGCGGCGGTGGCGGCGCTCACCACGGCGGCCGAGGCTTTGTCGGCGTAGTCCTTCAGCTTGGCGGCGATGTCGGTGGCGTCCGGCGGCACGGCCTTGGTGGCGGTCTGCCAGGCGTCGCGCGCGGCGGTCACGGTGGCGTCCTTCTGCCCTGCCGAAGCCACGTTCACGTTGGTCAGCTCGGTGCCGTCGCTGCCGACGTACACGTCCCAGTTGCCGGCGCCCGTCTTCACGTAGTACATCGACATCACGTGGGCATTGCCCAGGGTGTCGTAGACGTCGACCGGGGTCTGCTTGTTGTAGGTCGTCGGGTCGTTGGCGTTGAACGGGTAGTTGGTCGGCGGTTCGGTGCGCGAATCCAGGTTCAGCGAGGTGTCGATCTTGCTGGTCGGGACCGGCTTCAGGTCGGCGGTGCTGATCTGCAGCGGCGACGGCGAACCGGCCAGGATCTGGCCGTTCGGGCCGACGCCGTAGCCGGTCAGGTTGGCGCCCTGCGGGGTCACCAGGAAGCCGTTCTTGTCGAGCGAGAACTGGCCGTTGCGGGTGTACTGGACCAGGCCCGAGGTCTCGGTGCGGAAGAAGCCGGCGCCGTTGATGGCGATGTCCAGCGGATTGGCCGAGGTTTCGATGTTACCTTGCGTGAACTGCTGGGCGATGCCGGCCACGGCCACGCCGATGCCGGCCTGGTTGCCGCCGGCGCCGTTCAGCGAACGCGCGTAGACGTCGGCGAACTGGGTGGTCGAGCCCTTGAAGCCGACCGTGCTGGCGTTGGCGATGTTGTTACCGATGACGTCCAGCGATTTCGCGGCGCCGTTCAAGCCGCTCAGGCCCTGTTGGAAAGACATGTTCTGCTCCTAAAGATTCGTATTTTTTTACAAGACCTGCTTGATGTCGGCCAGCGTGACCACGCCCTTCGAGGGCAGGTTCAGCTTGACGCCGTCGGTGCTGTTGGTGGTGACCGATGCCACGCTGTCGAAGGCCAGGGCCTTGGCGTCGCTGGTCTTCTCGCCGCCCTTGGTGGCGGTCACCGAGAAGGTGTAGTTGCCGTCGGCCAGCGTCACCGGCTTGCCGTCGCTGCCGACCTTGGTGGCGTCCGGCACGCCGTCCCAGGCCAGCGGGATCACGCCGGCTTTCTGCGCGCCCAGGTCCATGGTCTGCACCACCTTGCCGGTCTTGTCGACGATGTCGACTTTCAGGCTGTCGACGTCGCTGCCCAGTTCCACGCCCATGATTGCCTTGCTGCCCGACAGGGTGACGTTGCTGCCCTCGACCAGCACGCCATGGCCGATCAGGTTGGTCGCCTGCATCGCTTCCGAGCTCTGGTAGCTGGACTTCAGCGAATTCAGGGTCTCGTTCAGCTTGTTCACGCCGGTGACGGTCTGCAGCTGGGCCAGCTGGCTGGTGACCTGGGCGTTGTCGAGCGGGTTCAGCGGATCCTGGTTCTTCAGCTGGGTCACCAGCAGGGTCATGAACTTGTCGGTGTCGGCCTGGACGCTGTCGCCGCTGGTGGTGGCCGGCTTCGCGTTCATGGTCGCCATCAGGTCGTTGATGGCGGCGGGCGAGCTGGCGTTGGTGTTGACTGTGGACATGGATGAAAGCCTCTATGGATTACTGGCCGATGGTCAGGGTCTTGAGCAGCATGGTCTTGGCCGCGTTCATGGTTTCGACGTTGGTCTGGTAGGAACGCGAGGCCGACAGCATGTTCACCATCTCGTCGACCACGTTCACGTTCGGCATCGTCACGTAGCCCTTGTCGTCGGCCAGCGGATGCTTGGGGTCGTACACCTGCTTCATCGGCGAGGGGTCGTCGACCACTTCGCGCACCTTGACGGCGGTCGAGCCGCCCGTCACCGGCACGGCTTCGAACACGACCTGCTTGGCGCGGTAGGCTTCGCCGCTGGCGCTGGTGGCGCTGTCGGCGTTGGCCAGGTTGCTGGCGGTGGTGTTCAGGCGCTGCGACTGGGCGCTCATCGCCGAACCGGCCACATTGAATACGTTAAAGAGCGACATGCTTGGTGGCTACCTTATTGGCTGTTCTGGATAGCGGCCATCAGATTGCGGATCTGGTGGTTGATCATGGTGATGCCGGCTTCGTAGCGCAGCGCGTTGTCGGCAAACTGGGTGCGCTCGGTGTCCATGTCGACCGTATTGCCGTCGACCGCGCCCTGGGTCACGTTGCGGTACAGGACCGGGGTGCCGTCCGGCAGCACCTTGCCGTCCGCCGCCACCGGACCGTTGGCGATGTGGCCCTGGCTGGTGGTCGCCATCGCGCCCGGCTGGGCCGCCTTCGACAGCGCGCCCTGCAGCGCATTCGAAAAATCGATGTCGCGCGCCTTGTAATTAGGCGTGTCGGCGTTGGCGATGTTCGAAGCGAGCAGTTCCTGGCGCTGCGAGCGCAGGCTCAGCGCGGTTTCGTTGAATCGCAGGTAGTCGTCGAGTTTGCCGATCATGCTGCCTCCGGGGCGTTGACTTGTTTGGACAGGATCGATCATACGGGCCCGGCGACTCTTCCAATCGGGCAATAAAGGGACCCAAAAGGGGGCTATTCCAAGTTTCAGTACGGAATCAAGAAGCCTAAGATGGCAGGGTCGAATAGGATTTTCTTCCCATGAACCGCCTGCTCTCCACTGTCGTCGCCCTGTTGTCCGCCGCCCCGCTGCTGGCCATGTCCGCACCCGCCGTTCCTGCGCGCCAGGATCCGAATGCCCTGCGTACCGTCGCCGAGCAGTTCCTGCTGGCCCAGGCCGCCGGCCTGCCGGGCGAGGTGTCGGTGAAGGTGGGCGCGGTCGATCCGCGCACCGCGCTGCCCGGCTGTCCCGCCCCGGAAGCTTTCCTGCAGCCGGGTGCGCGCGCCTGGGGCAAGACCACGGTCGGGGTGCGTTGCACCGCGCCGTCCGTCTGGACCATCTTCATCCAGGCGCAGGTGAACGTGAAGGCGGACTACGTGGTGGCGGCGGTGCCGCTGGCCCAGGGCCAGCCGGTCGAGCAGGGCCAGCTGATGTTGGTAAAAGGCGACATCGCGGCGATGCCCAACGGAATCATCACCGACATGGGCCAAGCGATCGGCCGCACCCCGACCGTCTCGCTGGCGGCCGGCACGCCGCTGCGCCTGGACACCCTGCGCAGCAAGCCCGTGGTGCAGCAGAACCAGGCGGTGCGCCTGGTGTTGAACGGTAACGGTTTTTCCGTGTCGTCCGAAGGCCGCGCGATCGGCACCGCCGGCGAAGGCCAGGTGGTGCAGGTGCGCACCGCGTCCGGCACGGTGGTCAGCGGCACGGCCAAGGCCGGCGGTATGGTCGAGGTGGCTTTCTAGGCGAAACGGGTCTAAAGTTTTCACTGACAAGGCCGATAACCCTGGCAGATCCCGGGCTTTCTGTTCCGACCTGCAAAGGATGATGCTGTGAAAATCAACGATACCCTCAAGAACAACGCCGGCGTGCAAGCCAACGCCACCCCGCCGGCAACGCCGAAAGCCGCGGACAACGCGGCCGCGGCGGCGGCAACGGCGACCACGCCGGCCGCCACCGACACCGTGCGCCTGTCCCAGCAAGGACAGGCCATGGCGGCCGGCAGCACGAATCAGGTGTTCGACACCAAGAAAGTCGAGCGCATCAAGGCGGCCATCGCGGATGGCCAGTTCCAGGTAAATTCGGAGAAAGTGGCGGACGGCTTGCTGGAAACGGTACGCGACCTGCTGCACTCCCGCAAACGATAGATAACACATGGCCATTGCATCCCCCGGCGCAACCCTGCGCGACGAACAGCAACTGATCGGCTCCATCGTGGCGCTGATGAAATCGGAACAGCAGTTCCTGGTCAGTGCGGATGCCGATGGCCTCGCCACCATCACCCCGAAGAAGCTGCAGCTGGCCCAGAAAGCGGCCGAGCTGTCGCGCCTGCGCCACAGGGCCCTCGGCGCCGCCGGCTTCGTGGCCGCGGAGAACGGCATGGAGCCCTGGCTGGCCGTCGGCGGCAACGACGAGCTGCGCACCCAGTGGAACCGCCTGCTGGACCTCACCCGCGAAGCCAAGGAACTCAACCGCATCAACGGCATGCTGGTCAACAAGCAGATGGCCCACACCCAGGGCATGCTGAACGCGCTGCGCCCGGCGGGCAGCGGCGCCGCCGGCGTGTACGGGCCGGGCGGCCAGGCGATGCCGGCCGGGCCGTCGAAGCGGTATCTGGTCGGTTAACGTCATTCCCGCGAAGGCGGGAATCCATACTGAGCGTCCAAAGCTGGAAGCGTCGATCTGACGCTCGGTCTCCGTCTTCGGCGCCTCGGCATGGGTCCCCGCCTTCGCGGGGACGACGGGCGAAGGCCGCGGGGACGACGGTTAATGGTGCTGCTTCCGCAGCATGCCCTCCACTTCCCCCGCCGTCACCGGCCGGCTGAAGTAATACCCCTGCATCTGTTGGCAGCCGTGCGCGCCCAGGAAGTCGAGCTGGGCGGCGCTTTCGACGCCTTCGGCGATCACTTCCAGCTTCATCGAGCGCGCCAGTGCGATCACCGCCTTGACGATGGCGGCGTCGTCGCCGTCCGCGCTGTCGGCGCCGGCGATGTCGGAGACGAAGGAGCGGTCGATCTTCAGGCAGTGGATCGGGAAGCGCTTCAGGTTGGCCAGGTTCGAGTAGCCGGTGCCGAAGTCGTCGACCGCCAGGTGCACGCCCATGCCGGACAGGCGCGCCATGGTGTCGGCGGCCACCGCCGGGTTCTCCATCAGCACGCTCTCGGTAATCTCCAGCGTCAGCCACGACGCCTCGCAGCCGGTGTCCCGCAGCAGGCGTTCGACCTTGGCCGCCACGTCCTGCTGGCGGAACTGACGCGCCGACATGTTCACGCTCATGCGCGGCGGCGCGCCGCCCACCAGCTGCGCGAAGCGCGCCTGCTGGCGCAGCGCGGTCTCGAGCACCCACTCGCCGATCGGCACGATCAGGCCGGTCTCCTCGGCCAGCGGGATGAAATCGGCTGGCGAAATCATCGCTCCGTCCTGCGGCTGCCAGCGCAGCAGCGCCTCGATGCCGACGATGCGGCCGCTGCCGACGTCGACCTGGGGCTGGTAGTGCAGCACGAATTCTTCGCGCAGCAGGCCGCGCTGCAGGCCGTTCTCGATGCGCAGGTGGGCCTGGGCCTGGTCCGCCATGTCGGCGGCGTAGAACACGTGATGGTTGCCGCCGTTGGCCTTGGCGCGGTACATCGCGCTGTCGGCCGCCTTCAGCAGCGCCTCGCTGTCCTGCCCGTCCCGCGGATACATGGCGATGCCGATGCTCGCTGACGGGAACAGTTCCTGGCCGCACAGCGCCAGCGGCTGGAACAGGCTGTCGAGCAGCTTGCCCGCCACCACCGCCGCATCCTCCGGCCCGGCAAGGTCGGCCAGCACCACCACGAATTCATCGCCGCCCTGGCGCGCCACGGTATCGCTTTCGCGCAGGGCGCCGGCCAGGCGTTGCGCGATCTCGACGATCAGCTGGTCGCCGGCTTCGTGCCCGAGGCTGTCGTTGACATGCTTGAAGCGGTCGAGGTCGACGAACATCACGCCCACCTGGCGCCGCGCGCGCTGGGCCTGGAACACCGCCTGCGCCAGGCGGTCCTGCAGCAGCAGGCGGTTCGGCAGCCCGGTCAGGGCATCAATGGTGGCCATCCGCATCAGCGCTTCCTCGGCCTTCTTCTGGCGCGAGACGTCCTGCACCGCGACGATCAGGCGCAGCTGGCCGGACGCGGCTTCGCGCATCGTCGACGCGTTCAGCGCCACCCAGACCGTGCGTCCGTCCTTGCACAGGTAGCGGGTCTCGCGCTGGACGTCGCGCAGCTCGCCCGCCGCCAGGCGCCGCAGCAGCTCGCGGTCTTCCTCGATTTCGTCGGGATGCGTGACCTGGCCGAAGAAACGCTGCAGCAGTTCGATCTCGCTGTAGCCGAGGATGGCCGACAGCTTGCGGTTCACGCGCAGGAAGCGGCCTTCGCGCGACAGCAGCGCGATCCCGATCGCCGCCTGGCTGAAGGTCAGGCGGAAGAACTCCTCGCTTTCCTGCAGGCGCAGCCTGGCCTGGCGGCGGAAGGTGACGTCCTGGCCGATCAGGAGCAGCAGGTCTTCGCCGGCCTGGCTGGTGCGGCGCACGTTGAATTCGAACCAGCGCACGCCGTCGGCGTGGCCGTAGACCGGCACCGCCACCGCATCCTGCGGCGCGCCGGTGTCCAGCGCCGCCGCGACGCGCTCGCCCAGCTCCACCGCCGGGATCAGGGATTCGAGCAAGGGACGGCCGGCCGCCACATCGTCGGGGATGCCCAGCATGGCGCTCATGGCGCTGTTGATGGAACGGACCCGGCGCTCGCCGTCGACCACCAGCAGGCCGGCCGGCATGCCGTCGATGACCTGCTGCAGGTAGTTCTGGGATTGCAGCAGGTTGCGCTGGCCGGCATGCGCATAGGTGTCGAGCGCCAGGCCCATGTCGAAGCCGACCACTTTCAGCACCGCGTCGAAGGCCGCGCACAGGCGCGCCGCGTCGCCCTCGAAGCGGCGCGCGAGCAGCACGCTCATTTCGGCCAGGTACTTGCGGTAGGCGCCGATATACCGCTTCGGTTCGAGGCCGATGCGCTGGTGCGCCAGGCCGACGCGCAGGCGGTCGTGCACGTAGGCCGGTCCGTAGTCGCCCGCGGTCAGGCTGTGGAAATAGGCGCCCCGCAGTTCGCCGGACTCCCGCAGGAAGTCGTGGAAGGCAGCGGAAAAGGCGGCGCCGTCCGCGCCGGTGAGCGCGTGCACCTCGCGCAGCAGCGCCAGGTCCTGCTCGCCGAGTTCCAGAAAGCGCTTGCGCGCCGCGATCTCGCCCTCGTCCAGCCCGATCTCGGCGGCGACCGTTCCCACTGAATTATCCATACGTTCTTGTTCGATTGATGCGCCCGTCGATTCTCCATGCGGCAGCCGCTGCGGCAGGCGTGGGCGCAGCGTTCCGGGGTGCTGTGGGGCGCATTGTGGGCCAGGCGCGCAGGGATGGGGCGCGCGAGAGAGATCAGGACATGGGAACTATGCTACTTCAATGACAACATAAGATTCCGTCATGAAACTCTTGTGTTCTTCCAGCATCGTTACATTGTAACAACGAGATTCTGTATAAACGAACAATTGTTTGTAACAAAGAATCAAATGTTGTTAGGCGGCCTCATCTTACACTCAATTTCTTGCGACACAGCAATATCGGATTCGGGCGGCTTGCTACAACCGGTGTCTGGACAAGCACAAGGAGGCGCATATGGACTGGAAGTCGATGATCGGCGCCGCGCTGGCTGCCGGCACCCTGGCCACCCCGGCCGTCGCAGCAGCGGCGCCGGCCGGCGAGCTCACGATCGGCGTCACGCCCGAACGCCAGAGCCTGGCGAAGAGCGACAACGTGGTGGTCACCGTCACCGTCACCAACGGCACCGCCGCCACGCAGTACCTGCTCAAGTGGCAGAGCCCGTTCGGCGCCATCGAGGCGCCGCTGTTCGAGGTCACGCGCGACGGCCTGCCGGTGCGCTACCTGGGCGTGCAGGTCAAGCGCCCCGCGCCCACCGGCGCCGATTACGTCGCGCTCAGGCCGGGCGCCTCGCGCAGCGTGCGGGTCGAACTGTCGGCGCTGTACGACATGGGCGTCACCGGCGCCTACAGCGTGCGCTGGCGCGCCGGCGCGACCCAGCTGTTCAGCCGTCCCGGCACGCTGCGCGGCAGCCAGTCCGCCATGCCGGGCCGCGCCACCGCCCTGCCCGATCCGGCCGCCGCCTCGGTCTGGATCGACGGCCGCCTGCCGCGCGGCGCGTTTGACGCCGCCGGCGCCGCACCGGAAGGCGCCGGCCTGTCCTTCAGCCGCTGCTCGAACGCCCAGCAGGAGACGATCGCGGGCGCCGTCCAGGCCGCCCAGGCGATGGCGCAGGATGGCGACGCCTACCTGCAGCGCAAGGATCTCGGCCGCCGCTACACCGGCTGGTTCGGCGCCGTCGATGCCGCGCGCCCGGCCACCGTGGCGCGCCACTTCCAGGCCATCAGGGAAGCCTTCGCCGGCAAGCCGGTCACGGTCGACTGCGGCTGCAACGCGTCGTATTACGCCTACGTCTATCCGAACCAGCCGTACAAGATCCACGTGTGCAAGGCCTTCTGGAGCGCCCCGATGACCGGCACCGATTCGAAGGGCGGCACGCTGGTGCACGAGATGAGCCACTTCACGGTGGTGGCGGGCACCGACGACCTGGCCTATGGACGGTCGGCGGCCGCCCAGCTGGCGCTGGGCGATCCGGACAAGGCCGTTCAGAACGCCGACTCGCACGAATACTTCGGCGAGAACACCCCGGCGCTGTAGGGCGGGCTCGCCGAGCCCACGCGTGAGTAGCACGAACTCAACAGCATTTCCAGCGCACGATTGAAGACTTTGAGATGTATCAATCGTATATACAACAGTGTTAAATTTTGTTTGCGCGAGCTCATGAATTCAACGAGGATGTCCGTCGGGCTTTCGTTATATCCGTAACAAGTTCCAGTGGATGGCGAAGGCCCGTCACAACAAGCGCTGCCGAGCAATACCGAGCAGCAATAACGACATCTACGGAGAAACCATGAGCAGGAATCTGTTAAACATTTCGGTTGGCGCCGCCGTGCTGGCCATGTCCATGGCCGCACAGGCCGGTAACAATGGCGTCGTCGTCTCGGTCGCGCCCGAGAAGGCTTCGCTAGGCAAGTCCGACGACGTGGTCGTCAAGGTCACCTTCACCAACACCTCGGGCAGCCCGCAGTACGTGCTGAAGTCGCACACGCCGTTCGAGGGCATGGACGCGCGGGTGTTCGACGTCACCCGCGACGGCCAGCCGGTGCGCTACATGGGCCGCCTGGTCAAGCGCGCCGCGCCGACCGCCGCCGACTACTACCTGCTCAAGCCGGGCGCGTCGTACAGCGTCAAGGTCGAGCTGTCGTCGCTGTACGACATGGCCACCACCGGCGACTACGCCGTGCGCTTCCACGCCGCTTCGCCGCACCTGTTCGCCGACGCCGCTTCGGTGCAGGCCGCCAGCGCCGGCGCCAGCCTCGCCAGGCATGGCCAGGACGTCGGCGAGCTGCAGTCCGACGCCGCTTCGATGTGGATCGAAGGCAGCCGTCCGCGCGGCTCGCGCGACGAGTCCCAGACCCTGGCCGAGATGAAGCAGTCGTCGGGCATGGTGACCGCCGCCAGCCTGTCCACCACCAGCTGCTCGTCGTCGCAGCAGAGCACCATCGCCTCGGCCCTGAGCGCGGCGCAGACCTATGCCAACAACGCCGACGCCTACATGGCCAAGACCACCATGGGCTCGCGCTACACCAAGTGGTTCGGCACCGTGAACAGCACCCGCGTTTCGACCATCAAGTCGCACTTCGCGAACATCAAGAGCACCCTCGCGAGCAAGCCGATCAACGTGAACTGCGGCTGCACCGACAGCTCCTACGCCTACGTCTACCCGAGCCAGCCTTACACCATCTATGTGTGCAAGGCCTTCTGGAGCGCACCGCTGACCGGCACCGACTCCAAGGCCGGCACCCTGATCCATGAAACCAGCCACTTCACCGTGGTGGCCGGCACCGACGACTGGGCCTACGGCCAGTCCGCCGCGGCCAGCCTGGCGATCAGCAATCCGTCGCAGGCGATCGACAACGCCGACTCGCACGAATACTTCAGCGAGAACAATCCGGCGCTGAACTAAGAAGGCGTGCCCACCTTGCCGGTCGGTAGGGTGGGCTCCCCGAGCCCACGTCTTTCCTGGAGAACGCAGATGAACAAGAACCTGCTGAAATACGCCGCCGGCGCCGCCGCACTGGCCATGTCGATGTCCGCCCACGCCGCCGCCAGCGGCGTCGTCGTTTCTGTCGCACCCGAAAAAACCTCGCTCGGCAAGCGCGACGACGTGGTGGTCAAGGTCACCTTCACCAACACTTCCACCAGCCCGCAGTACGTGCTGAAGGCGCACACCCCGTTCGAGGAGATCGAGGCGCCGCTGTTCGAGATCGCCCGCGACGGCAAGCCGGTGCGCTACCTGGGCGCCATCGCCAAGCGCGGCGCGCCGAGCGCGGCCGACTACTTCCTGCTCAAGCCGGGCGCCTCCTACACCGCCAAGGTCGAGCTGTCGGCGCTGTACGACATGGGCACCACCGGCGACTACGCGATCCGCTACCACGCCGGCAAGGCCGCCGACGAGCTGAAGTCCAACGCCGCCACCGTCTGGATCGACGGCGTGCGTGCGCGCGGTTCGAACGAGGAAACCAAGACCCTGGCGGAGATGCAGGCCCAGGCCGGCATGGTGACGGCGGCCGGCGGCGCCCTCGCCTTCAACAAGTGCACCACCTCGCAGCAGGCCGACATCACCTCGGCGGTGTCGGCGGCGCTGTCGATGGCGACCAGCGGCGATGCCTACATGGCCAACGGCGCGATGGGCACGCGCTACACCAAGTGGTTCGGCGCGGTCGACAGCAGCCGGGTCGCCACCGTCAAGGCGCACTTCGCGGCGATCAAGGACGCCTTCGCGACCAAGCCGATCACGGTCGACTGCGGCTGCAAGAAGACCTACTACGCCTACGTGTATCCGACCCAGCCCTACACCATCTACGTGTGCAAGGCCTTCTGGAGCGCGCCGATGACCGGCACCGACTCCAAGGGCGGCACCCTGGTGCACGAGATGAGCCACTTCAACGTGGTGGCCGGCACCGACGACTGGGTCTACGGCCAGTCGGGCGCGGCCAGCCTGGCGATCAGCAATCCGTCGCAGGCGATCGACAACGCCGACTCGCACGAATACTTTGGCGAGAATACGCCGGCGCTGCAGTAAGCAGTATCGTCGTTCCCGCGCAGGCGAAAAGTCGACTTGGGTCCCCGCCTGCGCGGGGACGACCTCGCTTATTTTCCCGTATGGCTGAACATGACGGCTTCGGTGCCGATCGTGGCTGCCGAATCGAGCTGCCGCACGTCCCCCAGTACCTCGCCCGCATAGCGGATCAGGTAGGTATGCGTGCCCGGCCTGAACGCGTAAAAGCGCGTGATGTCGATGGTATGCGTGTGCGCCGAATGCGGGGCCAGCTCGACGTAGTCGTCCAGCGTCAGCGGCCCGCGCTTGACCATGCGGCCCGTGTACGGCACCTCCGCCTCGCCCGGGTGTTCGCGCAGGTCGAACACGCGCCGCGTCAATTCCGTGTCCGCCGCGATCTCGCGCGGCAGGCCGATCCGCCGCTCGCCGCGGTTCTCCACCCGGAAGGTCACCAGCACCTTGTCATGCCTGGCGTCGACGCTCAGGCTCGCGTGCACGTTCATCGTTTCTCCTTGGGCCATTCGCGGCAGCGGCAGGGTCAGCGCGGCGCACAGCATGGCTGCCATCATGGTACGTCGTTTCATTCGTCGTCTCCGGCCAGGTTCATCCCGACCCATTTGCGGACCGTGCCGTCGGCATTGAACAGCGGCAGCGCACGCACCCGGGTACGGCGCCAGCTGCCGTCCGGGCTGCGCAGCCGGAGCATCTGGTCCAGCACGCCGCGCCGCGTCACCGCGTCCTTCCATCTTCGCATCCCCTCGAGGCGGTCGTCCGGATGGATGGCGTCGATCCAGCCCTGGCCCATCCACTCCTCGAGCCGCTGGCCTGTAAACGCGCGCCAGCTCGGCGAATCGACGACCATCCGGCCTTCGGGATCGGTTTCCCACACCGCCAGCGCGAGCCCGCCGAGCAGCTCGCGCAGGTGGATCTCGTTCTCGCGCAGCGCTTCCTCGGTCCGCTTCAGGGCGTCGATGTCCGTCACCACCGCCGCCACCTCCCCAGTGGCGGCGCCGCGCTCGTCGCTGACCGGCGCGCCGGCCACCTGAACCCAGGTCTCGCGCCCATCGTCCTGAAGGTACAGCATCTCGATGCCGGGCACCAGGCGCTCGCCGCGCAGCGCGCGGGCGCCGGGAAAGTCGTCGAAGGCGACCGGCGAGCCGTCCTCGCGCCAGGCGCGCCAGCGATCGCCGCGGACGCGGTCGCGCGACGGCAGGACGCCGCCCGGCAGGTAGCGCTGCAGGATGCGGTTCGACAGCACGATCGCGCCGTCGGCGCTGATCACGCACACCCCCACCGGCAGGCTCTCGAACACCGTGAACAGGCGCGCCTCGCTGGCGCGGATCAGTTCCTCGTCGCGCTTGCGCTGGCTGATGTCGACCGCCGCCCCGAACCACTCGACGATCTCTCCCTGGGCGTCGAGCAGCGGGATCGCGCGCGAAAAAGTCCAGGCGAAGCCGCCGGCGTTGTGGATCACGCGGTGCTCGAGCTCGAACACGCTCTTGTTGCCGATCGCCTCGGCGATGGCGGCCTGCACCCGCGGCTGGTCGTCCGGCGGGATATAGGTCTCGATCCAGCTGCGGCTGGGGCGCTCGGTATCGGGCAGGATGCCCTTCCCCTGCAGGAAGCGCATCTCGCTCCAGTCGGCATTCATGCGGTAAAGGATGTCCGAGCTGGCGGTAACGAACAGGCGGAACCGCTCCTCGCTGTCGCGCAGGGCCTGCTCGGCGGCCCGGCGGCCGGTAATGTCGAAGAAGGTCATCACGGCGCCCTCGATGCGGTGTTCCAGCGTGCGGTAGGGATGCACGCGCACGATGTAGTCGCGGCCGTCCTTGCCGTGCACCTCGCGTTCCATCGGCTGCAGGGAGACGAACACCTGCGACGCTTCCTCGGCCAGGCGCGGATGGTTGAGGCGGTTGGTGATGTCTCGCAGCGGGCGGCCGACGTCGGCCGGGATCACGTTGAAGAATTCGGCGATGCGCGGCGTGTAGCGCAGGATGCGCATGTCGCGGTCGAGGAAGATGGTGGCGACGTCGCTCGAGGCGACCAGGTTGGCCAGGTCGTCGTGGGCCTTGGCGCTGGCTTCCGCGCGCTGCTGCAGCGCCAGGTTGGCCGCGCCCAGTTCCTCGACGCGCATCTGCAGCTCGGCGCGGCTCCGTTCCAGCTCGGCCGCCGAGGCGCGCAGCTCCTCGACCGTGGTCTGCATTTCCTCGCCGTACAGGCGCATCTCGTTGCCGCTCGTTTCCGCCTGCTCGATGGTCTCGCGCAGCTGCCTGCGGGTGCTGCGCAACTCCTCGTCGAGCAGGTGCAGCCAGGCCTGTTCCTGCGGCGCAGGCGGCGCCGCCTGCGCCTCGGTCGCGGACTGCTCGACGAAGCGCACCAGCAGCAGGCCCTCCTCCGCATGCGGGTCCTGGAACGGCAGCACCTGCAGGTCGACCACGCGCGCGGCCAGGTCCGGGCCGAGGCGCAGCGGACCGGTACAGGCCTGCTCCCCGCTCTTGCGGGCCTGGAACAGCGCCACGCGCAGGCCGAGTTGCAGCTCCGGCACCACCAGCCGCAGCAGCTCGCGGGTCGGCTCGCCGCCGGACTGGCGCAGGAAGCCGGCGGCCCGTTCGGCGATGTGCAGGATATCGCCGTCGGTGTTCAGGAGGATGCTGGGCGGCGCCAGCTCGGCCGCCTTGTGCTGGTGGATTTCGGCAAACGAGAACAGGCGCCGGCGCCGCGACGCCGCCGGCGCGGATTCGGCGGCGGCGTCGACCCGCTCCGCGACGGTGGCCGCCGCGCCGCCAGGCCAGGATGCCTTCCCGGCATGCGCCCGCCGCACGGCCGGATTGGCGCGGTAGATCTTGCGCTCCGCATCCACCGGCGCGAACAGCTCCGGCGCCCCGTCCACCGACTCGGCGCTGCCCAGCATCAGGTAGCCGCCGGGATTCAGGGCGAAGTGGAAGTGCCGCAGCAGGTGCGCGTGCATGCCGCGGTCCAGGTAGATCATGAAGTTGCGGCAACAGATCAGGTCGAGCCGTGAAAACGCCGGTTCGTGCAGCAGGTTGTGGCGGGCGAACAGCACCTGGACGCGCAGGCGCCGGCCCACCTTGTACTGGCTGCCTTCGGCGGTGAACCAGCGATGCAGCTGGGCGTCGGGCACGGCCTCGGCGATCGCGGCCGGATACACGCCGGCACGGCCCACCGCGATCGCCTGCTCGTCGATGTCGGAAGCGAACACCTGCCAGCCGCGCGGCGGCTCCTCGCGCGCGGCGCGGTCGGCCAGCAGCATCGCCACCGTATAGGCTTCCTCGCCGGTAGAGCAGGCGGCCACCCACGCGCGCAGCGGCCCCTGGCCGGCCCTGAACAGCGCCGCCAGCACCTCGCGGTCGAGGACGTCGAAGGCCTCGCGGTCGCGGTAGAAGCCGGTCACGCCGATCAGCAGCTCCTGCAGCAGGAAGCGCGCTTCGTCCGGCTCCTTCTCCAGCAGCGCGCGATAGGCGTCCAGGTCCGGCACGCCGGCCACCAGCAGGCGCCGCTCCAGCCTGCGCAACAGCATCGGGCGCCGGTAATGGCTGAAATCCTGGCCGGTATGCCGCTGCAGCACCGCGAGCACTTCGCGCAAGGCCTGTTCGGGACGCGGCCCCAGGTCGAGCGGCACGCCGTCCAGCAGGTGGCCGCCGCCGGCCCGCTCGCGCAGGGCGCCGAGCAGGTCGCGCAGTTCGATCAACTTGCGCGGTATGGCGCCGGCGGGCAGCACGAAATTCGCCATGCCGGAATCGATGGCCGAGCGCGGCATGCCGGCCTGCTCGGCGTCGGTCGGCGCCTGCACGACGGTGGTGCCGCCCAGTTCCTTGATGCAGCCAAGGCCGGCGCTGCCGTCCGACCCCATGCCGGACAGGACCACGCCGATCGCGGATTCGCGGTGCGCTTCCGCCAGCGCCGCGAAGAAAAGATCGATGGTGACCGGCTGCCCGCCGTTGCGCTCGAGACGCTCGAGCACCAGCTCGCCGTCGCGGATCGCCAGGCCGCGGTCCGGCGGAATCACGTAGACCTTGTTCGGCAGGATCGGCATGGTGTGGGTCACCTGCACCACCGGCATCGCGGTGGCGCTCTGCAGCAGGCGGTCGGCGGTGCTCGGTTCGTCGGCGGCCAGGTGCAGGATGACCACCAGCGCCATGCCGGGATTGGGCGGCATGTTCTGCAGCAGCGCGATCAGTGCCGTATAGCCGCCGGCGGAGGCGCCGATGCCGACCACCGGGAAAGGCAGGCGGCTGGAGGTATTGTCCGATTCCATGCCGAGACATTAGCGCATGCGCGGCGATAACGGGCGCACAGCTCGTCCTGGCCGGGACCGCCGCGTTCAGCCAGGCGTGCCGGACAGGATGGTGACCGCCACGCGGCGGTTGCGCGCGCGGCCGGCGGGGTCGTCGTTGGCGGCGATGGGCCGGTTGGCGCCGCGCCCGACCGCGGCCAGGCGCCCTTCCGCCACGCCGTTCTCGACGAACAGCCGCACCACGGTGCTGGCGCGCACCGCCGACAGTTCCCAGTTCGAGGGGAAGGCGGCGTTGGCGATCGGGGTGGTGTCGGTGTGGCCCTCCACTTCGATGGCGTGCGGGTCGTCCTGCAGCAGGCCGGCCACCGTGTTCAGGGTTTCGCGCGCGCTGCCGACCAGGGCGGCGTCGCCTTCGTCGAACAGCACGCTGGCGTTGATTTCGACGGTGACGCCGCGCGCGGTCTGGGTCACGCGCACCTTCCCGCTGCTGACCAGCGGCGCCAGCACGCTGTTCAGCTTGCGGGCCAGCAGGTCCAGGCGGATGCGGTCGCGCTTCGCTTCCTCCGCCCGCTTGCGCGCGATGATGTTCGCCAGCGGCAGTGCCTCGACCTCGACCGAGGTATTGATTTTCGTGGCGGCGCCGCGGCCGCCGAACGCGTCGCCGAGCGCATCGGACAGCACCTTGTACTTGCCGACGTTGACCACCGACACCGCGTACATCACCACGAAGAAGGCGAACAGCAGCGTGATGAAGTCGGCGTAGGAGATCAGCCAGCGCTCGTGGTTCTCGTTGTCTTCGACGTAGCGTTTACGGCGCGTCATCCACGGCCCCTGTTCAGTGCGGCGCCGTCAGGCAGGCGATGCGTTCCTCGAGCACCCGGGTGTAGTCGCCGGTGGCGATGTCGTGGAACACGTCGGTCAGGATCTCGTACTGCAGCACCTGCTCGGCGACGATGCTCTTGATCTTGTTCCCGACCGGGTAGAACAGCAGGTTGGCGAGGCCCACCCCGTACACGGTGGAGACGAAGGCCACCGCGATGCCGGCGCCCAGGCGCGAGGGGTCGCTGAGGTTTTCCATCACGTGGATCAGGCCCAGCACGGCGCCGAGGATGCCGACCGTCGGCGCATAGCCGGCCGCCGATTCCCAGATCCGCGCCGCCTGGCGCTCGCGCATTTCGTAGCTGTTGATCTCGGTGAACAACAGGCTGCGCAGCTTGTCCGGCTGGATGCCGTCGACCACCAGCCGCAGGCCCTTCTGGATGAAGGGATCGGCCTTGGCCATGTACTGTTCCAGCGACAGCAGGCCGTCGCGGCGCGCCGACAGGCTCCACAGGTGGATTTCGCGCGCCAGCTCCTGGCGCCGGTCCGGCGGCGGCGCGAACACCCAGCGCAGCATGCGCAGGCCGCGGATGAAGGCGGATTTCCTGGTCTGCAGCAGCACGGCGCCGAAGGTGCCGACCACCACGATGGCGAACGCGGCCGGCTGGACCAGCGACGAGAACTTGCCGCCGTCGAGGGTATGGCCGACCAGGATGCCGGCCAGGGCCAGTAGCAGCCCGAGCAGGCTGGCTATGTCCACGCGAGCTCCCTCAGATAGGTACGCAGGCGGCCCACCGCCTGGCTGTGCAGCTGCGACACACGCGATTCGGACACGCCCATGACGGCGCCGATTTCCTTCAGGTTCAGCTCTTCCTCGTAGTACAGGCCCATCAGCAGTTTTTCGCGCTCCGGCAAGGCGTCGATGGCGTCGATCACGGCCTGGCGGAAATCGGTTTCCATCAGCGCGCGCAGCGGATCGTCGTCGTCGACGGCATAGCGGTCGAGCCAGCTGTCGTTGCCGTCCTCGTCGTGGAAGTCTTCGTAATAGACCAGCTGGTGGCCGCCGGAATCGCCCAGCATTTCCTGGTAGTCGGCCAGCGACAGCTTGAGCGATTTCGCGATTTCGGATTCGCTCGGCGGACGGCCGAGCTGCTGCTGCAGCGTGGCCATCGCCTGCTCCACCTTGCGCATGTTCTGGCGGGTCGAGCGCGGCATCCAGTCGCTGCTGCGCAATTCGTCCAGCATGGCGCCGCGGATGCGCAGCACCGCATAGGTCTCGAACTGGGCGCCGTGGTTTTCTTCGTAGCGGCTGATCGCGTCGAGCAGGCCGATCATGCCGGCCTGTACCAAGTCATCGACTTCGACGGACGGCGGCAGCTTGGCCTTCATCTGATGGGCGAGCCGCTTCACCAACGGCATGTGCTCCGTCAGTAAATGGTCAGCCTTCTTGTCCGCTTTCCCTTTGACCGTGTACATGTTCTCTATTTTATGATGCTGCGCGGCTCATCCCGGTCGCAAATCGTCCGGCCAGGCGGCGGAATGCCACCGAAGCGCCCGCCAGCGGGAACGCGTCGACCACGGCGCGGCCGAGGCGCGCGGCGCGGTGCAGGTACTCGTCGGCCGGCACCGAACCCATGGAGCTCAGCGTTACTGCCAAGTAACGAGTTGCCGCAGATGCCATATTATCGTATACCACCTTCGCCTCGGCTTCGTTAGCGCCCGTGACAAGGATACCGAAGGGACGGCGGCCGTATTGCTGGGACAGGCGCTTGATCAGGGCGTAGGCATTCGTGATCGAGGCGGCGCTGTTCGACACCTGCACCACGATCTCGGACGATTCCATGACCGGCACCGGGAAGCTGTCGTCCGCGCTGAATTCACCGTCGACGATGACGATGCTGCCCGAGGACTGCTTGACCAGCACGTCGAAGGCCTTGGCCAGGCGGCGGGTTTCGTCCGCGGTGCGGCCGGCGTCCATCTTCACCACCGAAAAACCCTGCGGCACCGGGTGGATCACCTGGTTCAGCGCGCACTCCTGGCGCGCCACCTGCAGCAGGCCGGGACCGCGGTCCACGCCCAGGCGCCGGGCCACGCCGTAGTCGCGCTCGCAGGCGTCGACGATCAGCACGTCATTGCCGGACTGCGCCAGCGAGGCGCCCAGGTTCACCAGCATGGCGCCCTTGTCGTCCTGCGGGGTTGCCGAGAGAAAAGTCACGATGCGCGGCTTGGGGCCCGCCAGCATCCGGCGCAGGCCTTCGGCCTGGTCGAAGTCGAAACTAGCCAACATACACCTCGCGCAGCGAACGGTCGTTGTTCAGGTTGCCGAGGCCGGACATCATCAGCGGCAGGTCGGCGTCGGAAAACTGGGCGGCGGCATCCTTCCTGGTGCGGAAGGCGCGGTCGACCAGCATGGCGCGGTCGGCCAGGTGCAGGTCTTCCGGCACGCGCTGGCCGTTCGAGATGTAGTGCAGGTTCAGTTTCTGGCGGATGATCACGTCCAGCACGTTGCCGATCGAGGCGGCTTCGTCCATCTTGGTCATGATGCAGCCGGCCAGGCCGGTGCCCTGGTAGGCGCGCACCACTTCGTTCAGGGTCTCGTTGGTCGAGGTCGCGTTCAGGCACAGCAGGCGCTGCACGTTGGCGCCGCTTTCGGTCAGCATGGCCACCTGCTCGGTCACCATCTGGTCGCGCTGCGACATGCCGATGGTGTCGATCAGCACGGTGTGCTTGTTGCGCAATTCCTTCAGGGCGATGCGCAGGTCGGCCTCGTCCTTGACCGAGTGCACCATCACGCCCAGGATCTTGCCGTAGATGCGCAGCTGCTCGTGGCCGCCGATACGGTAGGCGTCGGTGGTGATCAGGGCCAGCTTTTCCGGGCCATGGCGCATCACGCAGCGCGCGGCCAGCTTGGCGGTGGTGGTGGTCTTGCCGACGCCGGTCGGGCCGACCAGGGCGAACACGCCGCCGCGGTCGAGGATCGCGTCCTCGTCCGACATGCTGGTGATGTTGCGGGCCAGGACGGTCTTGATCCAGCGCATGGCTTCGGCGGCATCCTTGCCGGCCGGGAGCTTGTCGATCAGGTAGCGCGACAGGCTGGCCGAAAAGCCGGCCGCCAGCATCTCGCGCAGCACGACGGCCTTCTGCGGCTCGCGCTGCTGGGTGGTGCCCCAGGACAGTTCGGACAGCTGCGACTCCATCATGCCGCGCATGGCGCGCAGTTCGCTCATCATGCCCTGCATCTCGGCGGCCGCCGACTCTTTCGCCTGGGCGATGGCGGCCGACATCATGGCGGTCATCGCGGCCATGTCGAAGCTCGGCGCTTCCGGCTGCGGGGCGCGGCGGTTGGCGTAGGTTTGCGGGGCCGGGGCCGGTTCCTCGAAGTCGTCGAAGGACGGCATGGCCGGGCGGGCCGCCGCGGCGCGCATGCGGTCCGTCGGCACGGCCGGCTCGGCCTGGATGTTGCTGAAGCTGCGCGCGGCCGGGGCGTCGTAGGGACGCGGTGTCGGTCCGTCGATACGGCCGGCGGCGTGCAATGCGCGCGCGGCGGGCGCGGCCGAGGCCGGCGCCGGCAGGTCGTCCATGTCGTGCAGTTGCGGGCGCGGGGCCGCCATTTCCGACTCCGGCGCCGGCGAGGCCAGCGAGGCGACGTCGTCGTTGTCCAGCGCCAGGATCTCGACCACGCCGTCCACCGGGCGGTTCGACAGGATGACCGCGTCCGGTCCCAGGGCGTCGCGCACCTTGCGCAGGGCCTCACGGGAAGTCGGGGCTGTAAATTTCTTCACGTTCATCGTCGGTCTCCGCTCTTGCAGGCAGGTGTTACAAGTTAATCGTCAATGTGAGGATTATTGACGATGCCGCAGGGAAACCATCGGAGGAAAAGGAAGGGGAAAAGTACCTATTTCCCCGAGGCAGCTAAACAATCGCCCGCGTTGCGCGGGCGATGCATACGAATTAGGCAGTGCCGACCAGGCTGGTGACCCGGATGGTTTTCGTTTCCGGGATCTCGGAGTGCGACAGCACTTTCAGTTGCGGCAAGGCGCGGCGCAGGAAGCGCGACAGCAGGGTGCGCAGCGGGCCCGGCACCAGCAGCACCGGCGTGAAGCCCATCGCTTCCTGTTGCTGGGCGGCGTTGGCGGCCTGCTGGACGATGGTGTCGGCCAGGCCCGGCTCGATGCCGGTGCCGTCGCCGCCGGCGTTCAGGGCCTGCACCAGTAGGCGTTCCAGACGATTATCGAGAGTCATCACCGACAGCTCGTTGGTGCCCGGGAACAGTTGCTGGACGATGGCGCGGCCGAGGGCGATACGCACCAGCGCCGTCAAGTCGTTCGGGTCCTGCACCGAACCGCTGTGTTCGGACAGGGTCTCGATGATGGTGCGCATGTCGCGGATGTGCACGCCTTCCTGCAGCAGGTTCTGCAGCACTTTCTGCAGGATCGACAGCGACACGACCTTCGGCACCAGGTCTTCGACCAGCTTCGGCGCATCCTTGGCCAGATGGTCGAGCAGCGCCTGCACTTCCATGCGGCCCAGCAGCTCCGAGGCGTGGGTGGTGATCAGGTGGTTCAGGTGGGTGGCGATCACGGTGCCGGCGTCGACCACGGTATAGCCCATGCTCTGCGCCTCGTCCTTCAGGCCGGCGTCGATCCAGATGGCCGGCAGGCCGAAGGCCGGATCGGTGGTCACCAGGCCCGGCAGCGTGCCGCTGGCCATGCCCGGGTTGATCGCCAGGAACTGGCCGGCCATCGCTTCGCCGCTGCCGACTTCCACGCCCTTCAGCGAGATGCGGTAGGCGGTGGGCTTCAGCTCCAGGTTGTCGCGGATGTGCACCGGCGGCGCCAGGAAACCGACTTCCTGGGCGAATTTCTTGCGGATGCCCTTGATGCGCTTGAGCAGCTCGCCGGCCTGGCCCTTGTCGACCAGCGGGATCAGGCGGTAGCCGACTTCCAGGCCCAGGGTATCGACCGGCATGACGTCCTGCCAGGTCGCTTCTTCCTGCTCGGCCGGGGTGGTGGCGGCAGCCGCACCGCCGGCGCCGCCGGCGGCGCCGGCCGCGGCGCCCTGCTTTGCCGCACCGGGCGCGCCCGGCGCACCGGCTTCCGGCGCATTTTTCAGGCGCTTCTCGACCAGGTAGCCGGCGCCGAACAGCGCGCTGCCCAGCAGCAGGAACACCAGGTTCGGCATGCCCGGGATCAGGCCCATGCCGCCGATGATGGCGCCGGTGATGTACATGACGATCGGACGGCCGAACAGCTGGCCGACCACCTGGCCGCCGACGTCCTGGTCGCTGGCCACGCGCGACACCACCATACCGGCCGCGATCGAGATGATCAGCGACGGGATCTGCGCCACCAGGCCGTCACCGATGGCCAGCAGGGTGTAGTTCTTGATCGCGTCGGCGAAGGACATGTCGTGCTGGATCATGCCGACGATCAGGCCGCCGATCACGTTGATCAGGGTGACCAGGATGCCGGCCACGGCGTCGCCGTGCACGTACTTCGAGGCGCCGTCCATGGCGCCGTAGAATTCCGCTTCCATCGCCACGTCCGAGCGGCGCTGCTTGGCTTCCGCTTCGCCGATCAGGCCGGCGTTCAGGTCGGCGTCGATCGCCATCTGCTTACCGGGCATCGCGTCCAGGGCGAAGCGCGCGCCGACTTCGGCGATACGGCCGGCGCCCTTGGTGACGACCATGAAGTTGATGATGGTGAGGATGATGAAGACGACCAGGCCGACGGTGTAGTTGCCGCCGATGAGGAAGTGGCCGAAGGCTTCGATCACTTTACCGGCCGCGGCGCCGCCGGTGTGGCCTTCGGTCAGCACCACGCGGGTCGAAGCCACGTTCAGCGCCAGGCGCAGCAGGGTCGTGACCAGCAGGACCGCCGGGAAGGCCATGAAGTCGAGCGGCTTGACCGTGTACAGGGCGGTCAGCAGCACGATCACGGACATCGCGATGTTGAAGCTGAAGAACAGGTCGAGTGCGAACGCCGGCAGCGGCAGGATCATCATCGACAGCAGCAGGATGATGAGGATCGGCGCCGCCAGGGCATTGCCGCGTCCCGCGATCGCCTGGAGCCAGGCCGGCAGTTTGAAACCGTTCATTGCGTCTTACCTTTTTCGTTGAAAGGGTCCATCTCCGGCGGCACCGGCAGCTTGCCCGGACGGTCCGGATAGTGGTCGCTGGTACCCTTGGTGTAGGCGCGCAGCTGGTACACGTAGGCCAGCACTTCGGCCACCGCCGAGAACAGCGCTTCCGGGATCTCGTCGTCGATGTCGGTGTGCTTGTACAGCGCACGGGCCAGGGCCGGGGCTTCCACCAGCGTGACCTTGTTTTCCCTGGCGATCTCGCGGATCCTGGCCGCGACTTCGTCGGTACCCTTGGCCACCACCTTCGGCGCGCCACGCTGGCCGTCGGCGTATTTCAGCGCCACAGCGAAGTGGGTCGGGTTGGTCACGACCACGTCGGCGGTCGGGACGTTGCTCATCATGCGCTTGCGGGCCGCTTCGCGCTGCAGCTGGCGGATCTTGCCCTTGATCTGCGGGTTACCGTCGGATTCCTTCGATTCCTGGATCACTTCCTGGCGCGTCATCTTCAGCTTGTTGGCGTAATGCCATTTCTGGTACGGACCGTCCAGCACGGCGATGGCGCCCAGCGAGGCGGTCATGATCAGGAAGGCGCGGGCGATCAGGCCGCCCAGGTGGGACACGGCGACGCCCAGCGGCTCGACCGCCAGACCGACCACGGCGTCCTTCTCGCTGATCACCACGTACCAGGCGACGGCGCCGACCAGCAGGGCCTTGGCGACCGCCTTCAGCAGCTCGACCAGGGAATGGCTCGAGACCATGTTGCCGAGGCCGTTCATGGGATTGAGCTTGCCGAAGTTCGGCAGGAAGGATTTGGCGCTGAAGTTCCAGCCGCCGATCAGCAGCGGCGAGACGATCGCCACCAGCATGATCGCCAGCGCCAACGGCAGGCAGGCCAGCATCACGCCGCCGATGTCCGCGGTGACCCGTTCGATCAGGACGTTCGGGTTATAGATCTGTTCACGGTCGAGCGAGAGGCCGCGCCGCAGCGTGGTCGACAGCTTGTCGACCACGCCGCCGCCCAGCACCCACAGGCCGGCGCCGGCGGTCATCAGGACGGTGAAGGTCGCCACTTCGCGCGAACGGGGAATGTCGCCGTTCTGACGTGCGTCCCTCAGCCGTTTGGCTGACGCCGGTTCGGTCTTTTCTGCGTTGCTCGCTTCCGCCATGCCCTGCTCCCACCCCTCGCCTTTGGTTCAGGATGGCATTATTCCAGATGTTGCCGTAGGGCTATAGAGCGAAAAGGAGGGGAAAGGCGGGTCTGTTCCTCAGTCGAACAGCTCGACCTCGGCAAACGGCTTGCCGGCGACGTCCTTGGCCGCCAGCCGCGGCATGTCGTCGGGCAGCGCATCGGCCAGCGCATCGAGCGGCCAGGCGACCGCCAGGGCGGGGTCGTTCCACAACAGGGTGCGCTCGTGTTCCGGGTACCAGTAATCGGTGATCTTGTAGAGCACCTCGGCCGTTTCGCTCAGGGCCAGGAAGCCGTGCGCGAAGCCGGGCGGAATCCACAGCTGGCGGCGGTTCTCCGCGCTGAGCCGGGCGCCGACCCAGCGCCCGAAGGTCGGCGAGGACCGGCGCAGGTCGACGGCGACGTCGAACACGCTGCCCTGCACCGCCCGCAGCAGCTTGCCCTGCGGATGGCGGATCTGGTAATGCAGGCCGCGCAACACCCCCTTTGTCGACATGCTGTGGTTGTCCTGCACGAAGTCCACATCCAGCCCGGTCGCCTGCTGGAAGGCGCGGTCGTTGTAGCTTTCGAAAAAATATCCCCGTTCGTCGCTGAAGACTTTCGGCTCCAGCAACAGCACATCGGGGATCGCGGTGGGTGTGACGGTGTACGGCATGTGTCGAATACGGGTGAATGCAGGTGAATACAGGGATCAGGTGGATTTCAGCAGCTTGAGCAGGTAGTCGCCATAGCTGTTCTTCGACAGGGGCGAAGCCAGGCGTTCGAGCTCGGCGGCGCCGATCCAGCCCTGGCGGTAGGCGATCTCTTCCGGGCAGCAGACTTGCAGGCCCTGGCGCTTCTGCAAGGTGGCGATGAAGCTGGCGGCTTCCAGCAGGGTGTCGTGGGTGCCGGTGTCGAGCCAGGCCAGGCCGCGGCCCATGATCTCGACGTTCAGCTGGTCCTGGTCGAGATAGCGCTGGATGACGTCGGTGATTTCCAGCTCGCCGCGCGCGGAAGGCTTGATGTCGGCGGCGATGCTGCAGACGTTCTTGTCATAGAAGTACAGGCCGGTCAGCGCATAGTTCGACTTCGGCGCCGCCGGCTTTTCCTCGATGCTGACCACGCGCCGGTCGGCGTCGAATTCGACCACGCCATAGCGTTCCGGATCGTGCACGTGGTAGGCGAACACGGTGGCGCCCTCGCTGCGGGCGTTGGCGCGCTTCAGGTGGGTCGCCAGTTCGTGGCCGTAGAAGATGTTGTCGCCGAGGACCAGGGCGCAGGGGTCGTTGCCGATGAAATCGCGGCCGATGATGAAGGCCTGGGACAGGCCGTCCGGCGTCGGCTGCACCGCGTAGCGGATGTTCATGCCCCACTGGCTGCCGTCGCCCAGCAGTTCCGTGAAGCGGTCGGCGTCGTGCGGCGTGCTGATCAAGAGCACGTCGCGGATCCCGCTCAGCATCAGGGTGCTCAGCGGGTAGTACTCCATCGGCTTGTCGTAGACCGGCATCAGCTGCTTGCTGACAGCCTGGGTCGCCGGATACAGCCGGGTGCCGGTGCCGCCGGCCAGGATCAGGCCCTTGCGTGTCGGTTCAAGCATGGTCTTCGCTCCGGAATAATTGCTGCAATACCTGCCCCACCCCATCCTGCCACGGCGGCAGGTCCAGGCCAAAGGCGTGGCGGAAACGGCTGGTGTCGAGCCGCGAATTGCGCGGACGGCGGGCCGGGGTCGGCCAGGCGGCGGTCTTCACCGCTTGCACCTGCTCCGGCCCGGCCTTCAGCACCCGGCCGGCCTTGCGCGCTTCGGCGAGGATGAAGCGGGCGTAGTCGTACCAGGTGGTTTCGCCGCTTGCCGCCACATGATAAGTGCCGAAGGGGACAGCTTCCCTGCGCAGCAGATCGGCCGTCAGCCCGGCCAGCAGGGCCGCGGAAGTCGGCGCGCCGACCTGGTCGTCCACCACGGTCAGGCGGTCGCGTTCGGCGGCCAGGCGCAGCATGGTTTTGGCAAAATTGGCGCCGTGGACGCCCAGCACCCAGCTGGTGCGCAGGATCAGGTGGCGTGGGCAGGCCTCGGCCAGCGCGCGCTCGCCCGCCAGCTTGCTGCTGCCGTAGACGTTGCACGGCGCCGGCGCATCGTCCTCGCGCCAGGGTGTCGTTCCGCTGCCGTCGAACACGTAGTCGGTCGAATAATGGATGACCATGGCGCCGAGGCGCGCCGCTTCCTCGCCCAGCAGGCCGGGCGCGCGGGCGTTCACGGCAAACGCTGCTTCCGGCTCGGACTCGGCGCGGTCGACGGCGGTCCAGGCGGCGGCATTGACGATGATGCCGGGCGCGTGCCGGCGCACCAGCGCGCGTAAGGCATCGGCGTCCGCCAGGTCGCACTCGGCGCGGCCGACGGCGACGACCTCGCCCAGCGGCGCCAGCGCACGCGCCAGTTCGAAGCCGAGCTGTCCGTCCCTGCCCGTCAATAAGATCTTCATCGATCCGCCCTATTCGCCGTACTGCCTGCCGACCCAGTCGCGGTAGGCGCCGCTCGTCACGTTCTTCACCCAGTCCTGGTGGTCCAGGTACCAGCGCACCGTCTTGCGGATGCCGCTTTCGAAAGTTTCAAGCGGTTTCCAGCCCAGCTCGCGCTCGATCTTGCCGGC
>CAJYXO010000144.1 GCA_913778765.1 uncultured Massilia sp. | reverse complement strand
CGGCCGGTGACCGGCACGCCGGGCCAGTACCGCGTCGTCTGCGCCTACCAGATCGAGAAGGTGGCGCAGCCGGCCTTCGAGCTGGCGGTGGACATCGTCGACAGGCTGGCCCACGGCGCGCCGATCGAGTTGTTGATGCGCGACCTGGCGCCGCGCCTGCAGGAGCTGCGCGAACTGGCCGAGCATTACGCGATCGGCACCTCGACCGCCGCGGTGCTGGCCGCCGCCATGGACCGCGGCATCCCGGTCCAGCGCATCACCGAGGACGCCAACCTGTTCCAGCTCGGCTGGGGCGTGAAGCAGAAGCGCATCCAGGCGACCGTCACCGGCGAGACCAGCAATATCGCGGTGCGCATCGCCAGCGACAAGCAGCTCACCAAGCAGCTGCTGCAGGAAGCCGGCGTGCCGGTGCCGGAAGGCGAGACCGTCGCCAGCATCGACGAGGCGCTGCGCGTGGCCCGCAAGCTGGGCGCGGGCGGCGCCGCGGTCACCGTCAAGCCGCTCGATGGCAACCAGGGCAAGGGCGTGACGGTCGACTGCCGCACGCCGGAAGAAGTCGAGCAGGCCTATGCCTTCGCGCGCAGGCACGGGCGCCGCATCATCGTCGAACGCTTCATCCAGGGCCGCGATTACCGTGTGTTCGTGGCCGCCGGCCGGGTCGCGGCGGCCTCCTGCCGCCGTCCGGCCCACGTCGTCGGCGACGGCCGCCATTCGGTGCGCGAACTGGTGGCGATCGAAAACCGCAACCCCGCGCGCGGCGCGGGCCACACGAATATCCTGACCCAGATCGCGCTCGACGCGCACGCCGAGGACATCCTGCGCAAGCAGGGCCTGGCGCCGGATTCGGTGCCGCCCGACGGCGCCGTGGTCGAATTGCGCGGCAACGCCAACCTGTCGACCGGCGGCACCGCCGAGGACGTGACCGCGCTGCTGCCGGAATCCACGCGCCAGATCTGCGTGCGCGCGGCCGCCAAGATCGGCCTCGACGTGGCCGGCATCGACATCGTCTGCCGCGACATCGGCCTGCCGCTGGAAGCCCAGGGCGGCGCCGTGATCGAAGTGAACGCCGCGCCCGGAATCCGCATGCACCAGTACCCGAGCAAGGGCGAAGCGCGCGACGCCGGCGACGCCATCGTCGAGGGCCTGATGGGCAACTCGGACGGCCGCATCCCGATCATCGCCTGCACCGGCACCAACGGCAAGACCACCACCACGCTGCTGATGGCGCACACGGTGCGCCTGGCCGGCCGCACGGTCGGCAGCACCACCACGCATGGCGTGTATGTCGACGGCAAGCAGATCACCAAGGGCGACTGCACCGGCTACTGGTCGGCGCGCACGGTGCTGGCTTCGCCGGACGTCGACGTCGCGGTGCTGGAAACGGCGCGCGGCGGCATCCTGAAACGCGGGCTGGCCTTCGACCGTTGCGACGTCGGGATCTGCCTGAACGTGTCGCCGGACCACCTGGGCCTGGACGGCGTCGACACCATCGAAGACCTGGCCCAGGTCAAGGCCGTGGTCCCGCTCTCGAGCTCGCGCGCGGCCGTGCTGAACGCCGAAGACCCGCTGTGCGTGGCGATGGCGCGCCGCGTGCGGCCTGACGTCGAGCTGGTCTACTTTGCAATGAACCCGGAAGACCCGGTGCTGCTGCGCCACCTGGAAGAGGGCGGTCGCGCCGCCTATTTGCAGGACAACGCCATCGTGCTGGCCGACGGCCACGTGCACCAGGAGTTGCTGCGCGTGGAGAGCATGCCGATCTCGATGGGCGGCCGCGCGCGCTACAACATCGCCAACGGCCTGGCCGCCAGCGCGGCGCTGATGGCGGCGGGGTTCACGAACCTGCAGATCGCGACCGGACTGTCGACTTTCGTCAGCGACGGGAAAACGAACCCGCTGCGCACCAACGTGTTCGAGGTGGGCGGCGTGACCGTGATCGTCGACTATGCGCACAACCCGGCCGCCTACAAGGCCCTGGCCGAGATGGCGCGCGCGCTGCTGCCCGGCCAGCTGGTCGGCATCGTCACCGCGCCGGGCGACCGCCGCGACGAAGACCTGCTCGAGGTCGGCCGCGTGTGTGCGGCGCGCTTCGACGAGCTGGTGGTCTACGAATCGGCGAGCCGCGGCCGGACCTACGGCGGCGCGGTCGACCTGATCCTGCAGGGCGCCGAGGAAGTGGTCGGCAAGACCGATACCCTGCACCGCGAGCTGGACGTGGGCGCGGCCATTCGCCTGGGGCTGTCCCTGTGCGAGCGCGGGGATGTGCTGGTGTTTGCCTGCGGGTCGTCGCTGCAGGTGTTCGTGGACGCGATCCGGGAGATGGATCCGGAGAGTGCGGCGCGGATTGCGGCGCAGGCCGGGTGATCCTGGTGACGCTGGAATGAAGAACGGGCCGCCTGGCCCGTTTTTTGTTGGTCAAACCGGAAGTACGCAGCGCGTCATCGTCATTCCAGCATGTAAACGTCATTCCCGCGAAGGCGGGAATCCAAGTTGGTAGTGCAGCCAATGGCCTCACTGCTCACCTGAAGCTTGGATTCCCGCCTGCGCGGGAATGACGGTCACGCAGCCTCGGTCTCGATCCGCTTCGCCACTTCCGGCGAACTCGGCCGGATCGCCTCCAGCAGTTCGCTGATGTCCGACCCGCAGCCGAACACCAGCACGTCGCCCTTGTCGCAGCGCGCCAGGCCGGCGCGGATGGCGTCGATCACGTCGAGCTCCACGCGCAGGTGATCCTCCTCGAACTTCGCGAGGCGGATGCCCTCGACCAGCCTGGCCGACACCGTCCCGGCGGCGCGGCCGCGGTTTTCGGTTTCGTATACCACCAGCTCGTCGAAGCCGGCTGCGCAGGTGGTGCCGATGTCGACCAGGTCGGCATCGCGGCGGTCGCCCGGCGCCGCCACCACGCCCACCAGGCGCCCTGGGGTCATGGCGCGCGCGGTGTCGGCCAGGGCGGCGTAGGCGGCGCTGTTGTGGGCGTAGTCGACGATCACGGTCACGCCGTCGACGTCGAACAGGTTCGAGCGCAGTGGGTTGTTCTTCCAGTCGGAGACGAAGCTGCGCAGGCCGTCCGCGATCTCGTCGTTGCCGAAGCCGTTGGCGGCCAGCGCCGCGGCGGCCGCCAGGCTGTTGGCGATGTTGTAGCGCGCCACGCCGTTCAGGGTCACCGGCATCTGGCGCACGTCGGCGATCGCTTCGTGGCGGGCGCCGTTGGCCAGCACGATGGCGTCGTCTTCGAAATAGACCGCGCGGCCGCCGTTTTCCAGGTGGCGCAGCAGCACCGGGTTGTCGGCGTCCAGCGCGAAGTACAGGATCTCGACGCCGTCCAGTTGCGAGGCCATCGCCACGCAGTGGTCGTCCTCGGCGTTCAGCACCACGGCGCGGGTGGCGCGCTGGGCCACGACGGCCTTCACCTTCGCCAGTTCCTCGACCGAGTCGACGCCGTCCATGCCCAGGTGGTCGGCGGACACGTTCAGCACCACCGCCACGTCGCAGCGGTCATAGGCCAGGCCGCGCTTGAGGATGCCGCCGCGCGCCGTTTCCAGCACAGCGAAGTCGACGTCCGGCGAGGTCAGCACGCTGCGCGCGGAGCGGTAGCCGGTGCAGTCGCCTTTGGCGATGCGCTGGCCGTCGACGAACACGCCTTCGGTGGTGGTGACGCCGGTGCGCAGGCCGGCCATGCGGGCCGCGTGGGCGATCAGCAGGGTCGTCGTGGTCTTGCCGTTGGTGCCGGTCACGCCGATCACCGGGATGCGGCCGTCGTCCTCGCCGAACAGGGCGTCGACGATGGCGCCGCCGGCGTCGCGCGGGGCGCCGCGGCTCGGATACTGGTGCATGCGGATCCCGGGCGCCGCGTTCACTTCGATGATGCCGCCGCGCTGGTCGCGCAGGGACGTCGAAATATCCTGGCACACGATGTCGATGCCGGCCACGTCCAGGCCGATGGTGCGGGCGGCGCGAATGCAGATCTCGCGGGTTTCTTCCGGCAGCAGGTCGGTGACGTCTTCGGCGGTGCCGCCGGTGGAGAGGTTGGCGTTGCCGCGCAGGTCGACCGGTTCGCCTTCCGGCGGCACCGAATCCGCATCGTGGCCGGCCTTGGCCAGCGCCTGGAGCGCGATCTCGTCGAGCGGGATCTTCGTGAGGATGTTGGTGTGGCCATCGCCGCGCGCGGGATTGCGGTTCTCGATCTCGACCAGTTCGCGGATCGTGTGCACGCCATCGCCGGTCACGTGCGGCGGACGGCGCCAGGATGCGGCCGCGATCTTGCGTCCGGTGACCAGCACGCGGTAGTCGCGCCCGCGCAGGAATTCCTCGACGATCACGTGGCGGCCGTACTTGCGCGCGAATTCGAAGGCGGTTTCCACCTCTTCTAGCGTCGAGCAGGCGACCGTCACGCCCTTGCCCTGGTTGGCGTCGAGCGGCTTGATGGTGACGGTGCCCAGGCGGCGGGCGATGCGCTGGGCCGCGGCCAGGGTGGTGACGGTTTCGCCGGCCGGGACCGGGCAGCCGGCCTGGTCGAGCAGGGTTTTCGTCAGCTGCTTGTCGCTGGCGATGCAGACCGCGATGTTGTTGGTGGCGCCGGTGATGGTCGCCTGCAGGCGTTTCTGCTTGCTGCCCCAGCCGAGCTGGAACAGGTTGGCTTCGTCGGTCAGGCGCAGGCTCGGGATGCCGCGCTTGTGGGCGGCAGCGAGCACGGCGCCGGTACTGGTGCCGATCGCATGGCGGCGGTTGGTGTCGTGCAGTTCGTCGAGCGCGGCGTCGAGGTCGAAGGCTTCGTGGGCCGCTTCGGCGGCGATCAGCGCGCGCGCCGTGTGCAGGGCCGCGTCGGCGACCTTTTCCAGTGCGTAGCCGCAGACCACGCGCAGCCGTTCCGGCCTGGCCGCGTCGATCACGGTCTGGCTGAAGGCGCCCGGGGCGCCCGCCAGGCGCTGCAGCTCCATCGCGACCGGCTCCAGCGCCTCGGCTGGCGAGCTGCAATCGGACAAGCGCGCCGCGGCTTCGGGGCAGATCCCCGGCAGGCGGGCCAGCAGGCGCGCGCCGAGGCCGGCGGATTGGTGGCCGTCGTCGTCGACGACAGCGAGCAGGCAAGGGGTCGAGGCGTACAGGTTGGGGCCGCGCAGGAAGCGTTGTTCGGTGATTCTCATGAGATCGGGTTCC
>CAJYXO010000143.1 GCA_913778765.1 uncultured Massilia sp. | reverse complement strand
AGCATGCTGCCGAGGTAGTCGAGCCAATGCGCCTTGTGGCGCAGCCGGGCCAGCGGCGTGCCGCTCAGCGCGTTGAAGGTCTTGTGGCATTGGCGACAGCGGTAGCGCTGCAGGCCGTGGGCATGGCGCCTCCATCAACGGTTCAGGTCGACGTTGGACCGGGCGCTTGCCAAAAAGATTCCACACTTAATGCGAACAGCGCCTTTTTCTGTGCCGCTCAGGCCGGGGCCGACACCACGCAGTTCCGCCCGCCGGCCTTCGCCCGGTACAAGGCGGCGTCGGCCACCCGCATCATCGCATTCGGATCGCGGACACCCATGCCGTGGTGGACCGCGATGCCGACACTGATCGTCACCCGGCCCGAAGGCGCGCGGGCATGCGCGATGCCCAGCGCCTCGATCCCGCGGCGCAGGGCATCGCCGACCTGGCGCGCCTCCTCCGGGCCAGTGTTCGGCAGCACGATCGAAAACTCTTCGCCGCCGTAGCGCGCCGCCAGGTCGCCGGCGCGCCGCGTACCGGCCGCGAGCGCCTGGGCGACTTGCACCAGGCAGGCGTCGCCGGCCTGGTGGCCATAATAGTCATTGAAATTCTTGAAATGGTCGACGTCGAGCATGAGGACGGCGAGCGGCTGCGCCTCACGGCCGGTGCGCGCGCATTCGGCGCCCAGCACTTCGTCGAAGCGGCGGCGATTGGCCAGTCCGGTCAGACCGTCGGTGATCGACAGGGTCGCCAGCCGGCGGTTGGCGTCCTCCAGCGCCGCCGTGCGCTCGGCCACGCGCTGTTCGAGGCTGTCGTGCAGCCTGGCGCTGGCGATCGCGGTCATGGCATGGGCGCCCAGCATGCGCAGGAACTCGACGCGCTCCGCGGTGAACGAGGCCGCGGCCAGCCGGTTCTCGAAGTACAGCACGCCGTCGATACGGCCGCCGTGCCGCACCGGCAGGCACAGGAGGGCGCGCGCCCGGGAAGCCCGCACATAGGGGTCGTCCGCGAAACGCGCGACGCGCGCGATGTCGTCTTCGATGACTTCGAGGCCGCTGCGGATCACGTAGCGCAGTACGGACAGCGGAAACTGCGGGTCCGCAGCCGCATCCAGGTCGAGCTGGCGCGACTGCAGCACGGTGACGGCGTCGCCGTCCTGGTCCTGCTCGATGCTGGCCTCCAGCCGGTAGGCGCCATCGCTCGACAACAGCAGCCGCGCGGTTTGCGCGCCGGCGTTCTCGCGCACGATCACGATCAGGCGCTGCAGCAGACTGCGCAGGCCCACTTCATTCGCCAGGGTCTGGGTCGCCTTCAGCAAGGAGACCAGGTCGAGCGTCGGATGGCCGTACGTGGCGCCGGTCTGCGACCGCGCACCGCGGTCCGCGGTCCTGGCCAGCAGCGCGCCGTGCATGGCCCGCAGCTGCGCCGCCTTGCCCTCGGCGCCCCACTGGCCGTAATGGGCGATGGCATCCCTGATGAACACCGCCGCCACCCGCGGCTGCCCCTGCTCCGACCAGCATTCTCCGCATAGTTCGCTGGCCAGGGCCTGGATATTCGTGTAGCCGGCCAGGCCGGCGGCGTCGATCGCCTGCTGGTAGCAGCGCGTCGCCAGCGGCAGATCCTGTTGGCAGCGCGCCAGCTCGGCCCGCACCAGTGCGCTTTTCGCGGCAAACTCGCCGGGATTCAGCGCGGCCCAGCCATCGAGGCTCGCCTGCAGCGTCGCGATCCGATCCAGGAGTGCGGCCGCATCCGGGCGCCGCGGGCCTCGCCGCAGAGAACGGATCAGGATCAGGGCCGCGTAAAAGCTCGACTCGGGCACCTTGGGTTGGCCGCGCATGATCTGGGTCACGAGACCCAACTGGCCGGCGAGCGCCTCGGCGTCGGCGCCGTCGAACAGGTAGGCGTTACGGATCCGTCCCTGGAGGTAGTAAGCACGGTACAGCCGGGAGTGGCCGTGTTCTTCGAGAAAGCGCAGCTCGTCGAAGGTCTCGTCGTCGTAGCAGTCGCCTCGCGCCGTGAGGCCCATCAGGCATTTGATCGGCTGGACGGCCGCGGCCACGCAGCAGTCGGCCATGGCCTGCTGGCCGTGGGCGCGCATCAGCACCAGGTCGCGCTGCACCGACGCCATCAGCTCCGGCAGATAGTCGCCGAGGATCAGCCTGTCGGTCGCGCGCACGGCCGCCACCACCCCGACCTGGACGAAGTCGCCGATTTCCAAGGCCCAGCCCATGGCCTCGTCGTACACGGCGTCGGAGCTGCGCAAGGGCTGCGTCCAGTGGCTGGTGAGCGCGCCGAACATGACCGCGGTCTGGATGCGGCACTGCAGGTCGGCGCGTCCCCTGGCCATCTTCATCGCCGTCGCGCCGAAGCGGTAACCGAGCCGGGCGTCGCCGCTTTGCTGCGACAGCAGGAAGGCGTAGGCGACATAGGCGACAGCGCTGAAATCGCTGGCGCCCTGCTCCATCGACAGCCGGGTCATCGACAACACCATCATCGCGCTGAGGTCCTGCTGGCCGGCGTAGTAGCTGGCCATCCACAGGCCGTGCATCATCCGCAGCGCCGCGACCGCGGCCGGGTCGGTCATCTCCGCCGCTTCCAGCAGCGCCTCGGGCTCGCGGTGGCCCCACGCCGCCAGGACGAGCGGGCCGAGTTCGTCGAAACACGCTTTCTGCTGCGCCGCGTCCGGCGGAACAGCGATGCCGAGCAACGCTAGTCCTTCGCGCAACACCGCCACGGCGTCGGCCAGGCGGCCCTGCAACTGGTACTGGTGCGCCTGGACCGAAATGCAGCCCGCGTGCTCGAGCGGCGTTTCGCAGCGCGCCCGCACCAGTGGGTAGATCGCCTCGGCGGCATCGAAATCGCCGCACAGGTAGGCGGCTTCGGCTTCACCCAGGCGCAGCGCCAGCCACAGGCCCGCATCCGCCTCCGGGCCGAGCGGCAGCAGCAGTTCCAGCCCTGTCCGCACATAACCGAGCGTGGCCTGGAACGCGGCCGTGCGTCTCGCCCTGGCGCCGGCGTGCAGGTTCAGCGCCGCCAGCCGGCGCCGTTCGCCGGCGTCCATCAACACGGTACGGCCGGCGTTGAGATGCTCGACGATGTCGAACAACTCGTCGTCCCGTCCCTGGTCCTCCGCGCGCCGCCACAGCAGCTGGCCGATCCGCAAGTGGTTCGCGGCGCGCGCCCAGGCATCCACGAGTTCGTAAGCCGCCTGCTGCACGCGGTCGTGCAGGAAGCGGTAGGCCACGCCGGCATCGGCATCGGCATCGGCATCGATGTATTTGTAGCCTTCGTCGAGAGGCTGGATCAGTCCCGCATCGAGCGCGGGCCACAGGATCCGCTGGGTATGGGCCGCATCGCGTTCGAGGACCAGCGCGAGCGTGTCGAGGCCGAAGCGGTTGCCGACCGATGCGCCGAGTTGCAGCACACGCTGGGTCGCGGCCGGCAGGCGGCGAATCTTTTCGAGCAGCAGCTCCACCACGTTGTCGGTATACGCCGCCTGTTCGATCGCGCCCAGGTCCCAGTCCCAGCACTGCCTGGCCGGCTGGTAACGGAGGTGGCCGGCGTCGTGCAGCGCACCCAGAAACTGGTTGAGGAAGAAGGGATTGCCGCCCGTCTTGCGGAAACACAGCCGGGTCAGGGGCGCGCAGTCGGCGGCGGATGTGCGCACCGCGGCCGACACGATCCGCGCCACCTGCGGCTCCGAGAGCGGCCCGAGCACCATGGTGGACACGTGCGCACCTTGCGCGCCCAGCCTGTCGCGCAAACCGGTCAGCGGATGTCCCGCGCCGACTTCGTTGGATCGGTAGGCGCCGATGACCAGCAGGTGGCCATGTTCGCGCGCCCCCAGCAGCATTTCGACCATCCGCAGCGTGGCCAAATCGGCCCATTGCAGATCGTCAAGGAAGATCGTCAGCGGATGCTCGCGCGACGCGAACACATCGAGGAACCGCGGGAACACCAGGCCCAGCCGCAGCTGGGCCTGGTCCGGCGGCAGCGCCGGCGCGGCGTCGCAGGGGCCGACGACCAGCGCAAGCTGGGGAATCAGCTCCACCATCACCCCGAGGCCGCTACCCAGGGCGTCGCGCAATCTGCCGGCCCAGGCCAGCAGCACGTCCTCGGGTTCGCAGAGCAGGTGGCGCACCAGGCCCTGGCATGCCTGGATCAACGGCGCGTAAGGCAGGTGACGCTGGAACTGGTCGAATTTACCGGCCAGGAACCACCCGCGGCTGGCGACGATCGGCTTGTGCACTTCGTTGATGACCGCCGACTTGCCGATCCCCGCATGGCCTGCCACCAGCACCATTTCGCGGCCGCCGTCGGCGCTGCGCTCGAACGCCGCCAGCAGCCTGCCGACGGCCCGCTCCCGCCCGTGCAGCGCTTGCGGCACGACGAAACAGTCGTTGTGGTCGGACAGGCGCCGCGGCTGCGCCGGCGCCGGCCCCGCCAGGTCCGCGCGGCAGGCGGCGAGGTCGCTGCGCAGGGCCTCGATGCTCTGGTAGCGCCGGTCGGCGTCCTTTTCCAGCAGCCGTCCGAGGATTGCCACCAGCATGCGGGGCAGCGCGGCGAGCGCCGGATGGGCCCAATCCGGACTGCGCGCGATATGACAGTGCACCAGTGCGATCTCGTCGCTTCCCTCGAACGGCGGCTGCCCGGTCAGCAGTTCGTAAAAAGTGGCCCCGAGCGCATAGAAATCGGCGCGGTAGTCGATCCGGCGGTTCATCCGCCCGGTCTGTTCCGGCGCCATGTAGAGAAGCGTGCCTTCCAGCGCCCTCGGATGCACGATCGCCTGGTGTTCTTGCGGCAGCTCGCAGGCGATGCCGAAATCGATCAGCTGCAGCAGGCGCCGTTCGGCGTTCCACACCAGGTTGGAAGGGTTGATGTCCTTGTGGATGACGCCCTGCCGGTGCACCTCGCCGAGCGCCGCGCACGACTGCAGCGCGATGTCGAAGAACGCGTCGAGCGCCAGCGCCGCTTGCCCGCGCTCGCGAGCGGCGCGCAGCAGCTTGTCCAGCGCGACGCCGCCGATGTCGTCCAGGATCATGGTCCAGCGGCCGCGATGAGGCTGCAGCGCACGCGGCCGCGCCACCCCGGCATGGCCGCAGCGGCGCGCGATCGCGTACTCGCGCCTGAACTGCGCCAGCTGCCCGAACGAGGGAAACGCCTGGTTCGGCAGCTTGACGATGAGCGGCGTGCCGTCGGCGCAGCGAGCGCGATAGACCAGCGAGCGCGGACTGTCGTGCAGCTGCTCGATGATCTCGTGGTCGAAAAGGACGCTCATGGGCTACCGATCTTGCAGTCACTTACTACATTACTTATCGACAATAATTATAGCAGGATGACCACGCCGGACGGCGGTCTCATCCATGACAAAAGCGCCAAGTTTTAGGCGGCCGCTTTGTATTTGGGTCATAATGGCATCGGCGCGTGCTCTTCCATAGAGGGCGGCCTTTTCGAGGACTCTAGATGAAGACTGTGATCGCGCCGCAACAACTGGCCGCACAGAACCACGGCGCGATGGAGGCGCGGCTCCGGTCCGCCCTCGGCGCAGCGGGCGTCGCGCGCTGGACCCGCAGCCTGGATGGCGCCTTCCGGGAGCCGCAAGCCTCGTGGAGCGCACTGACGGGCCAGACCCAGGCCGAACTGGCAGGTTTCGGCTGGCTTGACGCCGTCCACCCGGACGATCGCGAACGCGTCCGCTCGCACTGGGAAAGCGGCGCCCAAGCCAGCGTTCTCGGCTACCGCCTGCGCGACGCCGCCGGTACCTGGCGTGAAGTCGAGGAGCGTTCGGCACGTTTGGACGGCAGCGACGGCCTGCCGCCGCAAGCCCTTGGCGTCACCGAAGACGTCGACGCCCTGCGCCGTGCGCAGCAGCGTCTGCGGATGGCCCTGGATGGCGGCAGGATGGGGACCTGGGACATCGACCTCGCGACCGGCACGATGGCATGCTCGGGCCAGTGCAAGATCAACTACGGCCGCTCGCCGGACGCGCCGTTCACTTATGCGGAACTGGCGGATGCGATCCATCCGGACGACCTCGAACGCTGGCGCGCGACGGTGGCGCAGGCGATCGGATGCGGCGGGGAATTCGGCCTCGATTACCGCACACTGTGGCCGGACGGCTCGGTCCATTGGGTGTATGTGCGCGGCAGCTGCGCGCTGGACGACCAGGGACACGCCGTGACCCTGTCGGGCGTGTCCATCGACGTCACCGACCGCCGGCGAGCACAGCAACTCGATCAGGAACGCGCCGATGCCGCCGCGCTTGAAAACCGCAGGAAGACCGAGTTCCTGGCGATACTGGCGCACGAGCTGCGCGGGCCGCTCGGTCCGGTGCGCGGCGCCTTGCAGGCCTTGCGGATGCGCGGCGAGGATCCCAAGGACCGCGAATGGCTGCGGGCGCTGGCCGAACGCCAGGTCAGGCACATGGGTGTCCTGATCGACGACCTGCTCGACCTGGCGCGCATCGAACGCGGCGAAATCCGTTTGCGCCTCGCGCCGGTCGACCTGCGCGAGCCGCTCCGGCTCGCGATCGAGGCCTGCCAGTCCCTGATGGACTCGCGCGGGCAGCACTTCGAAGAGGCCGGCTTCGCGCAAGCGCTGATGGCCACGGTCGACGCCACGCGGGTCGCGCAGATCGTGTCGAACCTGCTCAACAACGCCGCGAAATACACGCCGCCGCGCGGCCACATCGGGCTCGAACTGCGTGAACGCGACGGGCATGCCGAGATCAGCGTGATCGACGACGGCGTCGGCCTCGACGCCGCCTCGCTGGAGCAGGTATTCGAGATGTTCAAGCAGGTCGAGAGCGAGAAGGAGCAGGCCCAGGGCGGCCTCGGCATCGGGCTCGCCCTCACCCGCCAGCTCGTGCAGCTGCATGGCGGCGCGATCCGGGCGCAGAGCGAGGGTCTCGGCAAGGGTTGCCGGTTTACGATCCGGCTGCCGCTGGCGTCTGTCGCCTGATGCGATCCGCCGCATGAGCAGCCGCCTCGTCTACTCCACCGAAACCGGCCGCATCTGCCCCGACTGCCGCCAGCCGGTCGCGAACTGCACCTGCAAGGCCCAGGCCGTGGTCAAGGGCGAAGGCGTGGTGCGCGTCTCGCGCCAATCCAAGGGCCGCGGCGGCAAGACCGTCACCCTGGTCAAGGGCCTGGCCCTCGATGGCGCGGCCCTGAACGCGCTCGGCAAACAGCTGCGCACTGCCTGCGGCTCCGGCGGCACCGTCAAGGATGGCGTGATCGAGGTCCAGGGCGACCACGTCGAGCTGGTGCTCGAGACCCTGAAGAAGCTGGGCCACGGCCCGAAGCGCTCCGGCGGCTGAACATGGCCGGGGCGTGGCATCCATGCGCGCGCCGGGATATTGTCATTGCATTCTGGTAACAGCCTGAAGTAGACTGGCTCTCATCCCCGACGCTCCCGCCCCCTCGAGGCCACATGGAACTGCTGCTGTATCGCTGGAGTACGCTCGCGCAATTCGTGTCCGACGCGATGATCATGGCCTTCCTGTTCGTGCTCTACCGTTCGTCCAGGCGGCCGGAACTGAAGCCCCAGCTGCTGGCCTGGGCCGCCAACGCGGCGGCGCTCGGCGTCACCGCCTGCTACTGGCTCTTCCATCCCGACCGGGCCTGGCTGCGAAAGACCATGGTCACCGCCTACGTGAGCAGCAAGCTGGCCTTCGCCTGCCTGCTCATCGGCGGCGTGCTGGCGCTGGCCGGCCGCATGCCGAAGCGCCCGCGGGCCGGCCTGGCCCTGCTGGCCTGCCTCGGATTCGGCCTCGGCGTCGGCATGCTGCACCGTTCGATCGACGAACTCGGCATGGTCAACGCCGCGGCGCTGGCCGTCCTGCTGTGGGCCGCCGTCGCCATCGTGATCCGCGAACGGATCGCCGGCTGGCAGTGGCTGGCCGCCGGACTGGCGGTCCGTGCGGCGTTCTCCAGCGTCGAATCCTTCGCCTACCTGTCGCAGCTGGTCGCGATCGACTGGCTGGCGCCGGCCGTGGTGGCGCCCTACCTGGCCGCGCATTCCGCCTTCGACGGCGCAGCCGAATGGATGATCGTGCTCGGCTACGTGCTGGCGATGTACCGCATCATCGCCGCCGAGCTGGCGGACAGCAACCGCGAGATGCGCGAGGCGCGCGAGCACATGCGCCAGCTGGCGGAAAGCGACATGCTGACCGGCCTGGCCAACCGCAGGACCCTGCTGCCGACGCTGCACGCCACGCGTGCGCAGGGCGCGGCGATCCTGTTCTTCGACCTGAACGACTTCAAGGACATCAACGACAGGTACGGCCACCAGATGGGCGACGCCTGCCTGCAGCGCTTCGCCGGCATCCTGCGCGCCAGCTTCCGCCCCGGCGACACGCTGGTCCGTTATGCCGGCGACGAGTTCATCGTGGTCGCGCCGGCGGTGCGGCCGGAGAGCATGCATGCCCGTATCGAGGCTGCCCGCGCCCAGCTGAGCCAGGCCGGCGACGGTACGCCGCCGATCGCCTTCTCGGTCGGCGAGTCGTGGCTGGACGTCGACGGCGATGTCGAGGCGGCCATCGCCGCGGCGGATGCGGCGATGTACGTCCAGAAGATGCGCAAGCGGCGCGCCGCCGGCGAACTGGCGGCGGTGCCGCCGCGGGCCGCCGGCGGCTGAAGCCGCGCTCGCGTCAGCGCTGCGGTGACGGTGCCGGCGCGGGCTGGGCCGGCGCCGCGTCCCTGGCGCCGGTCTTTTCCGCCGCCGCCTTCTCCGCGGCGGCCTTCTCCGCCTTCTCCTGGGCCTCTCGCATCTCCTGCGCACGCTTGATCGCCTCGCGCGCCGCCGGGCTGTCCACGTTCACGCCGGCCGCCGCCATCGCATTGCGCACCGCATCGTTGCCGGTCACGCCGCCGAAGGTGTAGCGCAGGCCCACGTAGACGCGGCGCTGGTGCACGGTGGTGTCGGTGCGGTCGCGTAAAAGGTCCGTCTCGACACGGAACTTCTGGCCGGTCGAATCCAGCACGTCGTTGGCGCGGATGTTCAGCGACAGGCGCTTGTCGAACTTGTGTTCGAAGGACAGGTTCATCATGCCGAAGGGTTCGCGATAGCCCTCGCCGGACAGCAGCTTGCCCTGGCGGAAGCCGAACACCGACAGCGTGTTGGCCTCGTTGATCGTCCACTGGCCGCCGCCCTGCAATTGCAGCGAGGGCGACGAGCGCTTCTCGCCGGTCAGGCCCTGGGCGCCGATGCGGTCCTGCTCGATGAAGCCCCAGTTCCCGTTGAACATGAAACGGACGTTCGGCATCTTGATGCCCATCGGACGCCAGGTCGGCGGGATCATGCCCATCAGCGAGAACTCGATGCCGCCGGAGCGCCGGTCGCCCAGGTTCTCGCGCGTGGTCAGCAGCGTGTTCTGGTTCAGGAAGACGCGGCGCTCGGTGATGACGTCGGATTCGCTGCGCAGGTAGCCGCGCACGCTGGCCGGCGCCAGGCCCATGATCTTGGTCTCGTAGCCCAGTTCCAGCGAATGCAGCTTCACCGCGTGCAGGTGCGGGTTGCCGGAGCTGACGTAGTAATCGTTGGCGTAGTTGACGAAGGGGTTCAGCTCGGCCGAGCTGGGACGCGAGATCCGGTCCGCGTAGGACAGGCGCAGGTTCGAGAACTTGTCCAGCTTGTAGGTCAGGAACAGGCTGGGCAAATAGCTGGTGTACTTGTTGGACGCCTGGATGTCGGTCGTGACCTGGTCCAGGTCCTGGTCGGTGTGCTCGACGCGCAGGCCGCCCTTGAAGGACCACAGCTTATCGATCGGCATCTCGTAGGTGCCGTAGGCCGCCACCACGTCCTGGTCGAGTTCGAACAGGTTGCTGCGGCGGGTATCGAGGCCGCCGCCGGCCAGGAACAGGTAGCGGTTGTCGGCCGTGATCTGCGTACGCTGCCAGCGCGCGCCGGCGGTCAGGAAGCCCGGGCCGGCCTTGCCGGTGTAATCGGTGCTCAGGTCGGTCAGGCGCGTGCGCGTCTCGGCGTCCTGGACGTAGTCGCGCAGGACCGGGCCGCAGGCGCAGGGCGTTTCTGTGTTCTGGTACAGGGTCCCGGTATCGGCGGTGTTGGTGTTCGACGAGTGGCGCAGGTCGACCTTCAGGCTTTCGCCGTCGGCCTTGAAGCGGCGCTCGAAGCCGGTCACCAGCTCGTAGTTGGTGGCGTCGCCATCGGTCTTGCGGCGCGTGAAATAGTCGACCGCCGGCGTCTGGCCGGTGCGGTAATCCGTGAAGTGCTGGTTCGAATTGCTGTCGTTGCCGCGCTTGTTGGCCGACACCGAGGCGCTGACCGTGTCGCTCTCGCTGTAGTTGTAGCGCCCGCCGACGCCGGCCTGCACGAAGCTGTTGACGCCGTGGCTGGCAGTGTTCTGGCGCAGGCGGCTGACCGCGCCGGTGCCCGGATCGATGGCTTCGCGAACCTGTTCGGTGTCGACGTCATTGCCGTCGCGGCGGTAGTTCAGGGTGCCGTTCACCGAGGCATAGCCGGCGCTGTGGCTGCCGTTGGCGAAGGCGTTGTGGCGCCCGCCCGGGCCGACGTTGGCGGCCATGCTGCCGTTCCCGCCCGGCTTGGTGTAGCGGCGCGAGATCAGGTTCAGGATCGGACCGCCGCCAGCTTCGTTGCCGAACTCCGCGCCCGGGTTGTTGATCACCTGGACCGATTCGTAGTTCTCGGCCGGCAGCGCATTGATGGCGGCGGCGCGGTTCTCGCCCTGCAGCTGGGCGGTCGGCTTGCCGTCGACCAGCACCGTCACGCGCTCGCTGCCGCGCAGGCGCACGGTGCCGTTCGGATCGACGTTCACCGAGGGCACGTTGTTCAGCACGTCGCCGATCGAGGCGCCGGCCGTGCTGGCGTCGTTCTTGATGTCGTAGACCTGGCGGTCGACGCGGTTGGTCTGGCGTTCGCTGACCACGTTCACGGTGGCGATCTGGCCGTTGGGCTGGGGCGTGTCCGCGCTGACCGGGGCGGCCGGTTTGGCGTCCGGCTGGGCGGCAGGTTTCGTGGCGGCCCTGGCCGCAGGCTTGGCGGCGGGCGGCGTGGCGGCCTGCCCGTCCGCGGCCGCGGTTTGCGCGGCGGCGTGCAGACTGAACAGCATCAGGGCGATGGCGGCGGGAATCGCTTTGCGTGTGTAAGAAACGGTGACCGCTTGGTGACTCGACATATGTATAAGAAAGATGACAAGAAGTAAAAATATTAACCGTAGGAAAATATCATCTTTTCAGCTTTTTTTCCACAGATCAGCTAGGCTGTGTAGCGTTTCCCAAACGCCTGAGACATTGCCTATGCGCTCGTCACACAAATACTTCGCCGCCCTGTTGGCGGCTTCCCTGGCCGCCGCCAGCCATGCCCGGCAGCCGGATGGCCGTTGGAAGTTGCGCGTCGCCGATGAACATGGACGGGCCAGGGTCGAAGCGACGATCCGCTTCACGCAGGAAGACGCCAAGTCCTGCATCGGCGGCGACTGGAAGCGCGTCGTGGTCGACCATGTGGGGGCCGCGGACGAAGCCTTCTTCCCGCTGGCGCAGGCGCTGGCCTACGAAACGAAGGAAGGCCGCCTGACCCTGGGGCGCACCTGGCTGTGCGACGGCTACCTGTTCATGAACGGGCCGTTGGCGCCGGCGGCGGCCGAGGGGAGCTATTACAGCCTCGGTCTCGGCGGCCGGAAGCCGCTCGGCAGCTTCACCCTGAACAAAGCCGATTAAAAGGCGTTAACCTCCAGCGTGCGCCGCATCGCCTCCATCTCCCCGATCATCCACGCGCGGAACTGCTGCACCTTGGACATCGCCTCCTTGTGCGGATTCACCAGGAAGCGGTAGCCGTTCCCATACGGCGCACTGCGGCAGTTCAGCACCCGCAGGCTGCCGGCGGCGATGTCCTCGAAGGCGATCCCGTAAGGCACCAGCCCCACGCCCTGCCCGGCCACCGCGGCCTGGGCCAGCACGCCCCAGTGGCTGAAGGTGCGCGAGAAATCGTACTTCCCCTTGAGCGCCTTGTTCTCGTTCAGGAGCTGCAGCCAGGCCTCGGGCGTGCGCTCGCACAGCAGCGGAAAACGCGCCAGGTCGGACAGCGTCAGTTCCGGCTGTCCTTCCGATAACAGTTCGGGACTGTAGACCGGCACCAGGCGCTCGCGGAACAGCAGCGCCGGATCGCCGTCCTTGACCGGGCCGAAGCGGATCGCCACGTCGACGCCGTCGTCCTCCAGGTCGACCGGGGTGTCGTTCGAATCGATGCGGATGTCGAGTTCGGGATGCAGCTTGGTGAAACGCGGCATGCGCGGCACCAGCCATTTGATGGCGAAGGAGTGCGTGGTCGAGATGCGCAGGATCGCTTCCTCGTCGCCGCGCTGCAGTGCGGCGACCTTGGCGCGCAGGTCGCCGAGCGAGCGGCCGACCGCGATCGCCAGTTCCTGGCCCTTGGCGGTCAGGGCGATGTGGCGCGGATGGCGCACGAACAGCGGGAAGCCGACCGCCTCTTCCAGCTGCTTGACCTGCAGGCTGACCGCGGCCGGCGTCTTGTGCAGCTCCTGGGCCGCCAGCTTGAAGCTGCCCCAGCGGGCCGCGCATTCGAAGTCGATCAGTCCGGACAGGCTGCGCAGCGGTTTCATTGCCTCACCATGCGTAAGTTTTTCTTATTCATCGCACCGTTTTTTTCTTGTTTGAACAATTGCTGCACTGCATACAAAATATAGCCGATCCACCAAGAACCCGCTACTTCTTCAGCGCAGTCTGCGTAAGGAAAACCATGACCAAGAACATTTTGGTGATCGGCGGTACCCGCTTCATCGGCCGGCTGCTCGTGCAGCGCCTCCTGCGCGCCGGCCACCGCGTCACCATCGCCACGCGCGGCTATGCGCCCGATCCCTTCGGCGGCAGCATCCAGCGCATCCGCACCGACCGCCGCAACGAGCCCGGCATGCGCAAGCTTGCCGATGCCGGCCCCTTCGACATCGTCTACGACCAGATGTGCTACAGCCCGCTCGACGCGGCGATCGCCGTACGCAGCTTTGCCGGCAAGGTCGGACGCTATGTGATGACCTCGACCGTCGACGCCTACCGCGTGCTCGGCTTCCACGCGCGTCCGGACGGCGTCCGCCTGCTCGAAACCGACCTGGCGGTCGAAGCCCAGCCGATCGACACCGCCTATCCCTGGCACGACCCGCGCCGCGCCACCGAATGCTACGTGTCCGGCAAGGTGCAGGCCGAAGCCTACCTGGCGCGCGACGGCTCGCTGCCGCTGGTGACGCCGCGCCTGGCCCACGTGCTGGGCGGCCCCGAAGACTTTACCGGCCGCCTGGCCCATTACGTGGAACTGGCGCGCGCCGGCGCCGTGCTGCCGTATTCGAACGAGGATGCGGCCGTGTCCTTCATGACCGCGCATGCGGCGGCCGATTTCCTGTTCTGGACCGGGATGCAGTCGTTTACGGGGCCGGTTAACGCGGCCTGCGACGGCGCGCTGTCGGCGGCCGGGCTTTACCGGCGCGTCGGCGAGGTGCTGGAGACGGCCGTGAAGACGCGGCGCGTGACGCCGCCGGAGGCGCCGGGGCGCTTGTCGCCTTTCGACCTGCCGGGGGCGATGGTGATGGATACGTCGCGGGCGCGGGCGCTGGGCTACCGGTTCGGGCATACGGATGAATGGCTGGATCACACGATCCGGCAGCATGACCTGACCTTCGTTTGAGCCCGCTGCTTGCCGATGTCGTCCCCGCGCAGGCGGGGACCCAAGTTCTGCGTGCGTCTCGATGACGCGTCCAACCTGGATTCCCGCCTGCGCGGGAATGACGTATCGGGGCTATTGCTTGGCCGGCTTCTCGCGCCCCACCCAGTACAGCAGCACGATCAGCGCCGCATAAGGAACGATCGACAGCACATCCGAATTCACCCCCGCGAAGAAGGGATTCGCGGCCTCCGCCCACTTGCCCATCATGGTGTCGAAGTCGGTCAGCACGCCTGCCGTGATCGCGATGATGATGCCGGCCAGCGCGCCGCCGGCGATGTAGCCGGAGGCCAGCAAGGTGCCCGAGCTGCGGTCGCCGGCAGCCTGCAGTTCTTCCTCGTTCAGTCCCGCATACTGCGGCAGCTTGTTGTTGCGGCGGTCGACCACCCAGCGCACCAGGCCGCCGATCGCGATCGGCAGGGTCGACACCAGCGGCAGGTACACGCCCACCGAGAACGCCAGCGCCTGGATGCCGGCCATCTCCAGCACCACCGAGATCATCACGCCGAACAGCACCAGGGTCCAGGGCAGTTGCTGGTCGAGGATGCCCTTGATGATATAGGACATCAGCACGGCCTTGGGTGCGTCGTACTTCTTGACTTCCGAGCCGTCCGGGCGGGTGTGGAACTGGCCGTTGATGCCCGGGTCGACCAGGTAAGCGAGCGAGCCGTCGTCGCGCACCAGGTACTTGCCGGCCGGGCCGCCCGCCGTATCGGTCTTCTGCCAGACTTTATACGTGGCGTGATCCGAGGAAGCCTGCGGCCCCTGGAGCTGCGCCGTCTGCGTCAGCTTGGCCGCATCGGTCGTGACGTGCGGCGCCACCTGCGCGGCCGGCACATACACGGTGCCGGCATCGTTCAGCTTCAGCAGGATCGGGCCCAGGATCAGCGCCGATGCGAACGCGCCGGCCAGGATCGCGTACTGCTGCAGGCGCGGCGTGGCGCCGACCAGGAAGCCGGTCTTCAGGTCCTGCGAGGTCGTGCCGGCATTGCTGGCGGCGATGCAGACGATGGCGCCGACCGACAGCGCGGTCACGTAATAGCGGCCGCCGGTCCAGCCCATCACCAGGAAGATCAGGCAGGTGAACAGCAGGGTCGCCACCGCCATGCCGGAGATCGGATTCGAGGACGAACCCACCTCCCCCGTCAGGCGCGAGGACACGGTCGAGAACAGGAAGCCGAACACCAGGATCAGCAGCGCGCCCAGCAGGTTCATGTGCAGCGGCGTCGCGAAGGTGATCACGGCGATGATGGCCAGGCAGCCGATCACCACCCACTTCAGCGGGATGTCCTGGTCGGTGCGCAGCGAAGCATCACCGGTCGAACCGGACTTGAAGCCCGCCAGGCCGCCCTTCAAACCGTTCCAGATGGTCGGCAGCGAACGCACCAGCGAAATCAGACCGCCGGCCGCCACCGCGCCGGCGCCGATATACAGGACATAGGCGCTGCGGATGTCGTCCGGGCCCATGTCGCGGATCAATGTAGTGCCCGGAGACAGCGGCACGGCGAGCGACTCGCCGAAGAACTTGATCATCGGGATCAAGAGCAGATAGGACAGCACGCCGCCGGCCGCCATCGTCATCGCGATGCGCGGACCGATGATGTAGCCGACGCCCAGCAGCTCTGGCGAGATCTCGGCGCCGGCCGAACCGGCCTTCAGCGGCGCGTTGAACACGAAGTTGACGGTGTCCTTCCACAGCTTGAGCGAGATGCTCAGCACCTTGTACAGCAGGCCGATGCCGAAGCCGCCGAAGATGATGAAGGCGCGCTGGCGCGCGGCCTTGTCTTCATCCGAGCCCTCGACGCGGATCTCGCCCGCTGCTTCGCGCGAGGACGGCGTGGCGGCCGCCTTCAGCACCTCGGCGCAGGCCGTGCCTTCCGGATATTTGAGTTCGCGGTGCTGGTCGACGATCATGGTGCGGCGCATCGGAATCATCATCAGGATGCCGAGCAGGCCGCCCAGCACGCCCACCAGCATCACGCGCGAGATCTCCAGGTCGAAGCCGAGGATCATGATGGCCGGCATGGTCACGCCGAGGCCGAAGGCCAGCGATTCGCCGGCCGAACCGGCGGTCTGGGTGATCGAGTTTTCGAGGATGCTCGCTTCGCGTCCGCCGGCCTTCTTCGCCATGCCGAACAGGGTGATCGCGATCACCGCCACCGGAATCGAGGCGCTGACGGTCAGGCCGACCTTTAGCACCAGGTAGAGCGAGGAGGCGCCGAAGACCATGCCCAGCACCGTGCCCATGATCAGGGCGCGCAGGGTCAGTTCGGGCAGGTGGGCGGAGGCCGGGATGTACGGCTTCACGGCCGGTGGATGGGGATCGTACGGCATGGTTTCCTTGGGGAGTATCGCGTTCTTGAACTGCGGGGGCCGCTTAGCGGTCCCTTAAAGTGGAACTATGGCACATGCCGTATAGGAAGAAAAGCGGATTATAATTTTGAGGTAGACCACCCTCAGAGAGTTCAAGTTTTGGCAACTTCGCGTAAAACCCCACGCCGCGCGTTCAGCGGCATCCGCGGATTCATCCTGGTCGCCCTCGCCGCCATGCTCCTGTGCGTGGCGGCGGTGGTCGGCTACGTCCTGTTCCGCGTGCTGCCGAACGTGCCGGCGCTGGACGCGGTCACCGACTACCGCCCCAAGATCCCGCTGCGCATCTACACGGCGGATCATGTATTGATCGGCGAGTTCGGCGAAGAGCACCGCGATTTCGTCCCGATCCGGAAGATCCCCGACCTGATGAAGAAATCGCTGCTGGCGATCGAGGACGCGCGCTTCTACGAACATGGCGCGATCGACTTCCAGCGCGGCCTCGGCGCCGTCTATTCGAACCTGCGCCACGGCTTCGGCGCCGGCGGCGGCTCGACCATCACGATGCAGGTGGCGCGCAACTTCTTCCTGTCGCGCGAGAAGCACATCGGCCGCAAGGTCAACGAGATCGCGCTGGCCTACAAGATCGAGGCCGCCCTCAGCAAGGACGAGATCCTCGAGCTGTACATGAACCAGATCTACCTGGGCCAGCGCGCCTACGGCTTCTCGAGCGCCGCGCGCACCTATTTCAACAAGAGCCTCGACCAGCTCAGCGTGGCCGAGATGGCGATGCTGGCCGGCCTGCCGCAGAATCCTTCGCGCCACAATCCGGTGGCGAATCCGAAGCGCGCGCGCGAGCGCCAGCACGCGGTCCTGAAGCGCATGCGCGAACTGGATTACATCAGCGAAGCCCAGTACCAGAAGGCGCTGAACGAGCCGCTGCGCGTGAACACCCGCGGCCAGGAATTCGACACCCATGCCGAGTACGTGGCCGAACTGGCGCGCCAGGCGGTCTACAACCAGTTCAAGGACGAGGCCTATACCAAGGGCATCCGCGTCTACACCACCATCCTCAAGGCCGAGCAGGAAGCGGCCTACAACTCGGTACGCCGCAACGTGCTGGCCTAC
>CAJYXO010000142.1 GCA_913778765.1 uncultured Massilia sp. | reverse complement strand
GGTGACGATATCGTTCGGAATCGTGCCGGACGCGATCGAGAAGCGGGTCCAGGCCAGCACCGGCGCGGCCACCAGCAGGGCCTGCCAGGTGACCTCGGCGCCGTCCGCGCCCTGTTCGGTCATGGTCGAGGATTCGCTGACCGCTTCGACGCCGTCCATCAGCACGTCGTAGACCGCGAGGTCGCCCTTGAACAGGACGTTCAGGGCGGCGTCGATGCTTTCCTGGTGGTTGGTCTTGAGCAGCTTTTGCAGCTGCGAGTCGAGATTACGCTCCCAGGTCCGTTCTTCAACGCGGCTGGCGGCCTGCACGATGGCTTGGCTGATGCTGACTAGACGCTGGCTTTCTGCCGATAGTTTGGGTGAGTCTTTGGAGGAGCGACGCATAGTAGATGAATGAAGGTGGAACGATGGCTCGAAACATCAAGCCCAGGGGGCCATGATAAACCCTTATCCCCGGTATTGTAGTTGATTCGGCCACATGCCTGTAACACACAGGCAAGTGACAGGCGGTGCAGTGCTTGTCAAAACACTCAACAGGAATCATAATGCGAATCGTTCTCATTATCTTTCCACGCTGTCCGATCCCATGCCGAATAACAATAAGCAGCAAGCATCCTTCATCAAGAGCCGCAAGCACGCCCCGCAGTTTCGTGTGACTCTGCCCGCACCTGCGCTGGCCATGCTGGCCACCCTCGGCATGCCGGCGGCCCACGCGGCGCCGGACAACGTGATCGACCAGAGCATCCCGGCGGTGCAGGTCTCGGGCGCCAAGGCGCCGGCCGGCCCGGTCTCCGCCAACGACAAGTTCACCGCGCCGCTGCTCGACACGCCGAAATCGGTGACGGTCGTGACCGCCGAGACGATTTCGCAGACCGGCGCCGTCTCGCTGACGGATGCGCTGCGCACCGTGCCAGGCATCACCATCGGCGCGGCCGAGGGCGGCAACCCGGTCGGCGACAACCTGTTCATCCGCGGCTACAACGCCCAGACCGACACCTATATCGACGGCATCCGCGATGCCGGCTCGCAGTCGCGCGAGATCTTCAACCTCGAGCAGGTGGAAGTGGTGAAGGGCCCGAACTCGGCCTACGGCGGCCGTTCCTCGGCGGGCGGCGGCGTCAACCTGGTCAGCAAGACCGCGCAGGCCTACGACTTCAACAGCGCTTCGGTAGGCATCGGCAGCGACAAGTACAAACGCATCACCGGCGACGTCAACCGCGCCCTGGGCAGCAACAGCGCCTTCCGCCTGAACGTGATGGCGCACGAGAACGACGTGCCGGGCCGCAAGGTCGTCGGCGGCAAGCGCTGGGGCGTCGCGCCCACCGTCACCTTCGGCCTGACCGGCCCGGACCGCGCCATTGTCAGCGTCTACCACCTGACCTCGCACGAGATCCCGGACACCGGCATCCCCTTCAACAACCCGGTCACGAGCGGCGCCGACGTCGGCAAGAACGGCAACGGCACCCCGTTCGCGGTCGACCGCGAGACCTTCTACGGCCTGGCCAACCGCGACTTCCGCGATACCAAGAGCGATGTCGGCACGATCGACCTGCGCCACGAGTTCAGCAAGGCTCTCTCGCTCCGGAACGTGACCCGCTATGGCAAGTCGACCAACGACTACGTCTGGACCCAGCCGGACGATTCGAAGGGCAACACGGTCCGCTACGGCACCGTCTGGCGCCGCGCCAACACCCGCGCCACCGAAACTGCCACCATCGCCAACGTGACCAGCCTGAGCGGCGAACTGGCGGCCGCGGGCCTGAAGCACAGCTTCAACACCGGCATCGAATTCGACCGCGAGACCACCGACCGCGGCAGCTACATCTTCACGCCGGGCACCAACAATCCGCTGACCGGCACCTTCACCTGCCCGACTTCCGGCGCGGCCACGCTGTACAACTGCACCACGCTGGCGAACCCGAACCCTGACGACCCGTGGGTCGCCACGCGCAGCCGGTCCGGCGCGCTGACCCACGTGTCGACCAAGACCAGGGCCGCCTACGCCTTCGACACCATCGAGATCGACCCGCGGTGGCTGCTGAACCTGGGGCTGCGCTGGGACGATTTCCAGAGCACCCTCGACACGCTGCCGACCGCCACCACGGCCGCCGCCCACGCCACCGTCGACACCGACTTCGTCAGCAGCCAGGCCGGCATCGTCTACAAGCCTTCGAAGAACGGCAGCATCTACCTGTCCTACGCCAGTTCGGCGACCCCGCCGGGCAACGACGGCGGCGACGGCCTCGACGCCTTGACCGCCGTGGTGCAGAACCTGCAGCCCCAGCGCAGCCGCAACATCGAGCTGGGCACCAAGTGGGACCTGCTGCCGGGCGGCCGCCTGTCCGTGACCGGCGCCCTGTTCAAGAGCACCATGAACAACGCCCGCGTGACGGCGCCGGACGGCACGACCCAGAACGTCGGCCGCAAGGAAATCCGGGGCGTGGAACTCGGCTTCTCGGGCAAGCTGGCCAGCGCCTGGACCGTGTTCGGCGGCTACACCTGGCTGGATGCCGAGATCGCCGACAACGGCTATATCGCTTCGGGCAGCAGTTTCGTGCCGTCGCCGTACAACGGCAACCGCTTCCCGAGCACGCCGAAGAACAGCGCCTCGCTGTGGACCAGCTATGCCTTCACGAAGGGCTTCACGGCCGGCTTCGGCGTGAGCGCGATGTCGAAGGTCTACGCCAACGTCAACAACAACAAGGCCGTGCCGGGTTACGCGCGCTTCGACGCGATGGCCAGCTACGCCGTCACGAAGGACATCGCGCTGCAGCTGAACCTGCAGAACCTGACCGACAAGCTGTACTTCGACAAGGTCTCGTCGCCGCACTATGCGGGCGTGGCGCCGGGCCGCTCGGCGACCCTGACCGCCAACTTCAAGTTCTGATCACATCATGATGCTGCATATTCCCGGCGTCCTGGGCCCGGAGCAGGTCAAGGCGATGCGTTCGCGGCTGGCCTCGACCGACTGGATCGACGGCCGCGCCAGCGTCGGCAGCCAGGGCGCGCAGGTGAAGCGCAACCGCCAGCTGGCGGAAGGATCGCCGCTGGCCGTCGAACTGGGCCAGACCGTGTCGGCGGCGCTGATGGCGCATCCGCTGTTCTTCGCGAGCGTGCTGCCCTTGCGGATCCTGCCGCCTTTCTTCAACAGCTATGCCGGCGGCGAGCATTATGGGCCGCACGTGGACGGCGCGATCCGGGCGCAGCGCGGCGGACCGGCGCTGCGGACCGACGTGTCCTGTACCGTGTTCCTGTCCGAGCCCGAAGACTACGAAGGCGGGGAGCTGAGCGTGATCGATTCCTACGGCGCCCACGAGGTCAAGCTGCCGGCAGGGGATGCGATCGTGTATCCATCGGCCAGCGTGCACGAGGTGCAGCCGGTGACGGCCGGCGAGCGCGTGGCTTCTTTCCTGTGGGTGCAGAGCATGGTGCGTGACGACTGGAAGCGGGCGATGCTGTATGAGCTGGACACGAACATCCAGGCTTTACGGGCGAAGCATGGCGACGGACCGGAGCTGGTGGGGCTGACCGGGCATTATCACAACCTGCTGCGGCAGTGGGCCGAGACCTGAGCGTCCCATCTGCCGTACGACACCGGATCCACGTTCTGGCTATAGTCAAAGCTCGTGCTCAAATTGCTCAAATCTTGAGGGCGTTTGAGTAAAGTTTTCCAACGACTACCAGCGAGATCAAAAAATGGCTGAGCAGGACAAGAAAGGCAAGGAACACATCGTTCAAGAATTCGGCGAGCTGCAGCCGGTGCGCATCGGCCTGAGCGAGGATGTACGCGCCAAGAGCGTGCGTGCGCTGAACCGCATGCTGGCGCACACCATGGCCATGCGGGACGCCTACAAGAAGGCGCATTGGCAGACGGCCGGCGCAACTTTTTATGAACTGCATCTGCTGTTCGACAAGCACTACGAAGAGCAGGCAGAACTCATGGATTCCATCGCCGAGCGGATCCAGACCCTGGGGGGCGTCACGGTCGCGCTGCCTGGCGACGTGGCGAGCGAGTCGGAAATCGCGCGCGGGCCGCGCGGACGCGAGACTGCGCGTGCCCAACTTGACCGCCTGGCGAACGGCCACGAGAAGATCCTGCTCGACGCGCGTCCGCTGGCGCGCGAGGCGGACGATGCCGGTGATGACGGCACGAACGACCTGATCGTCAGCGAGATCGTGCGCACCAACGAGTTGCAGTCGTGGTTCATCGTGCAGCACCTGTCGCGTCATTCAGAGCTGGGCGATACGCCGGCCAAGTAAGGGCTGTACGCGGGCAAAAGGCCGGAACCGCCGCAGGTTCCGGCCTTTTTACATTGTGTGTTCGAAGCATCAATTTGACACAGCGCACGCGTGTTCCGCCGTTCGAGCCGGGGCGCGAACTCGACCGGAAGCGCGATGTCGAACCTTGCATTCACCCCATCTCGCAAGCATTCAGATTGGACCAGATCGATGAACGAAACCATGAAATTTTTCACAGCCGTGGTGACGCTCGTCACAGCGGTCATGGCGCTATTCGGGGCCGGCGTGTGGGCCACCTTCATGTTCAGCCGAGGCCCGTTTGCCAGCTCGGCCAGTGGCATCGACTGGGTGCCGCTGATCGTGCTGCTGGCAATCGGATGCGGGCTGTTCCGGAAAACCTACAGGCTGAGCGCGCCGTGGCCGAAGGAAGTCACCTGGTCGCTGACTTCGCTGTTCGTGGGAATGCTGCTGTATCTGGTCTGGACTGCGACGCCCTTGAGTTCCTGCGGATATTTTCCGGCGAATCCGGCGACGTGCGATTTGGTGGGTGGGGAGTTGGGGGATGGGGCGTAAAAAAAGCCGGAACCTTTGCGGATTCCGGCTTTTTTGCCGTCTGCGGCTTCGAACCGGGGTCAGAGCCCACCCGGATGAACCGGGCTCTGACCCCTGCGAACGCTGACCCCTAGCTAACTTAAGCAGCCAGCAGCTGGCGCAGCACGAACGGCAGGATGCCGCCGTGCTTGTAGTAGTCGACTTCGATCGGGGTGTCGATGCGCAGCAGCACCGAGGTTTCCTTGACCGAGCCGTCGGCGCGGTGGATCACCAGGGTTGCCTGCATCTGCGGGCGGATCTCGCCTTCCAGGCCCTTCAGGTCGTAAGTCTCGGTGCCGGTGATGCCCAGGGATTCGACGCTGTCGTCACCCAGGAACTGCAGCGGCAGCACGCCCATGCCGACCAGGTTGGAACGGTGGATACGCTCGAACGAACGGGCGATCACGGCCTTCACGCCCAGCAGCTGGGTGCCCTTGGCTGCCCAGTCGCGCGAGGAGCCGGTGCCGTACTCTTCGCCGGCGAAGATCATCGTCGGGGTGCCTTCCGCGATGTACTTCATGCCCGCGTCGTAGATCGACATCTGTTCGCCGCTCGGCTGGTGGATGGTGATGCCGCCTTCGACCGCGGAACCGTCGGCCTTGGCCGGGATCATCTTGTTCTTGATGCGGACGTTCGCGAAGGTGCCGCGCATCATGACTTCGTGGTTGCCGCGGCGCGAGCCGTAGGAGTTGAAGTCCGCCTTGAGCACGCCGTGCTCTTTCAGGTACTTGCCTGCCGGGCCGTCTTCCTTGATCGAACCGGCCGGGGAGATGTGGTCGGTGGTGATCGAATCGCCGAACACGCCCAGGGCGCGCGCGTTGGCGATGCCTGCGGAAGCGGCTTGCGGGGTCATCTCGAAGTTCGAGAAGAACGGCGGTTCGGCGATGTAGGTCGACGTCGGCCAGTCGTAGACCTGGCCCTCGACCGCGGACACGGCTTCCCACAGATTGCCGGGGTTGCCCTTGACGTCGGCGTAGTTGGCCTTGAAGACGTCCGAATTCATCGCGAACTTCATCAGGTCCTGGACTTCCTGCGAAGTCGGCCAGATGTCGCCCAGGTAGACGTCGACGCCGTCCGAGCCCTTGCCGACCGGCTCACTCATCAGGTCGCGCGTCACGTTGCCGGCGATCGCGTAGGCGACGACCAGCGGCGGCGAGGCCAGGAAGTTCGAGCGGATGTTCGGGTGGATACGCGCTTCGAAGTTACGGTTGCCCGACAGGACCGCCGAGGCGATGATGTCGTTCGAGGTGATGGTCTCGTTCAGTTCCGGGGTCAGGTCGCCGGCGTTACCGATGCAGGTGGTGCAGCCGTAAGCGGTGACGCCGAAGCCCAGCTGGGTCAGGTAAGGCAGCAGGCCGGCGGCTTCGAGGTAGTTGGTGACCACGCGCGAGCCGGGGGCCAGCGAGGACTTGATGTGCGGCGCGACGGTCAGGCCCTTCTCGACGGCCTTCTTGGCCAGCAGGCCGGCGGCCAGCAGCACGCTCGGGTTCGAGGTGTTGGTGCAGGACGTGATGGCGGCGATCAGGACGTCGCCGTTCTTCACGCGCACGCCGTTGGTGGTCTCGTAGACCTTGTTCAGGTCGTCGGCGGCCTTGTTGAAGCCGTTGGCGGTGGTCGGCTTCGAGAACAGGTCGGTGAAGGTCGACTTCATCGCGCCCAGTTCGATACGGTCCTGCGGACGCTTCGGGCCGGCCAGCGACGGGGTCACGGTCGACAGGTCGAGCGAGACCACGCGGGTGTACTCGATCTCGCCTTCTTGCGGGACGCCGAACAGGTTCTGGGCCTTGAAGTAGTTTTCGAAGGCAGCCAGTTCTTCTTCGGTACGGCCGGTGCCGCGGAAGTAGTCGACGGTCTTTTCGTCGACCGGGAAGAAGCCCATGGTCGCGCCGTATTCCGGGGCCATGTTGCCGATGGTGGCGCGGTCGGTGGTCGACAGCGAGGCGGTGCCCTTGCCGAAGAATTCGACGAACTTGCCGACGACCTTCTCTTTACGCAGCATTTCGGTGATGGTCAGCACCAGGTCAGTCGCGGTGCAGCCTTCGCGCAGCGAACCGGTCAGGTTCACGCCGATGACGTCCGGGGTCAGGAAGTAGACCGGCTGGCCCAGCATGCCCGCCTCGGCTTCGATGCCGCCCACGCCCCAGCCGACGACGCCGACGCCGTTGATCATGGTGGTGTGCGAGTCGGTGCCGACCAGGGTGTCCGGGTAGTACATGGAACCGCTCTTCATGACGCCGCGCGCCAGGTACTCGAGGTTGACCTGGTGGACGATGCCGAAGCCCGGCGGCACGACGCCGAAGGTGTCGAAGGCCTGCATGCCCCACTTCATGAACTGGTAGCGCTCGTTGTTGCGCGAGAACTCGAGCTTCATGTTCAGGTCGAGCGCGTCCGGGGTGCGGAAGTGGTCGATGGTGACCGAGTGGTCGACCACCAGGTCGACCGGCACCAGCGGCTCGATCTTCTTGGCGTTCGCGCCCATCTTGTAGGCGACGTTGCGCATCGCGGCCAGGTCGGCCAGCAGCGGCACGCCGGTGAAGTCCTGCAGCACGACGCGGGCGACGACGAAGGGAATCTCTTCGGTGCGGGCGGCGGTCGGGCCCCAGTTCGCCAGCTGGCGGACGTGTTCTTCGGTGACCTTCTTGCCGTCGCAGTTGCGCAGCACGGACTCGAGGACGATACGGATCGACACCGGCAGGCGCGACAGGTTCACGCCCAGGGCTTCGCCCAGTGCCGGCAGCGAGTAAAACTGGCCGGTCTGGCCCGCGAGCAGCGGGAACTCTTTCAGCGTGTTCAGGGTGTTGTGAGACATGAATTCTCCTTCGTTAGGGACTACTTGTTATCCAACCCGTCGTCCCCGCGAAGGCGGGAACGACAGTAATTCAATTTTTCGCTGCCACCGCGACCAGCGGCTTGGCCTGCTCCGCGTTCTTGCATTCGTTGGCCAGCTGGCGGTTCAGCTTCGAGTCGAGCAGGATGCCCTTGCTCGGGATGCCGATCCAGATCAGGCCGAACTTGGTGTTCTCGAAACGCAGCGCGCCGGTGGTGGTGCCCACGCGCTCGAGCCGGTGCAGGCGGTTCTTCCAGCGCAGTGCGATGTGGCCACCATCCTTGTCGTTCGTGTAGATGGTGATCTTGTTGTTCAATTCGCACGCATAATCGGTGACGACGGTGTCGGTGATGTCCGGTTCCGGTTCGTCGTCGATCGCTTCCTGCTGCGGTTCTTCTTTCTTGCCCTTTTTCGATTTCGCCTTTTCCTTCAGGACCTTGACGGCCTTCGGGTGCGATTCGTGGACATTGGGAGCGGCGAAAGCCGGCGCGCACAGGCCGGCGGCCGCGAGCGCAAGGGCGCAGGCGGCGGCGAGATGTTTCAGAGTGATGGCCATCAGATGGATTCCGGTTGGTTGACGATTGCCGCCGCGGCATCTGGCAGCGCAAGGCCAGCCAGCTTCGCGCGCTGCAACACCGTCCAATAATATCGGTAGCTGGCGCGGTCATGCAAGCGGCCATGCTGGGCGATCGGCCCCCAATCTGCTGCCATTGCTTCGAGCAGGATGTTGGTTGCCTCGTTCACTTCCGACACACGCGGGGTGAAGGCCTTGACGATCGGCTTGATCTGGTCAGGGTGGATGCTCCACATCCGCGTGAAACCGAATTCCCCGGCGGCGCGGGTGGCGTCGTTGGCCACCACTGCGCTGTCCTTGATATCGGTCGTCACATTATGCGAAGGGACCTTGTGGTGCGCATGACATGCCGCAACCATCTCCAGCTTCGCACGGACGACGAGTGGGTGGGTAAATTGCCCCGGCGTGCGCATGGCGCTGGCCGGCACGGCGCCATAGTGGCTCGATACGAAATCCATGATGCCGAAGGACAGGCATTCGACCTGGGGCAGGGCGGCGATCTCCCACGCCTCGTGCAGCGCGCCGTGGGTCTCGATCAGCACGTGCAGCGGGATCGGATTGTTGGCGGGGCGTCCCGCTTTTTCGGCGATGGCATTGACGATCTGTTGCGCGCGCAGCACATCGGCCAGGCCGTTCGGCTTCGGCAGCACCACATAGGGCAGCTTGCTGGCCGCGGCGCCGACGACGATGCCGACGTCATGCGCGAAATGTTCGCTGCCGACGTCGTGCAGGCGCACGCCGATGCGGTTGAAGCGGTTGCCTTCGCCATTCAGCAGCGCGGCGACCAGCTGCGCATGTTCGCGCTCCTGGCCGGCGCTGGCGCCGTCCTCGCAGTCGAAGGTGATGTCGAAAACCGGGCCAAGCTCTTGTTGCAGGGCCATCGATTTGCGCATCAGCTTCTCGCTGCCGGCGTAGTGATCGCAGGCAGGGAGCATCAGCGGCTGGCGTTGGCCCTGGAACAAAACCTCGGAAGGGTGCATTTTAGACAATAGATCCATATACACGTCGTCCCCGCGGAGGCGGGGACCCAATTTCTGCATGCGTTTCGTCAGCGCTTGCCAGACTGGGGTCCCCGCCGGCGGGGGCACGACGTAGGGTAATTACTGGCCCAGCAGGTGAGCGACGCCGGCCTTCTCTTCGTTCAGCTCGTTCAGCGTGACGTTGATGCGCTCTTGCGAGAACTGGTCGATGTCCAGGCCCTGCACGATGGTGTACTCGCCGTTTTCGGTGGTCACCGGGAAGCCGAACATGGTGCCTTCCGGGATGCCGTACGAACCGTCCGACGGGATGCCCATGGTGGTCCACTTGCCGTTGGTGCCCAGCATCCAGTCATGCATGTGGTCGATCGCTGCGTTGGCGGCCGAGGCGGCCGACGAGGCGCCGCGGGCGTCGATGATCGCCGCGCCGCGCTTGCCGACGGTCGGCAGGAAGGTGTTGGCGTTCCACTCCTGGTCGTTGATCATGTCCTTGACCGACTGGCCGTCGGCGGTGGCGAAGCGGTAGTCAGCGTACATGGTCGGCGAGTGGTTGCCCCACACGACCATCTTCTCGATCGAGCCGACCGGCTTGCCGGTCTTGGCGGCGACCTGCGACAGGGCGCGGTTATGGTCCAGGCGCAGCATGGCGGTGAAGTTCTTGGCCGGCAGGTTCGGGGCCGACTTCATGGCGATGTAGGCGTTGGTGTTGGCCGGGTTGCCGACCACCAGCACTTTGACGTTGCGCGAAGCGACGGCGTCCAGGGCCTTGCCCTGCACGGTGAAGATCTGGGCGTTGGCTTCCAGCAGGTCTTTACGCTCCATGCCCGGACCGCGCGGACGGGCGCCGACCAGCAGGGCGACGTCGGCGTCCTTGAACGCGGTCATCGGGTCGCTGTGGGCGGTCATGCCGGCCAGCAGCGGGAATGCGCAGTCGTCGATTTCCATCATCACGCCCTTGAGCGCCTTCTGTGCCTTCTCGTTGTCGATCTCGAGCAGCTGCAGGATGACCGGCTGGTCCTTGCCGAGCATGTCGCCGTTGGCGATGCGGAACAGCAGGGAATAGCCGATCTGGCCGGCCGCGCCGGTGACGGCGACGCGCATTGGGGTTTTAGCCATGATGAATCTCCAAAGGGGTTCGGGGAAAATGCAATGATACCAAAAGCGAATCGGTGCCACGGGCACCGGGTCGACCGGGAGTGTATTCCTCGGGTATTCCATCTGTCAATTCATATCATATGTCTTATATAAGACACCTAATCTTGACGCCTCCGCACTGGACGGGGATGGTCTTTTGTGAAAAAATCGCGGACTATGAACCAAGTCCCGTCCAATCCGAACAGCAATGGCGCCGCCGGCAACAGCACTGCGGGCAGCGCCGGAGGCGCCTCCGGATCGGGCCTGTCCCCGGCGGGCGCGTCACCCACGTTTTCTCCGCTGTACCAGCAGATCAAGGCCCTGATCACCCAGAGCCTGCAGTCCGGCGAGTGGAAGCCGGGCGAACTCATTCCCAGCGAAGTCGAGCTGGCGGGCCGCTACAAGGTCAGCCAGGGCACGGTGCGCAAGGCGATCGACGAGCTGGCGGCCGAGCACCTGGTGGTGCGCCGCCAGGGCAAGGGCACCTTCGTGGCCAGCCACAACGAGGCCCGCGCCCATTACCGCTTCCTGAAGCTGATGCCCGACGAGGGCGTGCCGCACCAGCCCGACCACCATTACATCGAGGTCAAGCGGATCCGCGCCGCGGCCGAGGTGGCGCGCCTGCTCGACCTCAAGTCCGGCGACGCCGTGGTGTATATCAAGCGCCTGCTGTCCTTCGAGGGCGCGCCGACCATCCTCGAGGAGCTGTGGCTGCCGGGCCAGCTGTTCAAGGGCCTGACGGCGGAGCGCCTGGCGGAATACAAGGGGCCGATGTACGGCCTGTTCGAATCGGAATTCGGCACCCGCATGATCCGCGCGACGGAAAAGCTGCGTGCGGTGGCGGCCGATGCCGGCGTGGCCACCTACCTGAAAGTGGCGGAAGGCACGCCGCTGCTGTGCGCGGACCGGGTCTCGTTCACCTATGGCGACAAGGCGGTGGAATTGCGTCGCGGACTTTATTTGACGACGGCATTTCATTATCAGAACGAATTGTCCTGAGATTGTCCAGCCGACGGCAGAAGTGAGGCCGTGCGGCGTTTGAATAGTTTTTGTTCAAGCTCTATGCTGGTGCAGGTTTTGCATTGAGCGAGTAAAATGGATTGGTTTTGGGAAAGCGAAGACGAAGCCCGGTCGACGTTCCCCCGGCAGCCGGAAACGGCGCCGGCGCAGGTCACAAAATCGATGAAACGGGCTCGATTATTTTGTCAGTATTTGAGGGAGGTGTTGCATGTCCGAAGCCGTGAGAGAGGCTCAAAAGAAGGGCCGACCGGTAATCCGTAACGTCGATTTCGGCGATATTACTTACCGTGGTTATTACAAACAGCCGCCGTCGGCCATCGTGTCGATCCTGCACCGCGTCAGCGGCGCCGGCCTGTTCCTGTTCCTGCCGTTCCTGCTCTGGCTGCTTCAGGAAAGCCTGCGTTCGGAGATCTCGTTCGCGCACTTCGCGGGCGTGGTCAGCCACCCGTTCGCCAAGATCGTCATCCTCGGCCTGTCGTGGGCCTACCTGCACCACTTCTGCGCCGGCATCCGCCACCTGTTCATGGACAACCACATCGCCCTGGACAAGGACGCATCGCAGAAGACCGCACGCTGGGTGCTGGTCATCAGCCTGGCGCTGACCGTGCTGGTCGCCCTCAAACTGTTCGGAGTGTTTTAAATCATGCAAGGTCTTGACACCAAAAAGAATATTGGACAGCGCCGCCTGGTCGTCGGCGCCCACTACGGCATGCGCGACTGGCTGGCCCAGCGCCTGACCGCGATCCTGATGGCGGTCTTCACCGTCGTCCTGCTGGTCTCGTTCCTGACCGGCCAGAATTTCAGCTACGAAGGCTGGGCCGGCCTGTTCTCGCGCCAGTGGTTCAAGCTCTTCACCATGGTCACCTTCTTCGGCCTGTTCTACCACGCATGGGTCGGCATCCGTGACATCTGGATGGACTACGTCAAACCGGTCGGTATCCGCCTGACCCTGCAGACCCTCACGGTGTTCTGGCTGCTTGCCTGCGCCGCCTGGACTGTGCAAATTCTCTGGAGCGTTTAATCGTGGCAGCATTCAATTCTTCCATCCCTACCCGCCACTTCGATGTGGTCATCGTCGGCGCCGGCGGCTCCGGCCTGCGCGCCGCGCTGCAGCTGTCGGAAGCCGGCCTGAACGTCGCCGTCCTGTCGAAGGTCTTCCCGACCCGCTCGCACACCGTGGCTGCCCAGGGCGGCATCGGCGCTTCGCTGGGCAACATGTCGGAAGACGACTGGTACTGGCACATGTTCGACACCGTCAAGGGTTCGGACTACCTGGGCGACCAGGATGCGATCGAATTCATGTGCCGCGAAGCACCGAAGGTCGTGTACGAGCTGGAACACTTCGGCATGCCGTTCGACCGTAACCCGGACGGCACCATCTACCAGCGTCCGTTCGGCGGCCACACCGCCAACTTCGGCGAGAAGCCGGTGCAGCGCGCCTGCGCCGCCGCCGACCGTACCGGCCACGCGCTGCTGCACACCCTGTACCAGCGCAACGTCCGCTCGCGTACCCACTTCTTCGTCGAATGGCAGGCGCTGGACCTGGTCCGCAATGCCGACGGCGACGTGCTGGGCGTGATGGCGCTGGAAATGGAAACCGGCGACGTCATGATGCTGCAGGCGAAGACCACCGTGTTCGCCACCGGCGGCGCCGGCCGTATCTTCGCCGCGTCGACCAACGCCTTCATCAACACCGGCGACGGCCTGGGCATGGCGGCGCGCGCCGGCCTGCCGCTGGAAGACATGGAATTCTGGCAGTTCCACCCGACCGGCGTGGCCGGCGCGGGCGTCCTGATCACCGAGGGCGTGCGCGGCGAGGGCGGTATCCTGATCAACTCGAACGGCGAACGCTTCATGGAGCGCTATGCGCCGACCCTGAAGGACCTGGCGCCGCGCGACTTCGTCTCGCGCTCGATGGACCAGGAGATCAAGGAAGGCCGCGGCGTCGGCCCGAACAAGGACCACGTGCTGCTGGACCTGCGCCACATCGGCGCGGACACCATCCGCAAGCGCCTGCCGTCGATCCTGGAAATCGGCCACAAGTTCGCCAACGTCGACGCGACCAAGGAACCGATCCCGGTCGTCCCGACCATCCACTACCAGATGGGCGGCATCCCGACCAACATCCACGGCCAGGTCATCGCCCCTGACGGCACCGGCGGCCAGAAGATCGTCCAGGGCCTGTACGCGATCGGCGAGTGCTCCTGCGTCTCGGTGCACGGCGCGAACCGCCTCGGCACCAACTCGCTGCTCGACCTGGTGGTGTTCGGCCGCGCGGCCGGCAACCATATCGTCGGCCAGAACCTGAAGGCGCAGGGCAACCGCGCGCTGCCGAAGGACTTCGCCGACTACGCGCTGGACCGTCTGAACCGCCTCGAGAACTCGACCGGCGGCGAGAAGGTGCAGAACGTGGCCAACGACATCCGCGCCACCATGCAGAAGTTCTGCGGCGTGTTCCGCACCCAGGCCCTGATGGACGAAGGCGTCAAGGAAATCATGAAGCTGGACGAGCGCCGCAAGCATGTCTCGTTCAAGGACAAGTCGAAGGTGTTCAACACCGCCCGCATCGAAGCGATCGAGCTGGACAACCTGATCGAAGTGGCCAAGGCGACCATCGTGTCGGCCGCGGCGCGCAAGGAATCGCGCGGCGCCCACGCCCACAGCGACTTCCCGAACCGCGATGACGAGAACTGGATGAAGCACACCCTGTTCTACTCGGAAGGCAACCGCCTCGATTACAAGCCGGTCATCACCAAGCCGCTCACGGTCGATACCTTCAAACCGAAGCCACGTACGTTCTAAGCTTCGACTGACAACAGATAAATTAGGTAAAACAATGGCACGCACTGTCCAACTGAAGATCTACCGCTACGATCCGGACAAGGATTCGAAGCCCTACATGCAAGACATCACCGTCGAACTGAAAGACACCGACAAGATGCTGCTCGACGCCCTGCAGCGCATCAAGTCCGACGTCGACGACTCGCTGGCCCTGCGCCGTTCCTGCCGCGAAGGCGTGTGCGGTTCGGACGCGATGAACATCAATGGCAAGAACGGCCTGGCCTGCACCACCAACCTGAACGAGCTGACCCAGCCGATCGTGCTGCGTCCGCTGCCGGGCCTGCCGGTGGTGCGCGACCTGATCGTCGACATGACCAACTTCTTCAAGCAGTACCACTCGATCAAGCCGTTCCTGATCAACGACTCGATCCCGCCGGAGAAGGAGCGTCTGCAGTCGCCGGAAGAGCGCGAAGAACTGGACGGCGTGTACGAGTGCATCCTGTGCGCCTGCTGCTCGACTTCCTGCCCGTCGTTCTGGTGGAACCCGGACAAGTTCGTCGGCCCGGCCGGCCTGCTGCAGGCCTACCGCTTCATCGCCGACTCGCGCGACGAAGCGACCAACGAGCGCCTGGACAACCTGGAAGACCCGTACCGCCTGTTCCGCTGCCACTCGATCATGAACTGCACGGACGTGTGCCCGAAGGGCCTGAATCCGAACAAGGCGATCGGCAAGATCAAGGAATTGCTGGTCCGCCGCGCGATCTAAGGCGCCATCGATATAGTAGAACTACCGTGCTGTCGATAAACGGCAGCCGGAGTATCATGTTGACCGAACAACGGACTCTAGTGTGAAAACGCATCAATCCGACCCCGCCAACCGTGCACGCCTGCGCTGGCGCGCACGCCGGGGCCTGCTCGAAAACGACCTGATCCTCACGCGCTTCCTGGATGCGCACGAAGAGGAACTCACGGACGAAGAAGTCGATGCGCTGACCCGGTTGCTGGACCTGGCGGACAACCCGCTGATGGACCTGCTGCTCGGTCGCGCCGAGCCCGAGGGCGAGGTCGACCTGCCGCATGTGCGCGCATTGGTGGCGCGCCTGCGGCAAGCGTAACGAAACCATCCGAACCTGGAAAGGAAGTGCAATGAATACCTCTGAAACCAAAGCCACCCTGTCGTTCTCGGACGGCAGCGCGTCGATCGACATGCCGATCTACAAGGGCACCATTGGCCCGGACGTCATCGACATCCGCAAGCTGTACGGCCAGACCGGCAAGTTCACCTACGACCCGGGCTTCATGTCGACCGCCGCGTGCAACTCGAGCATCACCTACATCGACGGCGACAAGGGCGAGCTGCTGTACCGCGGCTACCCGATCGAGCAGCTGGCGGTCAACTGCGACTTCCTGGAAACCTGCTACCTGCTGCTGAACGGCGAGCTGCCGACCGCCGAGCAGAAGGCGACGTTCGAGAACACCGTGACCCGTCACACGATGATTCACGAGCAGATGAACTTCTTCTTCCGCGGCTTCCGCCGCGACGCGCACCCGATGTCGGTGCTGGTCGGCACCGTCGGCGCGCTGGCCTCGTTCTACCACGACTCGCTGGACATCAACGATCCGAAGCAGCGCGAAATCTCGGCGATCCGCCTGATCGCCAAGCTGCCGACCCTGGTCGCGATGGCCTACAAGTACTCGATCGGCCAGCCGTTCATGTACCCGCGCAACGACCTGTCGTACAGCGCGAACTTCATGCACATGATGTTCGGTAACCCGTGCGAAGAGTACAAGGTCAACGACGTGCTGGTGCGCGCCCTGGACCGCATCCTGATCCTGCACGCCGACCACGAGCAGAACGCGTCGACCTCGACCGTCCGCCTGGCCGGTTCGTCGGGCGCCAACCCGTTCGCCTGTATCGCAGCCGGCATCGCCTGCCTGTGGGGCCCGGCGCACGGCGGCGCCAACGAAGCCGCCCTGAACATGCTGAAGGAAATCGGCTCGGTCGAGAACATCCCGGCCTTCATCGAGAAGGTCAAGGACAAGAACTCGGGCGTCAAGCTGATGGGCTTCGGTCACCGCGTGTACAAGAACTTCGACCCGCGCGCCAAGCTGATGCGCGAAACCTGCCACGAAGTGCTGAACGAACTGGGCCTGCAGGACGACCCGCTGTTCAAGCTGGCCATGGAACTGGAAAAGATCGCCCTGAACGACGAATACTTCGTGTCGCGCAAGCTGTACCCGAACGTCGACTTCTACTCGGGCATCGTGCAGTCGGCCCTGGGCATCCCGGTCTCGCTGTTCACCGGCATCTTCGCGATGGCCCGTACCGTGGGCTGGATCGCCCAGTGGAACGAGATGATCGCCGACCCGGAACAGAAGATCGGCCGCCCGCGCCAGCTGTTCGTCGGTTCGCCGCGCCGCGACGTGCCGTCGATCGACAAGCGCTGATCCGCGTTTTATACGCCGATAAAAAAGCGAGCCCGCGGGCTCGCTTTTTTTATCGTTGCCGGCGCTGAAAAGAAAACGACCGCCGGATCGCTCCGGCGGCCGTCACAGCAATAAGACGGGATTCGATCAGGTAGCGTAGTAAGGCTCGACCGCGCCCTTCAGCTTGATCAGCATCGGCCGGCCCTTGCGGTCCACGACCTTGCCGGCCGCGACCTTGATCCAGCCTTCGCTGACGCAGTATTCCTCGACGTCGGTGCGTTCTTTGCCGTTGAAACGGATGCCGACCGGGTGCTTGAAGACTTCCGCGTCATGGAAAGGGCTACGCGGATCGATCGACAGGTGGTCGGGCAGGGGAGGGAGTTGGGTAGTATCGTTCATGGCGACATTATCCACGATTCCGGATCGCGCCTCAATTGCACTTGCCGCGCACGATGGCGGCGGCCCAGAACGGCAGGGCGAACAGGCCGCCGACGCCGACGTTCCAGCCGGCGCCGCCTTTTCCGATGACCGTGGAACTGGGCTGGAACTTGGTCGCGTCCGGGTGCAGGCAGCCCGGTTTCTCGGCCTCGGAAAACGCGCGTTCGAACTTCTGGTACGCGTCGCCGCTGAGCACCTTGCCGGCTTCCCGCAGCGGGACGCGCGGACTCTCCGCCAGCGATTCGCGCACCGCTTTGCTGATCACCTCGTCGGTCAGGCGCAGCTTCAACGGCGCGTGCGCCGCCGCGTCTTTGCGTTCGTCGATTAGCTCCTGCGCCAAGGCCGGCACGCAAGCCAGACCCAGTCCCACCACCGTCATCCACGTCCATGCTTTCATCGCATCCGCACAGTGTTGTTGTCGAACCAACTCTACACGAGTTCTTGAACAAGCGGGCATCTTGCACATTTGGTTACATTTCCAACGTACAATGTCTGCATAACAATGCCTACGATGAAGGACATTTCCGATGCTGAAATCCCTGATCCTGGCGGGCGCGCTGCTCGCCGCGAACCTGACACAAGCCGTACAAGCCGCGAATGCCAGCCCCGCACTGGCCAAACAGGTCAACGCCTTCGTCGACGCCTGGCACGACGATGCCGCCCATGCGCGCATGGCCTACTTCGACAAGATCGCGCCGGACGGCGTTTACATCGGCACCGACCGCGGCGAGCTGTGGCAGCGCGACGCCTTCAAGGAATGGGCGCGCAAGTTCTTCGAACGCGGCTCGGCCTGGCGTTTTCACGCCACCCGGCGCAACGTCTACGCGGCCGATGACGGCAAGACGATCTGGTTCGACGAACTGCTCGACACCCCGAACATGGGCCACTGCATGGCCAGCGGCGTGATCCGCAAGACGGCGACGGGTTTCGAGATCGTCCACTACCAGCTGTCGATGGCGGTGCCGAACGAGGTGGCGGGGCAGGTGACCAGCCTGGTGAAGGCCGCGGAGCAGAAAGCGGCCGAAGGGAAAGCGGCGAAGTAAGTCCTCAGGCCTGCGATCCGGCCAGCGCCTGGCGGCCGGCATCCAGCGTCGGCAGCAGCCGCACGCCGACCACTTCGTCGAGGCGCGCGACGCCGACGCCGCCGGCCCACAGCTCGACGCCGTCGGGCAGGGCCTGGCGCAGCTGGCCGAGTGCCGGCGCGACCTGGCGGCGCGGGTAGGCGTTCGAGAACGACAGCGCCACCACGCCGGCGCCATAGGCCGCGGCGGCGCGCGCGATGTCGAGCAGCGGCGTTTCCGTGCCAAGCGAAATGCAGGTGACGCCTTCCAGCGCGAAGACGGCTTCCGCCATCAGCAGGCCGAGGCCGTGCTGTTCGCCCGGCACCGTGGTCAGCAGGATGCGCCGTCCCTGGCCCTGGCGCGGCGCCGGCAGGTCGGCGATCGCCTGGCGCAGCAGGCGCTCCATCGACTCCGTATAGAAATGCTCGTCGAAGACGTCGAAGCGGCCGTCTTCCCAGCAGTCGCCGACCGCCGCCGTCAGCGGCGCCGCGGTCTGGGCGATGAAGCGTTCGAGTCCCTGGCGCGCCAGGCACTGGCGCAGGGCATGCTGGAAGGCGGCCGGATCGCGCGCCCGGATCATGGCCAGCAGCGGGGCGATGGCGCCATCCCCGCCTTCGGCATCCGCGGCCGCCCCACGCTGTGGCAGCGCCAATGCCGCCAGCTCGTCCTGCGCCAGCGCGGCCAGGGAACCGGGACGGTGGCCCTGGTCCATCAGGCGTTTCATCAGGCGCAGGCGCTCGACCTGCTCGGCCGGGTAGCAGCGCTCGCCGTTGGCGTCGCGAACCGGCTGCGGAAAGCCGTAGCGCCGCTCCCAGACCCGCAGCACGTCCTTGGACAGCCGGGTCTCGCGCTCGACGGCGGCGATGCTGAAAACGGTCGAGATGGTCGATGTGGTCATCATGCTGGAGATATTTTACACAACAGGGCGGCGCCGTCGTAGCGGATCACCGCCAGCAGGCGCTGCAAATCGTGGTCGAGGCGGCGATCCTCGCCCACGAAGGGCGTCAGTTCGGCGATCCGCTCGTAGCTGTCGCGCAGGCCGGCGCCGAGCCGGCGCGGCAGGCCGTCCGGATGGCGCAGGCAACAGGCCTGGCGTACCGTGATCAGCAGGGCCGCCGCCACCTGTTCGACCAGTTCCGTCACGCGCAGGCAGTCGCGCGCGGCGATGGTGCCCATGCTGCCTTTATGAAAGACCGACGCCGGCATGGTCAGCTTGAGCGCTTCCGCGGTCCATGCCGACACGCTGATCTGCAGCGCCTTCAGCCCGTGGTTGATGGCGGCGCGGCTGCCCGTGGCGCCGCGCAGGTTGGACGGCAGGCCGTTGTTGTAGCGGGCGTCGACCAGCAGCGCCATCTGGCGGTCCAGCAGGTCGGCCAGGTTCGCCACCGCATTCTTCATGCCGTCCATCGCGAAGGCCATGTGGCCGCCGTAGAAGTGGCCGCCGTGCAGGATGCGTCCGCCCTCGACGTCGACCAGCGGGTTGTCGTTGGCGCTGTTCAGCTCCAGTTCGATGTGCTGGACCATCCACGGCAACGCATCCATCAGCACGCCGATCACGTGCGGCGCGCAGCGGATCGAGTAGCGGTCCTGCAGGCGCGCGCTGTTGCGCTCCTCGAGCGCGGGCGCGTAACCGAGGTCGGTGCGGATCCATTCCGCCACCTGCGCCATCCCGGGATAGGGCTTGGCGGCGAACAGCACCTCGTCGAAGTGGTAGGCATTGCTTTCCAGGGCGACCGCGGACAGCGCCGTGATGCGGCCGGCCAGGCGGCACAGGCTTTGCGCGCGTTCAGCCGCCAGGCAGGCCAGCGCGGTCATCGCGGCGGTGCCGTTCATCAGCGCCAGGCCTTCCTTCGGACGCAGGCGGATCGGGCGCAGGCCGGCCGCCCGCAGCGCCGCCAGGGCCGGCACCTGGGCGCCGTCGCGCCAGACTTCGCGCTCGCCGCACAGCACCGCCGCCACGTAGGACAGCGGGGTCAGGTCGCCGCTGGCGCCCACCGAGCCTTCCGACGGAATCACCGGCAGGATGTCGTGGTCGAGCAGGGCGCACAGGGCGCGCAGCAGGTCCATGCTCACGCCCGACTGGCCGCGGCACAGCGAGGCCAGGCGCACCGCGAGGATGGCGCGGGTCTGCTCCAGCGTGAAGGGCGTGCCGAGGCCGCAGCCGTGGTAGGTCAGCAGGCGCTGCGGCAGCTCGCCGACCAGCGCCGGCGGGATCGCGGTGTCGCAGGAATCGCCGTAGCCGGTGGTGACGCCGTAGACCACGCCGTCTTCGCGCAGGATGCGTTCCAGCAGGGCGGCGCCGGCGTCGATGCGGGCGGCGAAAGCCGGATCGCCGGACAGCACCGGCCGCGCGCGGCGCGCGGACAGCGCTACCACATCGTGCAGGGAAACCGGCCCGGCGCCGAACACCACCGCGGGCAGCGGACCGGGAGGAAGGTCGATCTTCATGCTCATGCTTCGCTGTCCTCAAATGCGCCAGTCGGCCGGCTTGCCCAGCACGCCGAGCGGCAGCCGCGGCCCGAGCGTGATCGCCTTCGGCCTTTCCATCGGCGCCAGGCGGGCGTCGATCCAGGCGCGCAGCGCATGCGTGAAATGATCGCCGGCGCCGGGGCGCGGCACCACGAAGGCTTTCAGGCGCACACCTTCGTCGGGACGCATCAGTCGCACCGCGGCGTCTTCCACCAGCGGATGCGCCAGCAGCACCCGGCGCACCCGTTCCGGGAACACGTTGACGCCGCCCACCTGGACCGCGGCGTCACGGCGCGGTCCGACCGTAAAGCGGTCCTCGCCGCACCACGCCAGGCTGTCCTGGGGCACGAGCGCGCGGACGCTGCCGTCGGCGCCGCGGCGCAGCAGATCGCCATCGGTACCGTCGCCGCTGGCGGGCGCGCGCTGCAGGTAGGGCAGCAGGCAATAGGGATCGCGGTGCGAGCTGCGCCAGCCGATACCGCCGGTCTCGGAGGCGCCGTACACCTGCACCAGCGCCAGGCCAGCCGCCTCGGCGCGGGCGGCGACGGCGTCCGGGCAGGGCGCGGTCGAGCTTGCGCCCATCACGCCGTCCGCGAAGCGCACGTCCGCATCGAGCGCGGCCTGCCAGAACTGCGGATGGCCGATCACCAGGTCGCCCGGCCGGGCCTGGGCCGCCAGCTGCGAAGGCAGGCGCCCGCGCAGGCTGAGCACTTGGTCCGGCCCCAGGCCGAGGTGGCGCGGCAGCAGCACGCCGAACAGGAAGCCGTAGATGTGGTGCGACGGCACGGCCAGCAGCAGGCGGCGGCGCGCCGGGAACAGCGCGGCGAGGGCGGCGGCTTCCTGCTCCAGCGCGGCCAGGGCGTGGCTGCAGCGCTTCGGTTCGCCCGTGCTGCCCGAGGTGCGGAACGTCAGTTCGCCGTCCCAGTGCCGCAGGCCGGCGCCGGCGATGTCCAGCCAGCCGGCCAGGGTGCGGCGCGCCAGCAGGTAGTCTTCGACGCCGCTGCGCGCCATCTGCAGCGCTTCGGCCAGGGCGCCGGCCAGCTGCAGCAGTTCGAGCGAATCGACGCCGAGGTCGTGCTGCAGCGACAGCGACGCGCTCCAGCCGGTGGGCAGCAGCTGCGGGTCATGGCGCAGCGACGCCAGCTCGCCCGCCGCCAGGTCGGCGACGAAGCGCAGCAGCGCGGAACGGTCGGCCCACCACGGGGCGAGGAGCGTGGCTGGTGCGTGCATGCTTACAGGCGCTTGACGAAGATCCAGTAGGTGCCGTCGCTGATGGCCTTCTTCATGTGGATCTTTACCCTGGTCGGCGTCATCTTGTAGTCGAAGACGTACTCGAACATGGTGTTCAGGTTGTTCGAGCGGACCCCGGCGTCGAACACGCCCTTGAAGCGCGCCGTGTTCGTGCACGGGGCAAGGTCGCGGAAAAAGTTGGTGCCGATCACGGCATCGGCCCGGCAGCCGGTAATCTGCGCTTCCGCCTCGTTGTAGCGCAAAATCTTGCCCTGGCTGTCGAGCTGGATGGCGCCGAAGGCCAGTTCGTCGATCTGCTTGCTGGACAGCCCGGACAGGGTGTTGTCGATGTCGTCCTTGCCGAAGGCAATCACGTTCAGAGTGGACTGCATGGTGCTCCTTGTTTATTGGTTGTTCTAGTTTGTCTAGGACAAGAAAAAGAGATTTTATGTTGCTTTTGGGAAAATTGCTCAATATTTCCACCTGTTGCTATTATGCCTTCGATCGCAGGCGACTGGTCGTCCGATACAATTGTCCTGGACATACATGCGACAGGCGGCGCCGCATACACCGTCCGGCAGGCCTGTGCTAAGGTGTCGCCCGTGAGCACAACCCCTTCCCGACCCTACATCGGCCGCTTCGCCCCGTCCCCGAGCGGCCCGCTGCATGCCGGTTCGCTGGTGGCGGCCCTGGCCAGCTACCTCGACGCGCGCGCCAACGCCGGCGCCTGGCTGATCCGCATCGAAGACATCGACGAGGGCCGCGCCGTGCCCGGCGCCGCCGACACCATCCTCGCGCAACTGGACTGGCTGGGCATGCATTCGGATGGCGAGATCGTCTGGCAGAGCCGGCGCAAGGGCCTGTACCAGGCCGCGCGCGAACGCCTCGCCGATCACGTGTACGGCTGCGGCTGCAACCGCCGCGAGATCGCCGATTCGCGCCTGGGCGTCGGACCGGACGGCGCCGCGATCTACCCCGGCACCTGCCGCCACGGCCTGGCGCCGGGACGCGAAGCGCGCAGCCTGCGCCTGCGGGTGCCGGCGCAGGGCGAGGACGTGGTGCGCTTCACGGACCGCTTTGCCGGACCGGTGGAGCAAAGGCTGGCGCTGGAATCCGGGGACTTCGTGCTCAAGCGCGCGGACGGCTACTGGGCCTACCAGCTGGCCGTGGTGGTCGACGATGCGGCGCAGGGCGTCACCGACGTCGTCCGCGGCGCCGATTTGCTGGATTCGACGCCGCGCCAGATCTACCTGCAGCGTTTGCTCGGGGCGCCGACCCCGCGCTACCTGCACGTGCCGGTGGTGCGCAATGCGAACGGCGAGAAGCTGTCGAAACAGACCGGCGCGCTGGCCGTCGAGCCGGGCAGCGAAGAGGCCGCCGTCGCCGCCCTGCGGCAGTCCGCCGGTTTCCTCGGACTGCGTCTCGACCCGGCCGCGGACATCGGGTCGCTGGCCGCGTTCTGGCAGCAGGCGGTCCCGGCCTGGGCCAAGCTGCTTGCCGAACGCGGCGCTTCGCTGGCGGATTTCGCTAGCGCTGCCAGGCCGGTTGCCGGCCCGGTTGCCGATTGAGCTGCGGCCGGCGCCGGCGTCCCAGCCACAGCAGGCCGGCCAGCCCGCCGGCCATCATCGCCCACTCGGCCGGTTCCGGAATCGGCGCCGCCACGATGAAGCCGCGGATTTCGCCGCCCGGATAGGCGCTCGTGTGGATGTTGACGTAGGCCTCGTTGGCGTTGATGCCGTCCACCAGTGCCGAGGCGGCCGCTTTCACCGAACCGCCGTTCGCCTTCAGGAAGGCCGGGTCATACGACGTCTCCTCATAGAGCGGGAAGGCCATCGAGTAGCTGCCGGCCCGGACCCCGGTCGGGAAGTCGGTCAACGGCATGGCGACATCCGCGGTGCCGGTGAAGGCGTCCGCCGTGCAGCAGTGGATGTGCGCGGCGGTCGTGGCGCCGGCCAGGTCGCGGAACGGCATGTCGACCATCAGCTTGCTGCTGTCGAGGTCGATCGTCACCAGGCTGGTTCCGAAAGACGCGTTCGGCGGACTTTCGGCCGGGCCGCTCGCAACCGCCCGGTAGGTCTGTGCGAAGGCAGGGCTGGCCAGGCCCGTCGCCGCCGCCAGAGCGAGAACTGACAGAACTTGTTTCATGGAAATACCTCCTGTTGAACAGAGTCTCTGCAACGCACCCGTCCTGGGTGCCGTCCAAAACTTAGCACCGGAGGATGGGCTGGATTCGCACCGTACGGCTGAGATAGTGCCCAAGGGCGACTGAGATTTGGAAAGCTTGGCATAATCGCTAATTGACCAGCGATTCATTAAATATGCCAAACAGATCTCTTGCCCTCGCCTTCTCCCTCGTCTTCGTCGCCTGCCTGGCCCAGGCCCAGGATGCGTCCCTGCTCGCGGGCGGCATGCGCGTCGACCAGAACGAAGACGACACCTCGTTCGCCGTCGCGCTCGGCTACAATCACCACATCAACAAGTTCTTCTCGGTCAGCGCCGACTACCTCAACGAAGGCCACCCGAAGCTGCACCACCGCGACGGCCTCGGCGCCCAGGTCTGGCTGCACACGCCGGTCCCGCAGCGCGGCTGGTCGTTCGCTGCCGGCTTCGGTCCCTACTATTACTTCGACACCACCACCGGCAACGGCTCCCTCAGCGACTACCGCAACGATCATGGCTGGGGCCAGCTGATGAGCCTGAGCGTGAAATACCACCTGGCCTCGAACGCCTACCTGGAGACGCGCCTGGCGCACACCCACGGCATCACCTCGCACGACACCACGATGCTGCTGTTCGGCGCCGGCTACGAGCTGCGCAACCTGCCGCGCGCAACCCGGCTGGCGAACGCGGAAAAGGGCGACAACCTGCTGATGGTGCTGGGCGGGCGCTCGATCGTGAACAGCTTCAAGTCCGAAACCGCGACCTCCTACGGCCTCGAATACCGGCGCACGGTGAATCCGAACGTCGAGTGGAGCGTGATCCTGATGAGCGAAGGGAAAGTCGACGCGGCCGAGCGCAAGGGCGTGTCCGGCCAGGTATGGCTGCTGCGCCCCTTTACCGCGCGCACGGTGCTGCAGATGGGTTTCGGCGCCTATGCGATGCGCGACCAGCTCGACCGCACCGACCCCCGGGGCGAGCGCGAGAACCACGTGGCGCCGATCGCCTCGATCGGCATGCGCTACCGCATCGGCGACGACTGGCGCGCCCAGCTCACCTGGAGCCGCGTGATCACCAATTACGAGCGCGATTCCGACGTGTTCATGCTGGGCGCCGGCCTGGCCTTTTAACCGCGCTTCATGATGGTGATGCTGCCATCCGCTTCGAGGAAGGCGCATTGCATCTCGTGACGCGCGCAGCCGGCTTCGCGCAGCGCCTGTTCGATGTCGATCTGGCCGATGCGGTTGCGGTGCATGACCTTGTCGAAGAACACGCCGTCGCGCCCGATCAGCACCGCGTCGCCCTCCAGCACCACTTCGAATTTCCGGCTGCGCGCCGACAGCAGTCCCATGCTGCCGTTCAGGACGATGAGCGTGGCCGCGATGATCAGGCCGCCGCTGACCGAATTGTCGCCGCCCGACAGGCCGTTCGACACCGATTCCGACAGCAACATCACCACCATCAGGTCGAAGGGCGTCAGCTGGCTGATGGTACGCCGGCCCGACAGGCGCACCATGGCCAGCAGCGCAAGATAGATGATCGTGCCACGGGCAATAAATTCCCACCAGGGAAGATCCATATCGAACATGGCGGCCTCTCACGAAACGCTTGTGGATGAGAGGATTGTAATGACGGGCGCGGCGTTTGATTGTTCGCCAGGGAACGCAGCGCGCGACCGATGCCGCCCGCCAGGTCGGCCATGGGCGCCATTCTACGCTTCGATGCCGGTCGAGAGCAGGCCCTTGTTCAGCCGCACGTAGGCATCCAGCAGGTCGGTCTTGTGCACGGCGCCGAGCAGTTCCGGATCGTCCGGCGCGCGCACGATCGGCAGGCGCTCGCCATGGTGGCGCATGAAGGCGCGCAGGGCGTCGTCCAGGCCCATGCCGGCGGTCAGCCGCGGGATCGCATCCGGCCGCGCGATGTCGGCGCAGGGCTCGGTGGCGAGCGCCGGATCCTGGAAGCGCGGCGCGATGTCGTGCAGGGCCACCGTGCCACGGTAGCGGTTGGCCCCGTCGACCAGGTAGACGTACTTGACCGTATGCTGGCGGAACAGCGCGGCCGCGGCGGCCAGCGGCGCCTGTTCCGGCAGCACCGTTTCGCCGGGACGGATCAATTCGGCGATGCGCATGCCGCGCAGCCGCTCGCGTTCTTCCGCCTCGGCCTGGCGCTGCGCCGTGATCTCGTACATCGAGGCGCCCCCAAGCGCGCGCGCGACCGCATGGGCGATCACGCAGGCCAGCATCAGGGGCAGCATCAGCTGGTAGCTGAGCGTCATCTCGAAGATCATCAGGATCGCCATCAGCGGCGCGCTGGCGGCCGCGGCCAGGGTTGCGCCCATGCCGACCGCCACGTAGGCCGGCGGCAGCGCGGCGGCGCCGGGCCACACGGCCTGCACGGCCAGGGCGAACAGGTAGCCGGCCGTCGCGCCGACGAACAGGGTGGGCGTGAAGATGCCGCCCACCGCCCCGGAGCCGGCCGTCAGCCAGGTCGCCAGCAGCTTGCAGGCCAGGACCAGCAGCACGCTGTGCCAGACCCAGGGCTGGTGCAGGAGCGAATTCACCACGCTGTAGCCGTTGCCCCAGACCTGAGGCACCCACACCGAGATCGCGCCGACCCCGAGGCCGCCGAGCGCCAGCCGCAGCGGCAGCGGCAGCCCGGATGCCTGGAACAGCCGGCGGCTGCGTTGCAGGACGCCCAGGAAAGCCGGCGCGATCAGGCCGGCCAGCACGCCCAGCAGCGCAAAGGCGAACATCTCGGCGCCGGCGATCGGCGCGAAGGCCGGCATCTCGTAGGTCGGGTGGTAGCCGGGCAGGTGGCGCATCGTGACGTTCGACACCACGGCGGCGACCATGATCGGACCCAGGCTGTCCATGGCGATCGCGCCCAGCACGATTTCGGTGACGAAGAAGGCGCCGGCGATCGGCGCATTGTAGGCGGCTGCGATGCCGGCCGCTGCGCCGCAGGCCACCAGCAGGCGCATGCGCATCGGGCTCAGGCCCAGCGCGCGTCCGCCCACCGAGGCCGAGAGCGCCGCCAGCTGGATCATCGAGCCTTCGCGGCCGATCGAGCCGCCGGACGCGATCGACAGCAGCGAAGAGAATCCGTTGACGAGCGTGGGGCGGACCGGCACCCGGCCGTCGCCGATGGCGACGATTTCCATGTAGTCGGGCCGGCGCGGCGACGGCAGCCGGCGGCCGAGCGACAGCACGGCGCCGGCCAGCAGCCCACCCGCGCAGGGCAGCAGCAGGCGGGTCTGCCAGGGCAGCGCGGCGGCGATCTCGACGAAGGAGCCGGCGCGGCCGTACAGCAGTTCCTGCAGGGCGGCCAAGGCGTCGCGGAAGGCGACCGTGGCCAGCGCGCCGACGAAGCCGGCCACGGCGGCCAGCAGCAGCATGCTGTTCTTGCCCAGCAGGTCTTTCAGACGCTGGCCGGGTCCGGCCTTACGCACCGCCACCGGCCTGTCCGCATTGGCGCGCTTCCCAGGCCGCGAGCTGCCGCTCGTAGTTCTCGAGCGCGAGCTGGTAGACGTCGAACACGCACATCACGCAGCCGGTGCCGCAGCAGTCCTCGAGTTCGGGTTCTTTCGGCGGGAGCGGGCGCGGATCGGGCGCCACTGCCTGCGGCGCGTCGCTCACGAGTCCTTCCGCTCGCTGTTGTCGCCACTGAGCAGGATCGCCTGGATCTCGTCGCGCTCCTTCTTGCTGACGTGGCCGCGCAGGGCGGCCAGCACCAGCGCCTTGCCGGAGCCGGAAAAGGCTTTCGAGATCAGCTCGCTCACCAGGCTGGTCTGCAGGGCATCCTGCGGCTGGGCCGGCGCATACACGTGGGCGCGCTGGCTTTCGTCGCGCCGCAGCAGGCCTTTCGCATGCATCAGCTGCAGCAGGCGCAGCACGGTGGCGGCCGTCATGTCGGGACGCTCGAGCGCGATCGCCTCGTGGACCTGTCTGGCCGTGGCGGGTCCGAGCTGCCACAGGATGCGCAGCAGTTCCAGCTCGGACGGGGTCGGTTTGGGTGGGGCGGCGGGATGCGACATGCGCAAAAGCATACCCGCTCCCGCCCGGAAAGTCACTCGTGCAGCCTGTACTCGCGCAGCGAGAAGCGCATCCTGCCGTCCTGCTTTTCGCAGACGCCGGACATGGTTTCGCCCGGACGCAGGGTGAAGCTGTAGCGGGCGCCCGGCTTCTTCGATGCGCAGTCGGCATGGGCGCTGTCCGGCACCGGCGGCAGTTTCGGCGGCGCCGGCGGGGCCGGGGGCGCGGGTGGTGCAGGTGGTGCGGCGGGCGCCGCCGGTGCGGCCGGCGCAGGCGGGGCCGGCGGCGCCGGCAGGGCGGCGTCCGCGGGGCTGGCGGCCATGGCGATGTCCGGCGCCGCGGGGGCAGGCGGGACCGGCGGCAGGGGTGCGCGCGGCGGCTTCGGCGGCTTGGGCGGCTTCGGGCACCTGGCGTCGGCGGCGTCGCAATTGACGTAGACGTGGACGTCGGCCAGGGCGGCGCCGGCAGCGCCCGACAGCAGGACAAAGCCCAGCAGGGCGGCGGTGGTTTTCATGGTGTTCTCCTCGTGGTTGGATGAACGCATGGTGCATCCCGAATGTGGAGGAAAAATGAAGATTTGTGATCCGCAGTCACAAATCGCGCATCATAAATCGAGCCGGTACCCCAGTCCGTAGATCGCATGGATCGCATCCACCCCCGGCAGCACGGTCTCCAGCTTGCGCCGCAGGTTCTTGACGTGGCTGTCGATCGCGCGGTCGGCGACGTCGAGGTTGACGTTGCCCTCGCGCGCGGCATCCAGCAGCTGGGCGCGCGAAAACACCTGGCCGGGGCGCCGCGCCAGCGCCGCCAGGATGCCGAATTCGGTGGGCGTCAGCTCCAGCGCGCGGCCGTGGATGCGGATGCGGCGCGCGGCCTCGTCGACCTCGATCGCCGGCGCGCCCGCTCCCAGGCCCTGGCCGGTACGCCGCAGGATCGCCTTGATGCGCGCCATCAGCTCGCGCGGGCTGAAGGGCTTGCACAGGTAATCGTCGGCGCCCACCTCCAGGCCCAGCAGGCGGTCGATCTCTTCGACCCGCGCCGTCACCATCACCACCGGCACATCGGAAAAGCCGCGCACTTCGCGGCACACCGACAGGCCGTCCAGGCCGGGCAGCATCAGGTCGAGCACCACCAGGGCCGGCGGCGCGCGCCGGATCGCCGCCAGGGCCTCGGCGCCGTCGCCGAACACGGTCGGCAGGTAGCCGGCGGCGCGGGCGTAATCGGCCACCAGGGCGGCCAGTTCGGGTTCGTCTTCGACGATGAAGATGGCGGTGTTCATGACGGGTCGATGGCGATGGCGATGGCGACGGTGGCGCGCAGGCCGCCGAGCGGGGAATGGGCGAATGCCAGCGTCGCGCCCTGGGCTTCGAGCAGGCGCCGGCACAGGGCCAGCCCGAGACCGGCGCCGCCATGGGCGCGGCTGCGCGAGGCGTCGACGCGGTAGAAGCGCTGCGCCAAGCGGGCCAGGGCCTCGTCGGGGACGCCGGGCGCGCTGTCGTCCAGCTGCAGGAAGAGCCGGCCGCCGGCATTCGATGCGCTCAGGCGCACGCGCCCGCCGGCGGCGCTGTAGCGCAGGCTGTTCTCGAACAGGTTGTCGAGCACCTGGCGCATGCGGTCGGAATCCGCCGTGACGAGCGCCTGCGGCGGCGCCGGGCCCAGTTCGAGCGCCAGGCCGGCGGCCTGCAGCCGCGCTTCGAAGGCGCGCGCCTGCGTGCAGGCCAGCTGCCACAGGTCGAGGGGTTCCGGCTTCAGGTCGAGCGCGCCGACGTCGGCGCGGGCCAGCGCGTACAGCTCGTCGATCCGCTTGTTCAGGGCCAGCACCTGGCGCAGCATCGCCTCGACCGTGTCCGGGCTCGCGCTGCGCACGCCGTCCTGGACCGCTTCGAGCTGGGCGCGCAGCACGGCGAGCGGCGTGCGCAGCTCGTGCGAGGTGTCGGCCACCCACTGGCGGCGCGCGTTTTCCGCGCTGCCGAGGCGCGCCGCCAGCGCGTTGAAATGGCGCGCCAGCTCGCCCAGTTCGTCGCTGCGGGCGGCGGGCAGGCGGGTGTCGAAGCGGCCCTCGGCCAGCATCGCGGCGCCGCCTGCGAGCTGGCGGATCGGCCGGCGGAAGTGGCGCGCCAGCAGGGTCGCCGCGAGCGCCGAGAAGGCCACCGCAAAGGCCAGGATCCACCACAGGCTGGCGCCCAGCTGTTCGAGGAAGGCGAGGGCCATGGCGTCGCTGGGACGATGGCTGCGCGCCACGCCGAGGTAGCCGACGGTGCGGCCGTTCACCTCGATCGCACGGCGCACCAGCGGGATCGCATCGGGCTTGCGTCCGGCCAGGTAGCGGCCGTCGGCATCGAGCAGGGTGATGCGCTGGGGCAGGGAGGCGTCGACTCCCGCTTCCGGCACGACGACCGGGCCGATGCGCGGCGCGGGCAGCGGCGGCAGGGGCGCCGCAGGGGCGGCTGGCGCCGGCGGCGGGGCGGGTGGGGCCGGCGGCGCGGCGGGTGCGGCCGGTGCGGCGGGCGCCGCCGGGGCGACGGCCGGGGTGAGCTCGGCGGCCGGTGTGGCCGGCGCGGCCGGCCCCGCCGCCTCGCGTGCGTCCTGCAGCCGTTCGAGCTCGCGCGCGATCCAGCGTGCGCGCGCATCGCCGGCCGGCAGGAAGGCCCAGCCGCCGTGGCCGCGGTACTGGCGCGCCAGCGATCCGGACAGCTCGTCGAGGCGATCCAGCTCGATCCCGACGGCATAGTCGCCGAAGCCGGCCAGCACGTTCTGGCGCAGCAGGTAGATGGCGCCCGCCGCCACCGCGAGGATCGCGAGCAGGACGGAAGCGAACAGGCGGTGGCCGATCGAGATCTTCAAGGTGGCAGGACGAATGAGTGAGCGGCCATTCTAGGTCAAGTCGCGCGCCAGGTCACCCGATCAACGCGCATGGCGCCCGCCGCCGAATTCAATTGACGAGCAGGCGGGCGCTGATTAGCATCGGGCGGATTCGAATCCGGAGAACCGTCCATGTCCCTTGCCGCGCCGCGCAGCTTCGTGCTTGCTTCCATCCTCGCCATCGGCCTGCCTGCCATGGCCGCCGGCCCGGCAGTGATCATCGAGTCCGGACAACTGGCGGGGACGGTGCAGGGCGGGGTGGCAAGCTGGAAGGGCATTCCCTTCGCCGAAGCGCCGGTCGGCCCGCTGCGCTGGCGCGCGCCGCAGCCGGTGACGCCGTGGAGCGGCGTGCGCCAGGCGACCGTCTACGGCCACGACTGCATGCAGCTGCCTTTCCCCAGCGACGCCGCGCCGCTCGGCACCGCGCCCAGCGAGGACTGCCTGTACGCGAACGTCTGGCGCCCGGCCGCGAAGGCCGCGTCAAAGGGCAGGTTGCCGGTGATCGTCTGGATCTACGGCGGCGGCTTCGTCAACGGCGGCAGCTCGCCGCCCACCTATGCCGGCGCGCGCCTGGCGCGGCAGGGCGTGATGGTGGTCAGCTTCAATTACCGGCTCGGCCGCTTCGGCTTCTTCGGCCATCCGGCCCTGAGCCGCGAGATCGGCGAGCAGGACCTGGACGACGGCCTCGCCGCCAACCAGGCCTTCATGGACCAGCTGGCGGCGCTGAAGTGGGTGCGGCGGAATGCCGAGGCCTTCGGCGGCGATCCGGCCCAGGTGACGATCTTCGGCGAGTCGGCCGGCGGCATGGCGGTGAACATGCTGCTGACCGCACCCGCGGCGCGCGGCCTGTTCGCGCGGGCGGTGGTGCTGTCGGGCGGCGACGGCGCGCCGTCGCGCGCGGGCCTGGCGGAACTCGAACAGGCCGGCGCGAATTTCGGGGCGCGCAAGGGCATCGCCGCGGACGATCCGCAGGCGCTGGACAAGCTGCGCGCGCTGCCGCCGGACAGCATCGTCGACGGCATGAACCTGGCGCACCGCCCGGACGGCGACCCCACCTATGTCGGTCCGATCGCCGACGGCCGCCTGGCGGTCGATCCGGCGCCGGCCATCGCCGCGGGGCGCTTCGCGAAGGTGCCGGTGATGATCGGGGCCACCGGCGCGGACATCGGCGGCCGCACCGGCTTCATGGTCGCCGGGGCGCGCAGCATGGCCGGGCTGCTGGCCGCCCAGGGCGCGCCGGTATATGCCTACCGCTTCTCCTACGTGGCGGCGTCGGTGAAGGCGCCGGGCGCCCAGCACGCCACTGACATTCCCTTCTTCTTCGACACCGCCGCCATCAAGTACGGCAGCAAGACCACGGCGCGCGACCGCGCGATGGGCCGGGCGATGAGCGCCTACCTGGTGAATTTCGCCAAGCACGGCGACCCGAACGGCGCCGGCCTGCCGGCCTGGCCGCTGTACACGCGCGCCGGCGACGCGCTGATGGACTTCGCCGCGAATGGCAAGCCAGTTGCTGGGAAAGATCCTTGGGGCATGGAGATTGACGCGGCACAGGCAGCCCGCCAATGATGCGCCGAAGGGATGCGCACGCGTGACAAAGCACGCATTTTACCGAGGCCGTTTTTGTTAATCTACTTATCTATCGCGAAGGGGTGTGCATGAAGCGGATCGTTGGATGGCTGATGGGCTTGTGTCTGGTATGTCTGGTAGCGGCGTGCAGCGACCCCGACCAGGGACCGCCGCTGGGCGCCTTCGCGGCCATCACCAAGACCGAGACCGACGCGCCCTTCAACCTCACGCCGCCTTCGTCGAAGAGCCCGGCGGACTTCCACTACACCAGCAGCGATACCGCCGTCGCCACCATTTCCGGCAGCCTGGTTACCATCAAGGGTCCGGGGCAGAGCACGATCACGGCCTACCAGGACAGCATTGGCGGCTGGGGGCCGACCTCGACCACGACCACGCTCACCGTCACGGCCGTGCCCTGCAGCGGCACCGACGTGCGCATCAACGGCCAGTGCACGCCGGTGCCGACCTGCACCGCGCCCGCCGTGCTGACGAATAACCAGTGCATCCCGCCGGCCACGAGCGCGGAGTTCGTGCGCACCGACATGCAGTACCTGGGCGTTTCCTTCTCCGCCAACTACACCAATGCGAACGGCTTCTGCAATACTTCCACCCTCAACGGCGTGACCGGCTGGAAGCTGCCGACCGCGCAGCAATTGAAGGACTTGCAGGCCTCGAACGCCATCACCGGCAAGGGCTGGGCCGTGGGCTACACCTGGTCGTCGGACATGGGCGTCATGGCGAGCGAAGCGACCCACGTGGCGGTCGACCTGGCCAGCGGCGCGACGGTCGAACGCCCCGATGCGGCCGGCGCCTACGTCACCTGCGTGCGCTGAGCGCCGGACGTGTAACAAGTTGTTGCAGTGTGACAATTGACGTAATTTAAGCCTTTTGCAACTGGTATCTTGACAGGCTGTTCCGTAAAGCAAGCCTTCAAGATGCCAGTCCGCCCAGCCGCTTCGTACGTCCTCGTTGCACTCTTGCCGGCCGCCGCGCTGGCACAAACCGTCACCACCGCCGAAACGCCGGCCGAGAAGTCCGCCGCCAGGGAAGAGCCGGCGAAAAAGGACGGCAAGGTCGCCACCGTCGAAGTGAAGGGCGCGGCCAGCAACTACGATCCGCGCCGCGACGACACCGCCAGCAAGACCGTGCTGAACGCGGAAGAGATCCGCAAGTACGGCGACGACAACATCTTCGACGTGCTCAAGCGCGCGCCGGGCGTGACCGTGACCGGCAAGACCCTGCGCATGCGCGGCCTGGGCGCCGGTTACACCCAGATCCTGGTCAACGGCGACCGCCCGCCGCCAGGCTTCAGCCTCGATACGCTCACGCCCGACCAGATCGAGCGCATCGAGATCATCCGTGCGGCCAGCGCCGAATTCTCGATGCAGGCGATCGCCGGCACCATCAACATCGTGCTGAAGAAGGTGACGGCCAAGGCCCAGCACGACCTGCGCTTGTCCGTCTTCCACGCCAAGGAATTCCGCAACGCCAACGTCGGCGGCACCTGGGCCGACAAGAAGGGCAATCTCTCCTATTTCCTGAACGCCTTCCTGTACGGCGGCGACAATGCCTACACCAGCCGCACCTTCGAGAGCTTCACGCTGCCGTCGGGCGAAGTGACGCAGGCGCGCCGCCAGGTCTATGACGGCAGGGGCAACTACCGCGGCGCCGTGCTGTTCCCGCGCCTGTCCTGGAAATTCGAGAACGGCGACGAGCTGAACCTGTCCGCCGGCGTCCAGTCCAATCGCAACCGTTGGGGCGGCGCATCGCATAACGACAACCTGGTCGGCAGCTTCGCCACGCCCGATTACATCGAGAGCACGAACGCCAGCCCGGGCGGCATGACGACCATGCAGGGCGAAGTCGGCTGGATCGCCAAGCTGGCCGGCGGCAAGCTGGACCTGAAGCTGTCGGCGGAGCGCAACCGCAACCGCAACGACAGCTTCAGCGACATGTACACGGCGGGGCGCGCCCAGCGCCTGCTGCGCGACTGGAACAGCTTCGACCGCGGCCATCGCACCAGCCTGAAGAGCAAGTACACGCGCTCGCTGTTCGACGGCCATTCGCTGGCCGCCGGCCTCGACACCAGCGTGCAGGAAAACACCCAGACCCGCGACCGCCACGACCAGCTGAACCAGGATGCGCCGACCCGCATCGTCGAGACCTTCACGCCCAGGCTGACGCGCCTGGCCGGCTTCGTCCAGGACGAGTGGAGCGTCGACAAGCAGCTCTCGGTCTACCTCGGCGCCCGCTGGGAAGGCGTGCGCACCGACAGCGAAGCCGTGAGCACGGCCGCGCCGTCGGCCGCGACCAGCTCGCGCAGCCACGTGCTCAGCCCCGTGTTCCAGACCCTGTACAAGCTGCCGGGCGGCAGCGGCCGCCAGCTGCGCCTGGCCCTGACCCGCACCTACAAGGCGCCGACCATCGACCAGCTGACCGCGCGCCGCTACGAGACCGCGGTCAACACCCGCTTCGACGCCGATTCGAGCGGCAACCCCGACCTGCGTCCGGAGCTGGCCAACGGCATCGACCTCACCTACGAGCACTTCCTGAAGGATGGCGCGATGCTGTCGGCGAGCGTGTCGCGGCGCGCGATCACGGACTATATCCGCACCCGCCTCGACGTCGACGCCAACGGCCGCTGGGTCTACCGCCCGATCAACGATGGCGACGCCCTGGTGCACTCGCTGCAGCTGGAAGCCAAGGCCCCCGGCAAGCTGCTGTCGGACGCGCTCGTCGCCTTCGACCTGCGCGCCAGCTTCAGCCGTAACTGGTCGCGCGTCTCGGCCGTGCCCGGCCCCGACAACCGCCTCGACGGCCAGACCCCGATGTCGGCCACCTTCGGCGTCGACTACCGCAAGGGCGACCTGACCATGGGCAGCAGCCTGTCCTGGCAGAAGGGCGGCTGGGTGCGCATCTCGGAAGCGCAGACCCAGTTCCAGCAGACCCGCCGCGACCTCGACGCCTACGTGCTGTACAAGTTCAATCCGCGCTACCAGCTGCGGGTCTCGGCCAGCAACATCCTCGGCATGGACAATCCGTCGGACCGCCTGTACCAGGACGCGTCGGGCACGAGCCGCGAGACCGGTTTCTCGCCGGGCTCGGCGCGGGTGGGCGCGAACCTGGAGATGAAGTTTTGAAGGGACGCGACAAGGAACTCGTTGCCGCCCTGGCGATCGCCGGGCGCGCCGGGCTGATCGTCCTCGCGCTGGGCGTCGCCGACTTCATCCACGGGATCGTCACCGCGCCGGCCGGCACCGTCCATCTGCGGTTCGCCGGCCTGGCGGCCGGCCTGCTGATGCTGTTCGGCGGCCTGGGCATCCTGGCCCTCGTGCGCTGGCTGGCGCTGCTGGCGGCGGCCGTGCAGCTGGGCGGCATGCTCAGCTCCCTGTTCGTGGTGCCGGCCGGGCTGACGCTGACGCAGATCCGCCTCTACCCGCTGGCCTATACCGCGGGCTGCGTGCCGTGGCTGTTCTCGGTGGCGATCGCGCTGGTGGCTGCCGTGTCCCTCAGCCATCCGCAACTGCTGGCGGCGCGGGCACGGGCCGGCCGCAGCGTCCACAGCGCGCGCATCCCGCTGGCGCTGGGTGCGCTGCTCGCGATCGGCGCGGCAGTCTCCGGCTACCGCGTGCTGAACGGCGAGGCCGCGCAGAAGGCCCGCCGGGCCGTCGCGGAAAAGCTCGGACCGGGTTACCAGTACTACACCCAGTCGCTCAGCACCACGATCGGCAAGCCGGCGAAAACCTCGGCGCTGGTCCAGGCCTGGAACGAGCATGAGGTGCGCAACGTGCCGGTGCAGTGGCAGGAGCAGGTGGAGAGTCAGTAAACGTCGCGCCGGTAGCGTCCTTCGGCGCCGAGGCGCTCGAGCGCCTCGGCGCCGAGGATCTCCGTCAGCGCCTCGTGCACCCCGCCCGCCATGCCCTGCAGGCTGCCGCACACATAGATCGCCGCATCGTGTTCGATCCACTGGCGGACCAGCAAGGCCTGTGCGCGCAGCACATCCTGCACGTAGAGCCGCTGTTCCTGGTCGCGTGAAAACGCCAGGTCCAGCTTTTCCAGCCAGCCCGATTCCCGCCAGCCTTCCAGCTCGCCGCGCAGCAGGAAGTCGTGGGCCGCGTTGCGCTCGCCGAACAGCAGCCAGTTCTCGCGCACGCCGCCGGCGATGCGGGCGCGCAGCAGGCCGCGCAGGCCGGCCAGGCCGCTGCCGTTCCCGATCAGGATCATCGGCCGGCGCGCATTCTCGCCGAGGCGGAAGCGGCCGTGTTCGCGCAGGCGCAGGCGCACCGCGTCGCCGGACGACGCGCCTTCGCACAGCCAGCCGGAGGCCGCGCCCAGGCTGCCGTCTTCGTGCTTCTGCAGGCGCACCAGCAGCTCGAGCCGGCCGTCCGATGGCATCGAGGCGATCGAGTATTCGCGCGGGTGCGCCGGGTCGGCGGGCGGGCTGACCTGGGCCAGGTCGCCGGCTTCCCAGGCGGGCAGGGGGCCGTCGCATGGCGCCAGTGCGAGCCGGTACAGCGGCGCACCCAGACTGCCCGGATTCAGCAGCTCGCGTTCGGCGATGCGCCACTCGGCGTAGGCCGGCGCTTCCCAGTCCGGTGCGTCGTCGGTGCCGGCGAGGCGCGCCAGATGGTGCTGCCATTCCTCCAGGGCTTTGGCGTCGCCGCGGTCGACGTCGATGCGCTCGAACAGCGGGGTGGCGCCGGCCTGCCTCAGCCAGGTGTCGAGCGCGCGGCCGAAGCCGCAGTAGTTGGCGTAGCTGCGGTCGCCCAGCGCCAGCACGGCGTAGTGCAGGTGGGCCAGGTCGGCGCCTTCCGCCATCAGGCGTCCGGCGAAGCGGGCGGCCGTGTCGGGCGCGTCGCCCTCGCCGTAGGTGCTGGCGATGAACAGGATGCGGGTGGCGCCGCGCAGGCTGGCTTCGTCGAGGCTGGAGATGCAGGCCGCGCGCGCCGACAGGCCGCCGGTGGCGAGGAGCAGCGCGCTGCGCCGGGCCAGGGTCTCGGCGCTGCCGGTCTGGCTTGCGTGGACCACCAGCCAGTCGGCCGGGGCCGCGGTCGCGTTCGAACGCGCACGCGCCGCGCGCAGCCAGGCGGCGCACATCGCCAGGTAGCCGGTGGACAGCAGCAGCGCGCCGCCCCAGCGCAGCGGGTCGATCGTCATCAGCATGGAAGCAGCCTCATTGCAGCAGATTCCGCCACGCCGCCGTATGCACTTCGCGCAGGCCGCCGCCGTCGCGCAGAAGGAAGCGCGCCGCCAGAGCGCGCTCCTCGGCGAAGGGCAGGCCGGCGTCGACGCCCATCACGGTGAGCGCCGTGGAAAGCGCATCGGCGGCCATGCAGGTCGGCGCCAGCACGGTGACCGAGGCGACGTCGTTGGCGATCGGATAGCCGGTGCGCGGGTCGAGCGTGTGCGAGGCGCGGCGCTGCGCGTGATGGAAATACCTGCGGTAGTCGCCGGAGGTGGCGACGGCCAGGCCGTGCAGCGCGACCACCGATTGCGCGACCGTCGCGCCCGCGGTATCGGGCACGCCTTCGAGCTCGACCCACCAGGGCTGGCCGTCGGGCTTGAGGCCGGCGCCGCGCAGTTCGCCGCCGACTTCGACCAGGTAGTGGGGCAGGCCCAGCGCTTCCAGGCGCAGCGCCAGGCAGTCGACCGCGTAGCCTTTGGCCACCGAGGACAGGTCGAGGACGGCGCCGCCCGGCTGGTACAGGCGGCGTCCGTCGCGGTCGAGACGTGGCCGGCGGCCCCGGCGTTCGGCCAGCACGGCGGCGACCACTTCGCGGGCCGGCGCGTAGAAGCCGGCCTGGTCGTAGCGGCCGGCGGGGCCGAAGCCCCACAAATTGACCAGGGCGCCCGCGGCCGGGTCGTAGGCGCCGCCGGTATCTTCCAGCACCGCCAGCGCGTAATCCATCACCTCGAAGAACTGCGGCGGCAGCGCGTGCCAGCTGCCGCCTGGTGCGCGGTTGTAGCGCGACAGCAGGGAGCCGCCGTCCCAGTGGCTCATCTGCGCGACGACCTGGTCCAGCTCCTGCTGCAGCGCGCCGCGCAGGTCCTCGCCGATACCGGATGCCAACCCGGGCGGCAGCATCAGCCGCGCCGACCAGTCGGTGCCCATCGCGCTGCCTTCCAACGCGTGCAGGCGGCTGCCGGCGGCGGGCGGGGACGGGTCGATGTCGAGCGGGACGAGGACGGCGCGCATCGTGAAAACTTACTCCGGCAGGATCTCGAGCGTGGCCGAGTAGCTGTAGCGCTTCGCGTCGGCCGGGCCGTCGGCGCCCGGACCGCGCGGCGCGTTCGCCGGGTAAGCGGCGCTCAGCCAGTACATGTTCGGCGCCGGCAGCGTGAACGTGGCTTCGCCCTTCGCGTCGGTGCTGAGGCGCACTTCGTTGGCGGTGCCGCGGTATTTCACGCCGCCCGGGATCAGGCTGAACGGGAAGTTCGGCAGCGGCTTGCCGTCGAGCTGGAAGCGGAAGGTGGCCTTTTCGCCGGCGCGCAGTTCGTTCGGATGGGTGACGGGCACC
>CAJYXO010000141.1 GCA_913778765.1 uncultured Massilia sp. | reverse complement strand
TTGCAGAGGTTGCAGGCCCAGATCGAGCCGCACATGCTGTTCAACACGCTTGCCAACCTGCAGGGCCTGATCGCCATCGACCCGCCGCGCGCCGGCCACATGCTCGAGCAGCTGATCCAGTACCTGCGCGCCACCCTGAGCGTCTCGCGTCTCGAGACCACCACGCTCGACCAGGAATTCAAGGCGCTCGACGCCTACCTCGGCCTGATGCAGGTGAGGATGGGCGCGCGCCTGGCCTACCGCTGCGAGCTGCCGGAGGCGCTGCGCGGCGCGCGCCTGCCGACCATGCTGCTGCAGCCCATCGTCGAGAACGCGATCGTGCACGGCCTCGAGCCCAAGGTCGACGGCGGCATGGTGACGGTCGCCGCCGCCCAGGTCGATGAGCGGCTGGAGATCAGCGTGTGCGACACCGGCCTGGGCCTGCACCATCCCTTCCCGCGCAGCGGCGGCGGGGTCGGCGTGGCCACCACCCGCGAGCGCCTGCAAGCGCTGTACGGCGGCCGCGCCGGCCTCGAACTGCTGCCCTTCGCGCCGCAAGGCACCCTGTCGCGCATCACCCTGCCCCTGGAGACCGCATGAACGCATCCACGCCCATCCGCGCCCTGATCGCCGAGGACGAACCGATCCTCGCCGCCGTCCTCGCCCAGGCCCTGCAGCGGCTGTGGCCGGGCCTCGAGATCCTTGGTCCCGCGCCGAACGGCCTGGCGGCGGTCGAACAGGCGCTGGCCCTGCGTCCGGACCTGCTCTTCCTCGACATCAAGATGCCCGGCCAGACGGGCCTCGAAGCGGCCGAGGAACTGGCCGAGCGCTGGGACGATGCCTCGCCCTTCCCGGAAGTGGTGTTCGTCACCGCCTACGACGACTACGCGCTGAAGGCTTTCGAACAGGCCGCCGCCGACTACGTGCTGAAACCGGTCGGCGACGAGCGCCTGCGCCGCACCGTCGAGCGCCTGCAGGCACGCCTGGGTACACGCGGCGATGCGCAGCCGGACGGCGGCGGCATGGCGCAACTGGTCGAACAGATGCGCGCCCTGCTGCCCCGGGCCCAGGCGCCGGAACGCCTGACCGTGATCCGCGCCGCGGTCGGCAACATGGTGCGCATGATCCCGGTGCAGGACGTGGTGTATTTCCAGGCGCTGGACAAGTACGTCAACGTCGCCACCGCGGACAGCGAAGCCCTGATCCGGCTGCCGCTCAAGGACCTGATCGCCCAGCTCGATCCGGCGCTATTCTGCCAGGTCAGCCGCAGCAGCATCGTCAACATGAACCAGGTCGCCAGCGCCAGCCGCGACGACATGGGCAAGCTGAGCCTGGCCCTGCACGGGCGCACCGACCGCCTGAAAGTGAGTCCGCTGTTCGCGCACCTGTTCAAGCAGATGTGACACCGGCGCATGTCAGACCACAAAGATACCAGGCATTTATCGAATCGTTGTTTTGAAACCGCATTACGTGGTGGCCTTGTCAAGGTTTGGGAAATTTCCGCACATAAATTGAGGCATAGCTAAGAAATTAGGGGAGCATAGACAGGCTGGCACTCACTTTCACGGCTTGAACATGCTCTTCAATACATTCCGCATCGGCACCCGCCTCGGCGCGGCCTTCGCCGCCCTCCTCTTCCTGACCGTCGTCATGCTGTCCTGCGCGCTGTGGCAGCTGGGCCGCATCGCGGACGGCAAGGACGACATGGCCGCCGCCAGCTACAAGGCCAGGCTGGCGGAGGACTGGCTGTCCGGGATCGCCACCAACGCGGTCCGCACCATGGCCAAGGTGAAGAGCAGCGATCCGGAAGACGAACAGCGCCTCGACAAGGAACTGAAGGCGACCAGCGCCGGCATCACCGTCATCCAGCAGAAGCTGGAGCCGCTGGTCGCCAGCGACAAGGGCAAGCAACTGCTGCGCGCCGTGGCCGAACGCCGCAAGCAGTACACCACGATCCGCGACGAAGCATTCAAGCGCAAGGCGGCCGCCGACGAAGGACTGAAAGCCTTCGTCGACGCCAGCCTGCTGCCCGCGATGCAGGCCTACGTGGCTTCGGTCGAAGCGGTGGCGGCCCACCAGGACGCCTTGTTCCTCGACGCAGGGACGCGGATCGACGCGCTGCAGATCGAGGCGCGGCGCATCCTGATCGCCATCGGCGCCGTCGCGGTCGCCGCCGGCGCCGCCTTCGGCTTCCTGCTGACCCGCAGCATCACCCGCCCGCTGGCGCGCGCCGTCGGCCTGGCCCGGCAGGTGGCCTCCGGCGACCTGACCGCCGACATCGAGGTGCATTCGCGCGACGAAGTCGGCGACCTGCTGGCGGCGCTGAAGACCATGAACGCCAGCCTGCTGCGCACCGTCGTCGCGGTCCGCACGGGCACGGAATCGATCGTCACGGCCTCGCAGCAGATCGCCTCCGGCAACCTCGACCTGTCCGCCCGCACCGAGCAGCAGGCGGCCTCGCTCGAGGAAACGGCATCGTCGATGGAAGAACTGACCGGCACCGTGCGCCAGAACGCGGACAGCGCGCGCGAAGCCAATGGCCTGGCGCTGTCGGCCTCCACCATCGCGGCGCGCGGCGGCGAGGTGGTGGCGCAGGTGGTGTCGACGATGGCCTCGATCAACGCATCCTCGCGCCAGATCGGCGAGATCATCGGCGTCATCGACGGCATCGCCTTCCAGACCAATATCCTGGCCCTGAACGCCGCCGTGGAAGCGGCGCGCGCGGGCGAACAAGGGCGCGGCTTCGCGGTGGTGGCCGGCGAGGTGCGCAGCCTGGCCCAGCGCTCGGCCTCCGCGGCCAAGGAGATCCGCGGCCTGATCGCCGACTCGGTGGCGAAAGTCGACAACGGCGGCCGCCTGGTCGACGAAGCCGGCGCCACCATGCAGGAGATCGTGCAGGAAATCGCCCGGGTCGCCGCGCTCATGTCCGGCATCGCCGCCGCCAGCGCCGAGCAGACGCTCGGCATCGAGCAGGTCAACACGGCGATCGGCCAGATGGACGGCGTCACCCAGCAGAACGCGGCGCTGGTGGAAGAGGCGGCCGCGGCGGCCGGCTCGCTACAGGACCAGGCGGCCTCGCTGGCGCGGCTGGTCGGCACCTTCCGCGTCGACGGCGCCGCCTCAGTGCAAATGTCAGTGCAAGCGTCAGCGCACGCGCCGGCGCAGCATCCAGCCCAGGCCCATCAGCCCCGACAGGAACAGCGCCGCGCTCTGCGGCTCGGGTAAGTCGCGGTCCGGATCGGCCGCCGGCGCGAAGCCGAGCTGGGCGGCCGCGATGCGCTGCAGCGCCAGCGCGTCGGCCGCGGCGATGCCGAGGTCGTGGGCCGCGAATTCCTTCGAGCCGAGGGTCTGCGGATCGAGGCCGGTGACGGTGCCGAACAGGGTCAGCGCGCTCAGGTAGGAACCATAGCGGCTGGCGTGGGTGCCGTCGTCGAACCACAGGTCGATCAGGCCGTCGCCGGCGGCGCCGGGCGCATACATGTCGCGCGTCGCCACCCCGCCCTGTACCGCGCGCAGGAAGGCCTCGCCCACCGGCGCGATGCCGGCGATGCCGCCGCTGCCGTCCAGGCCCGCGTTCGCGGCCGCATCCGCATAGCCGGCCTTCAGCTCGGCCGTCATCGATTCCAGGTCCGGGTAATACGAGGTCGCCGGCGTGGTCGTGAAGCTCACCGCGCCCGTGACCGGATCGGTGACGGTGGTGAACGGCGCGTCGATCAGGTTGGGACGGGCCCAGGTCTGGTACAGGTAGACGTCGGTGTCGGCGCTGGCGTTCGGGTTCGCGGGGATGCTGCGCTGCAGGCTGCAGGTGCCGGTGCTGGAGCCGGTGGCGGCGGCGCAGGCGGCATTCGTCCCGCCGATCAGGTCGCGCTCGCGGTAGGTCAGCGGCGCGCCCTGGTGGATGAAGTCCTCGATCAGGTCGGTGTAGGCCTTGAAATAGGCCGGATTCGAGTTCACGCCCGGCTGCATGTGCAGCGGCTCGTCGCTGTTTTCCTGCAGGACCACCTTGTCCCACTGCCGGGAGGCGATGTTGCCGCGCATGTCCCAGCCGTCCGGGTTCGAATTCAGGAAGTGGCCGCGCAGGCTGGCCGCGTTGCGGGTCGACAGCGAGACGTCGTAGTCCAGCCCCGCCTGCACCGTGAACTGCTTGAAGATGCCCGGCACGCCGCCCCAGGGATGGGGTTCGAAGGCATATAGGTCAGGTCGTGCACGTTGGCGGCGTTGTACGACATGACGGGATCGACGCGGCCGAAGGTGTAGCTGTTGCCGACGAAGAGGATGGAAATCGGGTCGGCCGAGGCGGCCGCGCTCCAGAGGCCCGCGCACAGGGCGAGCAGGGTCAGGCGATGCTTCATGGATGAGTCTCCGTATCGTTGTGGTTATGGTGTCGCCGGCCGGGACCGGTCGATGGGCCATGCTACGCCGGATGTTATCTCGGAGACAATATCGGAAACGACGCATCCCTGCCGGGCCAGCCGGCCCCGCCTTACGCCTGACGTTTCAGCTCGATGACGCGCTCGTCGCGGAAGCGCGTCAGCAGCTCCGGCCATTGCGCATCCAGCTTGTCCATGGCCGCCTGCTTGATGTGGCCATAGCCGCGCACCCCGTCCGGCGCCTGCGCCAGGCGCAGCGCCGCGTCCCGGTTGCCGGCACGCAGGGCGGTGGGCAGCTCGCGCACGAAAGCGACGTAACGGTCGCGCAGCGCACGCTCCTGCCTGCGCTCGCGCGTGTGGCCGAAGGGATCCAGCACCGTGCC
>CAJYXO010000140.1 GCA_913778765.1 uncultured Massilia sp. | reverse complement strand
CCACACCCGTCGTGACCAGCACGGCGGACCGCGCACGATCGGCGCGGGTCCTCGATGGGGACGACACGCGCCAGCGCGGGCCGGCGCGCCAGGAGCGCGTGGCGCGCCGCTCAGGCAGAGGTCTGGCCCAGCGCCGGGTCGCTGACCGTGGGGCGGCCGGTCTCGACCCGTCCTGCGAATCGCCGCAGGAATTCCGGATGGCCGGAGACGGTGACGCTGAAGTCGTACCAGTAGCCGTTGGCGGCCACGGGCACCCGCACGCTCAGCTCGGCGCGTGCCGCCAGGGAGTGGGTCGACGTGCTGGCGGCATAGGCGTTGGCGCGCAAGGTCACGGTGCAAGGCGCGGTGCCGGCGTTGACATAACGAAGCACCAGCTCGCCGGTGGCGCCATCGCAGCGCACCTGCACATCGGGTCGCGGCTGGCCGGCGGCGGCGGCGCGCCAGGCGCTGCCGGTGAAGTGGCGGTGATAGCCGTTGGGACCGAGCACCCACAGGTCGTAGCCGCCGCCGTTGGCCGGCATCCAGACATCGGACAGCGACTTGCCGGGCTCCACCATGTAGCGCCGTGGGACGGCGCTGAGGTTGTTGCGGTCGTAGACATGGAACACCGCGGCCTGACGGCCGGTGTTGCCGAAGGTCAGCGCCACTTGCGTCGCGGTCACGCTGGTGGCGCCGGGCTGCACCTCGCAGGTGGTCGACAGCTCATAGGGCAGCGGCCGCGACGGCCGCGTGCCGATCGCCTGAACGGCCATGCGCGGCGTCGTCGGCGGGGCGATCTGCTGCAGGCGCTCTTGCTGCTTGCGCAGCGCGTCGGCCTGGGATCGGTCGCGGCGTCCGGCCAGCGTGGGCAGGACCTCGTTGTTGGGCGTCGCGAAATTGAAGGCGCTGGTCAGGTCGCCGCAAACGGCGCGGCGGTACGGGCTGATGTTGGGCTCCGCCACGCCGAAACGAGCTTCCAGGAAGCGCAACACCGAGGTGTGGTCGAACACCTGGGAGTTGACCCAGCCACCGCGGCTCCAGGGCGAGATCAGATACATCGGCACGCGGGGACCGGGACCATAGACCCGGCCGTCCGGCTTGGGCTGCCGGCTGCTGCCGACCGGCTTCGGATGGGTGAAGTATTCGGCGGCCAGGGCGTCGGCGGGCAGCGTGGTCTTGCCGGCATAACCGCCCTTGCCATCCGGCGAGGGCGCGGAGGGCGACGGCACATGGTCGAAGTAGCCGTCGTTCTCGTCGAAGTTGACGATCAGGACGGTCTTGCTCCAGACCTCCGGCACGGCGGTCAGGGCATCCAGCACTTCCTGCAGGAACCACGCGCCCTGGACCGGGCTCGACGGGCCAGGATGCTCGCAATAGATCGAGGGCGCATTCAGCCACGAGACCTGCGGCAGCCGGCCTTCGCGGATGTCGCGGCGGAAGGTGTCCAGGTACTCCTCCGGCTTGGTGCCGGGCAGGGTGTTGGCGATGCCCTTGTAGAGCGGGTTGCGGGCGTTGTCGGTGGCCTCGTTGTAGGCGTGATAGGGCAGCGCCTGTCCGGTGTTGGTGTAGGGCGAGCCGGGCGCGCCGCCACTCGACACCGGATAGCCGGATGCCAGGTTCGCGCGCTTGAACTGCTGAAACGCGCCGAGCATGTTGTCGCCCCATTCGTCCGGCATGTTCTGGTAGCTGATCCAGCGCACGCCAGCCTCTTCCAGCCGCTCCGCATAGGTCTTCCAGGTGTAGCCGGTGGTCACGCCACTGGAGACGCCGTCGATCGCATCCCATTCGTTGGTGACGAAAGCGGTGCCGGTGGGCATCGCGCCGTTGGTGCCGGTCAGGAAGAACGAGCGGTTCGCGTCGGTGCCGGTGTGCATCGCGCAGTGGTAGGCGTCGCACACGGTGAAGGCATTGGCCAGCGCGAACTGGAACGGGATCTCGGCCTCCTCGAAGTAGCCCATCGAGATCGGGTTCTTGTAGCGCGGCCATTGGTCCATGCGACCGTGGTCCCAGGCCATCTGACTGTCGTTCCAGTCATGCGGCGTGCCGCTGGCGCGCTGGGCATTGCCGGCGTTGCCGTCCAGGTGGAACGGCAGGATCACCTGTCCGGCGGCGGTGCGTTGCTGCCAGACATTGCGGCCCTCGGGCAGCGGAATCGGGAAGCGGTCACCGAAGCCGCGCACGCCGGCCAGCGTGCCGAAGTAGTGGTCGAACGCGCGGTTCTCCTGCATGAGGATGACCACATGCTGCACGTCCATCAGGGTGCCGGTCGCGTTGTAGGCCGGGATGGCCAGCGCACGTTGGATGGACGGCGGAAACGCGCCGAAGGCGGCGGCCGTGAAGCCGGCGGAGGCGCTCCCCCGCAGGAAACTGCGTCGTGTGGTCATGGCGTCGGGCTGGAAGTGGAGGGCAGGCTCGCCGCGCTGGCACCACCTGGCGGCGGGCTTCGGGCGAGTCGCGCAGTCTCAGACGACGGTATGACCGGGGCGTGACGAATTCCACACTCGACAGCGTGCAGCGCCCCGCGATGACGGTGGAGTTGTCACCACTTGTTCCAGCCCATCGAGGCGATGGGGCCTCGAGATGCCGCCTGGCGACCATCAGGCAGGCGGCCGTGGCCGCACGTCGATGCCATCGCCGAAAGATGCCCGGTGATGTGGATCCGGGCGGGAGCGCCTGATCAGCGCGGCGCGACGTCGCCGTCTGCGCCGAGGCCGTCGCAGCTGGTCTCCTGGACCGCGCAGATCCGGTTCACCCAGGCGCGGAATCGACCGGTGGGCAGGCCGGCGCGGGCCGACGCGTCCACCCTCACCGAGCCCCGGTCCATCGAGCGCAAGCGCTGGTCGGCGAATTCCACCTGCGCCCATTTGCCGGTGCAGTCGGTGAGGCGACCGGCTTCGACGAGGAGGTCGCTGTCGAAGGACTCGTTGTCGCCGATGCGCAGCACCACGGGCGCCTGGAGGTCCGGCTGAGCGCGGCCCACTTCCGCCTGCGACTTCACCGTCAGCTTGCTGCCGCTGACCCAGCCTTCGCCGGCGTACATCGGGCGCGGGGGGCGCTCGGTCAGCATGTCGTTGTCGGTGGCGTTGCGGATCAGGAACCAGCCGCGACGTGCGCCGATGACCTCGACCTCCACACGTACGCCGTAGTTGTTGAACGTGG
>CAJYXO010000139.1 GCA_913778765.1 uncultured Massilia sp. | reverse complement strand
CCGCAATCGGTCGTCAGCCCGACCCCGCGCATTCCGAACGCGGGGCAGCCGGTGGTCAGCCCGACCCCGCGCCCGCCGTCGACGCCGCAGCCGCTGACCACCGACAGCCCGGTCTACGGCTCCCCGGCGCTCCTGCCCGGCGCCCAGCCGCAGCCGCGCCAGGATCGCCCGGGCTGGAACGAGATGCGCCGCGACCGGCGTGACGACGACGATCTGCGCCGCGAGCGCCGCCAGAATGAAGACCGGCGCGAAGACCGCCACGAAGGCAACCGCGATGAGCGCCGTGACGAACGCCGCTTTGCGCCGCCGCAGCCCGCAGCCCAGCCTGCACCGCGTCCGATGCCGGAAGCGCGCTTCGAACGGCCGCAGCAGCGCGAGCACGATCGCGGCCGGGAGATGGCGCAACCGGCGCCGCAAGCAATGCCGCAAGCGCCGCCGCAACGCGTGGCGCCGCCGCCCGCACCGGCAGCGGCCGCGCCGGCGCCGGCCCGTCGGGCGCCGGCCCAGGCCGAAGAGCGCAAGCATGGCGACGACCGCCGCCAGAATGAGCGGTGAACACACGCTGAGCGAACGCCGGGCACGCGCCAAGCCATGCAGCCCTGCCCGGCGCGTGCCGGGCAGATTGGCTACAATGCAGGTTTAACAGGAGTGGCCATGGACCCGAAAGAATCCCTCATCGAATACCCCAGCGATTTCCCGATCAAGGTGATGGGCGCGACGCATGAGACATTCGCCCCGACCATCCTCGAGCTGATCGTCCTGCACGACCCAACTTTCCATGAAGGCAAGATGGAAGTGCGGCCTTCGGGCAAGGGCAATTACACCGGCCTGACCGTGACCGTGCGCGCCACCAGCCGCGAGATGCTGGACAAGCTCTACACCGAGCTGTCCGCGCATCCGATGGTCAAGGTCGTTCTCTAAACGGCAACAAGCCGGTCAATAAGCAACAGTCCCGGCGGGGCCGCCGGGCAAACGCCATGCGCCTGGCTTATAATGTACCGATGCCAGCCAACCGCCCTGCCGCTCCCGTCGTCCGTGAGCTCGGCCGCGCCGATTACGACACCGTCTTTGCCGCCATGCGCGCCTTCACGGATGCGCGCACGCCCGACACGCCCGACGAACTCTGGATCGTCGAACATCCGCCGGTGTACACGCTCGGCCTCGGCGCCGATCCCGGCCACATCCTGAGCGACCACGGGATTCCGGTCGTCCAGACCGACCGCGGCGGCGAAGTGACCTACCACGGTCCCGGCCAGGTCGTGATCTACCTGCTGATGGACCTGCGCCGCAACAAGCCGGGCGGCAAACTGTATGCGCGCCAGTTCGTCAACAAGATCGAGCAGGCAGTCATCGACGTGCTGGCGGCGTATAATCTCGCGGGTGAACGGGTCGAAGGCGCGCCCGGCATCTACATGGCCGGCGGGCCGCATCAAGGCGCCAAGATCGCCGCCCTCGGCCTGAAAGTGCGCGGCAATGGCTGCACCTACCACGGCGTGTCGCTGAACGTGGCGATGGACCTGTCGCCCTTCACCTGGATCAACCCTTGCGGCTATTCCGGGCTGGCCACGGTGGACATGCGCAGCATGGGCGTGGAAGCGCCCCTGCACGACGTACAGCAGGCCCTGGCCCGGGCGCTGATGCATCACCTGTCCGAACAAACAACCGAAACCCTCCCAGGGTAAAGAGCACATGACTTCCGAAATCGATACCGGCAATGCCGCAGCGGCTGCCTACAACGCCAGCGCCAAGCAGAAGGGCGCGGACAAGACCTCGCGCATCCCGATCAAGATCGTGCCGATCGAACAGCACGAGCGCCTGAAGAAGCCGGACTGGATCCGCGTGAAGGCCGCGACGGCATCCTCGCGCTTCTACGAGATCAAGGACATCCTGCGCGCCAACAACCTGGTCACCGTCTGCGAAGAAGCCAGCTGCCCGAACATCGGCGAATGCTTCGGCAAGGGCACCGCCACCTTCATGATCATGGGCGACAAGTGCACCCGCCGCTGCCCGTTCTGCGACGTCGGCCACGGCCGTCCTGACCCGCTGGACGTGAACGAGCCGGGCAACCTGGCCAAGACCATCGCCGACCTGCGCCTGTCCTACGTGGTGATCACCTCGGTCGACCGCGACGACCTGCGCGACGGCGGCGCCGGCCACTTTGTCGAGTGCATCACCAAGACCCGCGCATCGAGCCCGAACACCAAGATCGAAGTGCTGGTGCCGGACTTCCGCGGCCGCCTGGAAAAGGCCCTGAACATCTTCGCCGACGGCCTGCCGGACGTGATGAACCACAACCTGGAAACCGTGCCGCGCCTGTACAAGGAAGCGCGCCCGGGCGCCGACTACAAGCACTCGCTCGAGCTGCTGAAGCAGTTCAAGGCCAAGTACCCGAGCGCCGTGACGAAGTCCGGCCTGATGGTGGGCCTGGGCGAAACCGACGAGGAGATCCTCGAAGTGATGCGCGACATGCGCGAGCACGATATCGACATGCTGACCATCGGCCAGTATCTCGCGCCGTCGAATTCGCACCTGCCGGTGCGCCGCTACGTGCACCCGGACACCTTCAAGATGTTCGAAGAGAAGGCCTATGAGATGGGCTTCGTGCACGCGGCCGTCGGGGCGATGGTGCGTTCTTCGTATCACGCGGACCAGCAGGCGCATGAGGCGGGGGTTGCGGCCTAAGCCTGCGCCGGTCTGAAGTTTTGCCAAACGGGAAAAATCGAAAGCCGATTTTCCCGTTTTTGCGTTTACCCATCTGTTACCCGGATCGAATTAGGGCTAATATTGCTTGTTTGTAATTTTAAATAAGCAATATCTAGATGAATCGTGGTATCGCCCTGGGCGTTGTCGCCGTTTTCGCTGCGCAGGCCGAGGCCCAGACGGACAAGCCCGCGGAAAAGCCTCTTTCTACCCAGCAAGTCGTCGTCAACGGCAGCCAGACCGACATGGATGCCGGCCGCGACGCCATCGCCGGCAAGATCGTCATCGGCAAGCGGCGTATTGCGGAAAGCGGCGTGCAGAACGTGGCCGAGCTGTTGCGCCGCGAACCGGCGATCAGCATCGGCAAGGACGGCCGCCTCGGCCTGCTCGGCCTGCCGGGCTATACGCAGATCCTGGTCGACGGCCTGCCGCCGCCGGGCGATGCGCTGGCCATCGACCTGGTGCACGTCGAACGCATCGAGATCATGAAGTCCGCGACCGCCGCGACCGGGCCGATCGGCATCGCCGGCACCATCAACATCGTGCGGCGAAAGGCCGAGCGCAAGGCGTTCACCCAGGCCAGCGCGGGCGCCAGCAGCAGCGGTGGCCGCACGGGTGCGAACCTGTCCTGGATGAACAACCAGATCTCCAAGGATAGTCCTTTCATCTACAACATGAGCGTGTCGGCGCGCCGCACGAGCACGCCGGCGGCCAGCCATTACGTCGAAACGCGCGGCGCCTCCACGGTGCCCGAATTCGAAGGCGATTCGGCATCATCGAGCGTATTCCAGTCCACCTTTGCCACAAGCGAACTCACCTGGACGCCGGCGCCCGCGCACAAGCTCACGTTCTCGCCCGACATTGGCCGTTTCAAGGCGCCCGGCAGTGGCATCGAAGAGCGCCGCTGGCTCGACGGCCGCACCCTGGCGATCGCGCAGAATCGCGGCGACACGATGGACATGTGGGCCTTGCCGCTGCGCTGGAACTGGCAAGTCGATGCCGACAACAGCCTGACCCTGCAATTCCGGATGAACGGCCTGCGCCGCGACAGCGAGGTCCTGCGCCGCGAAGACGGGTCCGGCGAGCCGCTCCATCTGCGCAGGAACGCCATGCAGCAGACGGGCAGGAACCGGTTCCTGGACCTCGAATTCCATACCACACTGGCCGGCGCGCATGAGATCAGCATGGGCGCCAAGCTTGTACACAACGACAAGGACCAGGTCTATGACGACACCGTCGACGGCCAGCCGGATACGAGTCTGCTGGTTCTCGGCCGCGATAGCGCCGCGCGCATGGACAGCGGCCGCCTGTTCCTGCAGGACGAATGGCGCATCGACCGCAGTCTGGCCCTGAACGCCGGCCTGTCGGCCGAGCGCCGCGGCTACACTTTCGACGAAGGCCAGGTGCGCAACCGCGCCGACTTCAATATGTGGTCGCCGTCGCTGCACCTGTCGAAGAAACTCGGCGGCGACCGCAAGCGCCAGTTCCGGCTGTCGCTGGCGCGCAGCTTCCAGCCCCCCGAAACCGAGCAGATGCTGCTGCATCCGGCCATCGACCGCTTCGCGCCCTGCCAGCCCGGCCGCCTGTGCGGCGCCAACGGTATCGATACCGCCGACCGCACCGGCAACCCGAAGCTGCAGCCGGAACGCGCGCTCGGCCTGAACCTGTCCTATACCCATGGCATTGGGTCGGGCAGCGAAGTGCTGGTCGAATGGTACGCGCGCGACATCCAGCAAAAGATCGGCTGGGAATATGCGCTGGCCGACGTCGCCTGGGCCAGCGTGCCGCGCTGGGTGGTCCGCCCCGTCAACCTGGGCCAGGCGACAGTGCGCGGTGTGAACCTGGAAGGACGCGTGGCCGGCAAGGACTTGTCGAAAGACGTGGCCGCGCTAGAAGTGCATGGCAGCCTTGGATTCGCCCGTTCCGAACTGAGCGACGTGCCGGGTCCAGACAACCGGATTGCCGGCCAGTCGCCCTGGCGCCTGAAATTCGGCGGTAGCTACACGCTCAAGGCGATGCCGCTGAAGCTGGGCGTCGAAGCCAATGTGCTGCCGTCGGACTGGGTGCGCGACAGCGTCAAGCAGCATATTTATACGTCGGGCAAAACCACGCTAGGCCTGAACGGTACCTGGAAGATCGACGCAAAATCCAGGCTGACCCTGAATTTCGACAACCTGCTGCACAAGACCAACACGCGCATCGAAGAGCTCCCGTCCGGCCCGGCATTGCTGCGCCTGACGACCGGCAGCGTCGACTATGCGCGTATCAGCGTGAAATTTGATACTTCCTTATGAGACATCTTCTTCTACTCATCGCCGCATCGCTTTTGGCCTCTACCGCAATGGCCCAGCTGCAGCCAACCACGAGACCGGAATGCACGCGGCGCTGCCTTGAGAGAGATCTGGACAGGCCGAAGAAGGCCCAGCACGAACACAGGCTGAAACAGATTCGCGACAGGAAACAGGCAGAGACCGATCCTTCGAAGCGCAAGTCATGGGAGCAAGCCGAAAGCCAGGAACTCGACCTGTATCAGGATGACCTGGAAAACATGTGCCGCACGATTTGTGCGTCCCTGCGCGACGAGTAAATCCTTGATCGCGTGCATGTCTCTGCCATGCTGCGGTGCTTCCGCTATAGTGCTGCCAATGAGACATCACCCAGCAGCCACATGAAGCATCCCGACAGCAACGACGACAGCACCACCACCCTGGGCGACGACGACGCCTTCCTCGAACACGACCTGAAATTGGCCCAGCGCGGCGCCGAGCTGGTCAAGATGGAAGGCCGCGTCTTCCTGCGCTTCAGCGGCGCGGTGCGCGTGGACGGCCTGCACGTCGACTACCGCCTGGTGCCGGCGCGCGGGGTGCTGGCCAAGCCGAGTAAATGGCGCAAGATGGACCTCGATGCGCGCCGTAGCCTGATCGAGGAACGCGCGACCCGCGACGCCATCGACGACCTGAACCAGGAAGTCGAGGAATTCGTGATCGATGTCGCCGACCGCTGCGAGGACGCCGGCTTCGATCCGATGCTGTTCCTGCACGTGCTGGAAGAACTGGAGACGTCCGAGCCGGCGGAATACGTGTTCGAGCGCATCCACCAGCGCCTCGAGCACGCCATCGAGCGCGACCAGGAAGAGCGCCATGCCGCGCGCACCAAGGAAAGCATCAACCTGGCCGAGTACCCGCAATCCTTCGAGGTCGCCAGCAAGATGGCGCGCCGCTTCGTCGCCCTGCTCGGCCCCACGAATTCCGGTAAAACCCACCGCGCGATGGAGCACCTGGCCCAGGCCGGGAGCGGCGTCTACCTGGCCCCGCTGCGCCTGCTGGCGCTGGAGAACTACGAGCGCCTGCAGGGCGCGACGCGCGAGGACGGCAAACCGCTGGCCGTCAGCCTGATCACCGGCGAAGAACGCAGGATGGCCGAGAACGCGACCCACGTCGCCAGCACCGTCGAGATGCTGGATACGAAAACGAAGGTCGAGGTGGCGGTGATCGACGAGATCCAGATGCTGGCCGACCGCGACCGCGGCGCCGCCTGGACCGCGGCCGTGTGCGGTGCGCCGGCGTCGGTCGTCTACCTGGTCGGCGCGCCGGAAGCGCGGCGCGCGATCGAAGCGCTGGCCGAACGGCTCGCGTGCCCGCTCGAAGTGCACGTGCTCAAGCGGAAGGCGCCGCTGTCGATGGAACCGGGTGCGGTGCGCAAGATCAAAAACCTGCGGCGCGGCGACGCCGTGATCGCCTTTTCGCGGCGCGACGTGCTGATGTGGCGCGACATGATCACGGAAACCGGCCTGTCGGTGGCCACCGTCTATGGCAATCTGTCGCCGGAAGTGCGGCGCGCCCAGGCCGAGCGCTTCCGCGAGGGTCAGGCCGACATCGTGGTCGGCACCGACGCCCTGGCGATGGGCCTGAACATGCCGATCCAGCGCATCGTCATGACGACCGCCGTCAAATACAACGGCGTCGAGGAAGAAGAGATTTCGGCGGCGCTGGCCAAGCAGATCGCCGGCCGGGCAGGGCGCTATGGCGTGCACGAGGAGGGTTTCGTCGCCGGCTACGATGACGACACCCACGACATCATGCGCGCGCTCATGAAGGAGAAGATCCCGCCGGTGCCGGCCAGCGGCTTCGCGGTCGCGCCCTCGCTGGAGCAGTTGCACCGCATTGCCGCGGTGACGGGCGAGAGCTCGCTGGTGAAACTGCTGCGCCGCTTCGTGCACAACATCGACGTGCCGGACGGCTTTTTTTACCCGCGCATCACGGAAGAGCAGAACGAGCGCGCCGAATGGCTCGACACCCTCGACCTGAGCGTGGCCGAGAAATTCACGATGTCGCTGGTGCCGATCTCGACCCGCGTGCCGACCCTGGAAAGCGCCTGGAGCCACTGGGCGCAGTCGCTGGCGAAACGGAAAATCTGCAAGCTGCAACCGCATCCGCAGGAACTGTTCTGGCAGAACCTGCAGGAAGTCGAAGACACCTGCCGCATGTACTCGGCCTATGCCTGGCTGGGTTACCGGATGCCGGAGTTCTTCCCCAGCATCGAGCTGGCCCAGCAGCTGGCGCGCGAGGCGTCGGAGCGCGTGGATTCCCTGCTGCAGCAGCAGAATGCGGCGGCGCGCAAGCGGCAGTCGAAGAAGGAAAGAGGGCGGTGGTGATCAAACGTCATTCCCGCGAAAGCGGGAATCCAGGTTGATGAGCGTTTCGTCAGCTCAGGCAGAACTTGGGTTCCCGCCTTCGCGGGAACGACGGCTGGAGGCGACCGCCTCCTGTTGTCAGGGCCGGCAGCGCGCCGTGATGCCGGCGCCGTCCGCGCCCACCATCGGGATGTCGGACGGCGGCGTGCCATTGCCCAGCACCAGGGTCTTGCCGCCCACATAGCGCAGCGGCAATTCCTCGCCGGCATAGTCGGACAGCCCCTGCGGCACGTAGATCGCGAAGCGGTAATCGAGGTTCGGATAAAAGCCGCGCTGGAAAAGCTGGCTCGGCGGCCCTTCGTGGATTTCGGTGGCGATGGCGTCGACGATCGCGGCCGTGTCGGTACGCGTGTTCAGGTCGATCGTGTCGTCAAGGCGCAGGGTGTAGGGGCGCAGCGGGCCGAAGCGCTTGCCGCCGTACTGGACACGGAAGCGGTCGATATCGTAATAGAAGGCCGGCACCTTGGGGCCGGTGACGTCCACGCTGCACAGCACGAACACGGCCCAGAAGCCTTCCGATTCCAGCGGCAGCACGAAGTGGATGGCTTCGTCGCGGCGCAGCGGCACCGGGTTGCGGAAGTCGATCCGGTGCACATTGGCGACGTGCTGGTAATGCAGGACGACGGTATCGCGCAAGCCGGGGTCCACGCTCGTGCAGCCCGCCGCCAGCAGGCAGGGAAGCAGGCTGCGAAGCAAACGCGGGGATGGGGTGAGGTTGCGCATAGTGGTCAAGCTTGGGGCAAGCGGACAGGTGAGGCTTGCGGGAAGTCAGGGGTGTGCCGGTATGCTTCAGCCAGCGCTCAGCGATTTCTGCAGCAGCGCGTGCAGCGAGGCGAAGTCCGGTTCGCCCAGGTAGCGCTTGAGGATCTTGCCGTCCTTGCCGATGACAAAGGTGGTCGGCGTCATCGCCACGTCGCCGAACTGTTTGGCCAGGTCGCCGCCGGAATCGAGGGCGACCTTGAACGGCAGCTTGCGCGTTTCGGCGTAGTTCAGGACGTAGTTCGGCGGATCGTAGCTCATCGCCACGGCGACGAATTCCAGGCCCTGGTTGCGGAACTTGTTGTAGGTCTCGACCATCTGCGGCATTTCCTTCACGCAGGTGGCGCAGGAGGTCGCCCAGAAATTGACCATCACGACCTTGCCGCGGAAGTCCTGCGAGCTGATCTTCTGGCCGTCGATGCCGATGAAGGTGACGTCGGGCGCCTTCTGCTGGCTGAACACGGCGACGCCGGCGCCGCAGGCGATGGCAAGCACGGCGGCGCCGATGGCGGCCGGCTTGATCCAGGAAGGCTTGGAGCTGGAAGCGGTCATGGGTTCATCTCATCCGTAGACAGGCGACGAGACATTATAGCCCTGTCACCTGTTTCTTACCGGAGAACCCCGATGATGCTTAGTTGGAAGCCTGCTGCGGCTGCATCGCGCGCAGGTCTTCTTCGCTGATGTATTCGAACATCTTGGTCACGCTCATCACGCCGGACACGCCTTGCGCCACCTGGGCCGCGATATTGCCTTCGCGCTGGGTCACCAGACCCATCAGGTAGACGTTGCCGCGCTCGGTCACGACCTTGAAGGAATTCGCCGAGACCGTTTTCTTGTCGGCCAGGCTGAGCTTGACCTTGCTGGTGATCACGGTGTCGCTGGTACGCGAGGTGTAGCTCGACGGGCCGGCGACGAGCAGTTCGTTCATCACGTTGTCGACGTTGGTAATGCTGCGGACGTCCTTCTCGACGGCCTGCTTCATGGCTTCGTCGCGCACTTCGCCGGTCAGCAGCACCTTGCGGTTGTAGCTGTTGATGTTGACGTGGCCGGCATCACCGACGATCTGCGGCAGGTGGGTCTCGGCCTTCACGGCGATCGCCTTGTCTTCGGTCTGGGCGCCCAGGGTGCGGCGGTCGGTGGCCGACACCGCGCCCGCCACCATGCCGCCGGCCACCACGGCCACGCAGCCTTGCAGCGAGACCATCAGGGAGCCGAGCAGAGCGGCGGTCAGGACGGCTTTCTTAACTTGCATCTTCTTCTCCGAACAGGGCGACATCGATGCCGTCGCAGATACTGTGGATCGCGACCAGGTGGACTTCCTGGATGCGCGCGGTACGTGCGTGCTGCACGTTGATATGGACATCGGCCTCGGTCAGCAGCTGGCCCAGCTTGCCGCCGTCCTTGCCGGTCAGGGCGACGACGCGCATCTCGCGTTCGAGCGCCGCTTCGGCGGCCGCCACCACGTTGGCCGAATTGCCGGAGGTCGAGATCGCCAGCAGGATGTCGCCGGCCTGGCCCAGGGCCTGGACCTGCTTGCTGAAGATTTCGTTGAAGCTGTAGTCGTTGCCGACCGCCGTGATGATCGAGGTGTCGGTGCTCAGCGAGATCGCCGGCAGCGGAAAACGCTCGCGCTCGAAGCGGCCGACCAGCTCGGCAGCGAAGTGCTGGGCATCGCCGGCCGAACCGCCATTGCCGCATGCCAGGATCTTGTTGCCGTTGGACAGGGCATTGAACATCAGTTCGATGGCCTGGGAAATGGGTTGTGCCAAAAGCTGGCCCGACTTCAGTTTGAGTTCGGCGCTTTCCTGGAAATGAGCGAGGATGCGTTGAGTATTCATGGTCGAAGATTATAGTGCAGCGGCAACGTCTACCGCGCAACTGGGGTAAAAAATGCTTACATTTCAGGCGGCTTCGATGGCGTTCCGTAACCATTCGAGCTGGCCGCCGTCGATGGCGACGACGTCGACGCGGCAGGGCGGCAAGCGCTGGAAACGTTGCAGGTAGACCTGGGCGGCGCGCAGGATGCGGCGGATTTTTGCCGGCGTGATGCTGGCGGCGGCGCCGCCGCGCGAACGGTCGGCGCGCTGGCGCACTTCGACGAAGACCAGGGTCTCTCCCTCACGCATGATGAGGTCGATCTCCCCCAATTTACAGCGGAAATTCGCTTCGATCAGCACTAAACCGTGGCGTTGAAGATACGCCAGCGCTGATTCTTCCCCTTTTCGACCCTGTTCCTGCTTCTGCGACAGGCGGGCCGGCCACATCTTACAGTCCTGGATCGACGGCTTCGAAGTTGCCGTCTCGATAAACCGCCATGGCTTCACGCCGCCGCAGGCGCACGCCGTCCATTTCCAGATGGCCGGTAACGCCATCGACGACGAAGGGCGCGCCCGGACGCCGGGCCAGTTCGCGCGCGACCAGGAAGGCGTCGATGCCGAGCGCGTACAGACGGCTCATGGTCAGCGACTGTTCCGAATCGAGCGGCCGCGGATACACCATCACGACGGATGCGTCCGGCCGCACCAGCCACGGCAGGTCGACCACGCGCAGGCCGTCCAGCTCGGGCATGCTGATGCCGGGCGAACGGCCCGGATTGCCGGCGCCGCCGGTGTAGCAGGGGATCGCCGTGCCGGTCTGGGCGCGCACCTGGCGCAGCTCGACCACGTCGAGGGCGGCGAACAGCAGGGTGGGCGGATCGATGTCCAGGCGCGCCTTCAGGTCGGACATGGCGAGCTGGTCCACACGGCCTTCGCTCGAAGGCAGGCTGAAGCGCTGGCCAGTATGGCCGAGCTCGTTCCAGCGCGCTTCGAAGGCGCCGGCCGCGCGCTGGGCCCAGGCGGCATTGCCGGCGAGGATCAGGACACGTCCTTGCGGATGTTCGCGCGCCGCCCAGTCGGCGGCCTGGCGGGCTTCGTCCTCGATCGAGAGACCGGCCACGACCATGCCGCGCGGCAGGCTGCCACGCACTTCGGGATGGTTCAGGGCGACCGTCGGCCGGCGCAGGCTGGCGCTTCCGGCCAGGGCGCTGACGGCGGGGCGGGCCAGCGGGCCGACCACGACGTCGTGCACGGCCGCGGCATCGGTGTAGGAGGCGAGGGCATCGTCGACGCCGTCGCCGGTGGCGATCAGGTCGACCGTGGCGCCGGCGCCGTCGCGTTCGACGCTCGCCATGAAGCCGGCGCGGACGGCCTCGGCGGCGCTGCCCAGCGCGGAAGAATTCAGCGGCAGCAGCAGGGCGATGCGGACCGGGCCGCCGCTCCTTGCCGCGGGCGCAGTGCCGGCGGCAGGTTCCTGGCCCGGCAGCAGGATCGGCGCGGTCTGCACCGGCGCCGTCTCGACTTCGCGCGCCGGCGGCGCGTAGGTGGGCTCGCGTACAGGCGGCGGTTCCGGGCAGGCGTAATCGCCGCTACGGGGACTTGTGTTTGCGCTGCCGGGCGCGCACAATCCCTGCGGCTCGTCGAGGCTCACCGTGGTGCAGCCGGCCAGCAGCAGGATGGCCAGACCCGTCGTGAGTCCCGCGCCCAGTTCTTTGAGTTTTTTTACCAGCATCCGATCCCCCATGACCGCCATCCAGCCAAGCCAGTCCAGCCAGATCGCCAATTTGCCCGTCCTGGGCGAGGCAGCCCAGCAGTCCTATCCTACCGCAACGCTCTATGTGGTGGCCACACCGATCGGCAACGTCACCGACATCACCCTGCGCGCCCTGCACGTGCTGATGATCGCCGACGTCGTCGCCTGCGAGGACACGCGCAAGACCGGCGCCCTGCTGACGCGCTTCGGCCTGAACAAGCAGATGGTGGCCGCCCACCAGCACAACGAGCGCGAAGCCGCCGAGAAGCTGGTCCAGCGCCTGCAGGCCGGCGAGCGCGTGGCGCTGGTGTCGGACGCCGGCACGCCGGCCGTGTCCGACCCTGGTGCGCGCATCGTCGACGCCGTGCGCGCCGCCGGCTTGAACGTGGTGCCGGTGCCGGGCGCTTCGGCGGCGATCGCGGCGCTGTCGGCCAGCGGCTTCGTGAACGACCGCTTCCATTTTGTCGGCTTTTTACCCGCCAAGGCCAGGCAGCGCGAAACGGAACTGGCCCGGCTCAAGCTCGAGACCTCGACCCTCGTGATCTATGAGGCGCCGCATCGCATCACCGACTGCGTCGAGGCTTTATCGGCCGTGTTCGAGCCGGCCCGCCAGGTCGTGTTCGCGCGCGAGCTGAGCAAGATGTTCGAGGAAATCCACCGCTGCCCCTTGAGCGAAGCGCTGGCCTGGGTCAAGGCCGACCAGCACCGCGAGCGCGGCGAATTCGTGGTGCTGGTCGAAGGCGCCGCGCTGGCGGACGACGAAGGCGACGTCGAGGCCGAGCGCATCCTGCAGATCCTGTTGAGCGAGTGCTCGGTGAAGCAGGCGGCGAACCTGGCGGCGCAGATCACGGGGAAGAAGAAGAATGCCCTGTATGAGCGCGCCTTGCAGATCAAGGGCGACGCCTGAACCGTCGATGCTCGCGTGAACGTCGTTCCCGCTACCACTTGCATCCGCCGTCCTTCTTGTCCATCGCCAGGAAAATCGGCGCCAGCAGGCCGCCCGGCACCCCATCCTTGCAAAGCGGCCGCTTGGCGGCCTTGATCCCCCGTTCCAGCTTCGACTCGGTTTGCAAGGGCGGCGGCGGCAGGCGTTCCAGCGCCGTCCCGATCCTGGCCGGATCCGGCTCGTTCGCCACCCTGCGCGCCACGTCGCGGGCGGCGTCCAGATCAAAGCGGGGCGCCGGCGCCACGTCGGCAGGCGGCGTATCGACCGCAAACGGCTTTTCCTCCGGCGCGGCCGGCTGCGGAGGCACGGCGATGATGCGGCGCGGGGTCAGGGCGCGCGGCGCCGGTTTCGCGACAGGCTCGGGCCGGGCCGCCGGCCGTGCAGGCGCAGGTTTGGCCTCGCGAGGCGTTTCGGGTGCGGCTTGCAGCCGTACCGTGAGCGGTTCAACGGTGTGGGCCGGCGCGGCAGCGGCCCGCGGCTGGCGATAAACCGCCAGCAGAAGCGCGTGGACGGCAAGCGAAACGGCGACGCAGGCCGCCACGCGCGTCAGCTGGCGGCGGTCGGGGAGGGCGGCAAGGCCCGCAGCAGGGACATGGTCGATTACGGCATTCACGTGCGGCTCCCATCGATTCCTGTGCCGGAAAACCTCAATCAGGCGAATTTACCGGTGCTTTCCTTGACCGGGACCGCTGCGCGAGGTTATGATCTTTGTCTTCGGAGTGTAGCGCAGCCCGGTAGCGCATCTGGTTTGGGACCAGAGGGTCCAAGGTTCGAATCCTTGTACTCCGACCAAGTATACCGAAAAGGCCGACAGTGAATGCTGTCGGCCTTTTTCATTTCCGCGCAGCGATGTAACGTGGGCTCCCCGAGCCCACGGTCACACGCCAAATCAGCCGGCGCGCTTCGCCAATAAAGCATTCCCCGCTCGGCTCGCGCCCTTGCGTCCCAGCTGCTGCGAAATGAAGTGGCCGGCGTCCACCACCTGGTCCAGATCGATGCCGGTGTCGATGCCCAGGCCATTCAACATGTAGACCACGTCCTCGGTGGCGACGTTGCCGGTCGCGCCCTTCGCATACGGGCAGCCGCCCAGGCCCGATACCGACGAATGGAAGATCGCCACGCCCACTTCCAGGCTGGCGTAGATGTTGGCCAGCGCCTGGCCGTAAGTGTCGTGGAAGTGGCCGGAGATGCCTTCCAGCCTGAACGCGCGCGCCGCCGTCTCCATCACGGCTTGCGTCTTGCGCGGGGTCGACACGCCGATGGTGTCGGCAATGTCGATCTCGTCGCAGCCCAGATCGCGCATGCGCGCCACCACGTCGGCCACGGCGTCGAGCGGCACCTCGCCCTGGTAGGGACAGCCGAACGAGCAGCTGATGCTGCCGCGCAGGCGCAGGCCGTGCGCCGCTGCGGCCTTCGCCACGGACTCGAAACGCGCGATCGATTCCGCGATCGAGCAGTTGATGTTCTTCTGCGAGAAGGCTTCCGAAGCCGAACCGAAGATCACGACTTCGTCGGCTTTACTGGCCAGCGCCGCTTCGAAACCCTGCATGTTCGGCGTCAGCGCGGAATAGATGGCGCCCGGACGGCGCTCGATGCCGGCCATGACCTCGGCGCTGGTCGCCATCTGCGGCACCCATTTCGGCGAGACGAAGGAGGCCGCCTCGATATTCGAAAAGCCGGCGCGCGACAGACGGTCGACCAGCTCGATCTTCACCGCGGCGGAGACATTCTCCTTTTCGTTCTGCAGCCCGTCGCGCGGGCCGACTTCGACGATCTTGACGTGTTTAGGCAGGTTCATTGTTTAATATCCCCGGTTGCGGTCGACCACGTCGGCGACGTGCTCTCCCTGTTCCAGCATGGTGATCTTGAGCGCGATCTGGGCCACGGCTTCCTCGCGGATCGTGAGCGCCGAGATGTGCGGCGTGATGGTGATGCGCGGCTCGCTCCAGAACGGATGCGGCGCCGGCAGCGGTTCGTTGCGGAACACGTCCAGCGTGGCGCCCGCGATGTGGCCGGAACGGATCAGGGCCAGCAGATCCGGTTCGGCCACCTGGGCGCCGCGCGCGACGTTGATGACATAGGCGCCTTCGGGCAGTTGCGACAGCCGCGCGCGGTCCAGCAGGTTGTTCGTTTCCGGCGTCAGCGGCAGCATCGACACCAGCACCCGCGTGCCGCCCAGGAAGTCGCCGAGCGTGTCCATGCCGGCGTAGCAGGCCACCCCCGGCAGGTCCTTGGGCGAACGGCTCCAGCCGCGCACCGGAAAACCGAGTTGGCGCAGCGCCCGCACCACCGGGATGCCGAGTTGGCCGAGTCCCAGCACGCCCACCGTGAACGCGTCCTTCTTGCGCGCGGCGAGCGGATTCCACATGCCCTGGCGCGCCTGCTGTTCGTACTCGTCGAAGCGGCGGAAGTAGCGCAGCACGGCATAGGCCACGTAGTCGGCCATCTGCTCGCCCATGCCGGCGTCGCCGAGGCGGATCACCGGGACGTCGGGCAGGGCGTCGCCGAATTTGAGGATCGCATCGACGCCCGCGCCCATCAGGAAGATCGCCTTCACCTGCTTCAGCTGGTCGAGCAGGGCCGGCGTGGGCGCCCACAGGACCGCATAGTCGCAGGGCGCCAGGCTTTGTCCTTCTTCCCACACCACCGTCTCGGCCTGCGGCAGCGCCTGCGCGAAATCGCGCGCCCACGGTGCGATCACGCCGTCGCCGCGGTACAGGAGGATGCGCATCGCCGCCCCTTACGCGGCGGCCTTGAAGGCCAGCAGGGGCGCGCCGTCGGCCACCTGGTCACCGACCTGGTAGAGGATCTCTTCGACCAGGCCGTCGCTCGGCGCGGCAATGGTGTGCTCCATCTTCATCGCCTCCATGATCACCAGCGGCTCGCCCTTCTTGACACTCTGGCCGTCCTTCGCGATCACGGCGACGACCTTGCCGGGCATCGGCGCGGTCAGGCGGCCGCCCGCCGCCTCGATCTCGCCGGCGTGCGCCATCGGATCGTTGTAGTGCAGGGTGTAATGCTGGCCGCCGGTGAAGACGTGCAGCAGTTCGCCGTCGCGGCGCACGGTGCCGTACAGGGCCGCGCCATCCAGGCGGATCGCGTATTCGCCGCCCTGCTTGCCGACCAGCGCCAGCGGATGCGCGGCGCCGTCCAGCTCCAGCACCCAGCCGTGCGGGTGGTAGGCCAGCTTGAGGTCATAGGTCCTGGTGTCCAGCGTGGCGCTGTATTCGTCGCCGAAGGAGAGCTGGCGGCGGTAGGTGCCGTTCATGCGCCAGCCGTGGGTGCTGGTCCACGGATCGGCCGGATTGGCCGACACGGATAACGCCTGCTCGGCGTCGAGCAGCGCGACGGCGGCCAGCGCCAGCGCGCCCTTCGGCGCCGGGCCGGCGGCAGGGAACAGCGAGGCGTTGTTACGCTCGATCAGTCCCGTGTCCAGGTCGGCGCTGGAGAAGGCCTGGCCCTCAACCAGGCGCTTCAGGAAGGCGATGTTGGTGGCCAGGCCGACGATGTGGAACTCGGACAGCGCCTGCGCCATGCGCGACAGCGCCTGGTTGCGGTCCGCTCCCCACACGATCAGCTTGGCGATCATGGGGTCGTAGAAGGGCGAGATCGCGTCGCCTTCGCGCACGCCCGAATCGACGCGCACGCCGGCCGGCTGGCCTGCGCTGCCGCCCAGTTCGAAGGAAACGTGGCTAGGGACGTCCATGAAGCGCAGCGTGCCGATCGAGGGCAGGAAGCCCTTTTCCGGATTTTCCGCGTACACCCGCGCTTCGATCGCGTGGCCATTGATGCCGAGTTCATGCTGCTGTTTCGGCAGCGGCTGGCCGGCGGCGACGCGCAGCTGCCATTCGACCAGGTCGGTCCCGGTGATCATCTCCGTGACCGGGTGCTCGACCTGCAGCCGGGTGTTCATCTCCATGAAGTAGAAGGAACCATCCTGGTTGGCGATGAATTCGACGGTGCCCGCGCCGACATAGCCGACCGCGCGCGCGGCGGCGACGGCCGCTTCGCCCATCGCGGCGCGGCGTTCAATGGTCATGCCCGGCGCCGGCGCTTCTTCCAGCACCTTCTGGTGGCGGCGCTGCACCGAGCAGTCGCGCTCGTGCAGGTAGACGCAGTTGCCGTGCTTGTCGGCGAAGACCTGGATCTCGATGTGGCGCGGGCGGGTCAGGTATTTCTCGGCCAGCACCTTGTCGTCGCCGAAGGAGGAAATCGCTTCGCGCTTGCAGGAGGCCAGCGCGGCCTGGAAATCTTCGGAACGCTCCACCACGCGCATGCCCTTGCCGCCGCCGCCGGCGCTGGCCTTCAGCAGCACCGGATAACCGATGCGGTTCGCCTCGCTCTGCAGCAGCTCGGGATCCTGGTCGTCGCCGTGGTAGCCCGGCACCAGCGGCACGTTCGCCTGCTCCATCAACTGCTTGGCCGCCGACTTCGATCCCATCGCCCGCATCGACGAACCCGGCGGGCCGATGAAGACCATGCCGGCCGCCTCGACGGCTTCGGCGAATTCCGCGTTCTCGGACAGGAAGCCATAGCCCGGGTGGATGGCCTGCACACCGAGGGACTTGGCGACCTCGATGATCTTGTCGCCGCGCAGATAGCTGTCCTTGGCCGCGGCCGGGCCGATCAAGACCGCTTCATCGCAGACCGCGACGTGTTTCGCGCCGGCGTCGGCTTCCGAGTAGACGGCAACGGTCTTGACGCCCATGCGGCGCGCGGTGGCGGCGACACGGCAGGCGATTTCGCCACGGTTGGCGATGAGGATCTTGGTGAACATGTGGTGTCTCGTCTGTTATATGAATATTGTTACGTCGTTCCCGCGCAGGCGGGAACCCAAGTTTTGCCAGCGTCTCGACTGCTCATGCAAACTTGGGTCCCCGCCTGCGCGGGGACGACGGATTCAGGTATGTGGCCTCAGCAACCGCAGCTTTCCTGCTGCACCGACTCCAGCGTCGCCGAACGGGTCTTCAGCCCCAGCTTCTCCAGCAGCGCACGGTCGTCGTTCGCTTCCGGGTTATCGGTGGTCAGCAGCTTGTCGCCGTAGAAAATGGAATTCGCGCCGGCCATGAAGCACATCGCCTGCACCGCCTCGCCCAGCTCGCGCCGGCCTGCCGACAGGCGCACGCGCGCCTTCGGCATGGTGATGCGGGCCACGGCGATGGTGCGCACGAATTCGATCGGGTCCAGCGGCGGCAGGCCGTGCAGCGGCGTGCCTTCGACCTGCACCAGGTGGTTGATCGGCACCGACTCCGGATACGGGTTCATGTTGGCCAGCTGGGCGATCAGGCCGGCGCGCTGCTCGCGCGTCTCGCCCATGCCGACAATGCCGCCGCAGCAGATTTTTAACCCGGCATGACGCACGCGGCCCAGCGTGTCCAGGCGGTCGTTGTATTCGCGGGTCGAGATCACGTCGCCGTAGAAATCCGGCGAGGTGTCGATGTTGTGGTTGTAGTAGTCCAGGCCGGCGTTCTTCAGCTGCTCGGCCTGGCCCGCTTCCAGCATGCCAAGGGTGGCGCAGGTTTCCATGCCGAGCGCCTTCACGCCGCGCACCATGGCTTCGACCTTCTCCATGTCGCGCTCTTTCGGGCTGCGCCAGGCGGCGCCCATGCAGAAGCGGGTCGCGCCCTTGGCTTTGGCTTCGCTGGCGGCGGCCAGCACGGTGTCGAGGTCGAGGATCTTCTTGGCTTCGACGCCGGTGTCGTAGCGCGCGGCCTGTGGGCAGTAGCCGCAGTCTTCCTCGCAGCCGCCGGTCTTGATCGACAGCAGGGTCGCCAGTTCGACGTCGCCGTCGGGGAAGTTGGCGCGGTGCGCCTGCTGGGCGCGGAACATCAGCTCCGGCAGCGGCAGCGCGAACAGGGCCAGCACGTCGGACAGCGGCCAGGTGGCGTCTTTCGGCAGCGAGGCCTGGGTGGCGGGCGGGTGGAGAGTGACGACTTGGGTCATTGTGTTTCCTTTGGTATTTCAGGAGCGGACGGACGGCCATCCCGGCACGCCCGCGAGCTCGATGTAGGCCGCCGCATCGGCAGCCGAGGGTTGGTCCAGGCGCGGCACGCGTCCCAGCAGGGGCGCGGGCATGCGTCGTTCGAGCGCGGCGACGTTCTCGTCGGCGAAGCGCATGTCGGGGTCGACCAGATTCGCCACCCAGCCGGCCAGCACCAGGCCGCGCGCAACGATCGCTTCGGCGGTCAGCAAGGCATGGTTGATGCAGCCCAGGCGCAGGCCGACCACCAGGATCACCGGCAGGTTGAGCAGCACCGCCAGGTCGGCGCTGTCGAAATCGTCGGAGAAGGGCACGCAGAAGCCGCCCACGCCCTCGACCACGGTGGCGTCGGAGGCGCCGAGGATCTCGGCATACGCGGTCATGATCGGCACCGGCTCGATGCACACGCCTTCCAGTTCGGCCGCGATGTGCGGGGCGCAGGGCTCGCGCAGCATGAAGGGCGTGGTGATGCGCTGCGGCAGGTTGACGTTGCCGGCGGCGCGCAGCATGGCGGCGTCTTCGTTGTGCAGCTCGCCGTCGCGCTCTTCGGCGCCGGCCGCGATCGGCTTCATGCCGCAGGCGCGCTGGCCATGCTGCACCAGCTTGTGCAGGATCGCGGCGCTGACCAGGGTCTTGCCGATTTCGGTATCGGTGCCGGTGACGAAGCAGGCGAAGCGTGTCGGCACGCCTTCCGCGGCCAGCGGCGCCGGCACGGTGACGGCGGCAGGCGCGCTGGCCGTTGCCGGTTCCGCGTAGCCAACCTCGGGCTGGGCGCCGCCCGTTTGATCGGGATCGTTGAGAGTCATGCTGCGTTCCTTTCCAGCTGATGTTCGAGCGCGTTGAGCGCGGTGGCCAGCTGTGCCACTTCTTGTTCGGTATGCGCGGCGCACAGGGTCACGCGCAGGCGCGACGTGCCCGGCGCCACGGTCGGCGGACGGATCGCCGGCACCCACAGGCCCTGGGCGTGCAGGTGGGCCGCCACCTGCAGGGCTTCCTCGTTGCCGCCGATGACGATGGGTTGAATGGCCGTGTGCGACGGCAGGCGCTGCCAGCGCCGGAGATGCAGTTGCTCGCCGAGCTGGGCGACCAGTGCGTTCAGGTGCGCGCGGCGCCGAGCACCTTCGCCGCCGGCGATGATGTCGAGGCTGGCCAACAGCGCATGCGCCAGCGCCGGCGGCGCCGCCGTCGTGTAGATATAGGGACGGGCGCGCTGGATCATCAGCTCGATGACGGACGCGTGCGCCGCGATGAAGGCGCCGCCGACACCGGCCGCCTTGCCCAGCGTGCCGACATAGACCAGGTTCGGCGAGCGCAGATTGAAATGTTCGAGGGCGCCGCGGCCATTCGCACCGAGCACGCCGAAGCCGTGCGCATCGTCGACCACCAGCCAGGCGCCGTGGCGTTCGCACAGGGCCAGCAGCGCGGGCAGCGGGGCCAGGTCGCCGTCCATGCTGAACACGCTGTCGGTGACGACGATCTTCGTGGTGGCGGTGCTGGCCGCCAGCTTCGCTTCAAGCGCCGCGACGTCGCCATGCGGGTAGACGCTGACGCCGGCGCGGGCCAGGCGCGCACCGTCGATCAGGGAGGCATGGTTCAGCGCCTCCGAAAAGATCGTCGCATCCGGGTCGCTGCCGAGCGCGGTGAGCACGGCCAGGTTGGCCATGTAGCCGGTGCAGAAGTAGAGCGCACGGGCGTCGACCAAATGCGGCGCCTCGAAGGCGGCCAGACTCTCTTCCAGCAGCGCGTGCGCGCGGCTGTGGCCGGACACCAGGTGCGAAGCGCCGCTGCCGGCGCCATACAGATCCGCGCCTTCACGCAGGGCCGCAACCACGCGCGGGTGCGAAGCCAGGCCCAGGTAATCGTTGCTGCAGAAGGCCAGCAGCTCGCGGCCATCGACCGTCTGGCGCGGTGCGGCAGGCGAATCGGCGGTGCGGCGGCGGCGCGTCAGGCTCTGCGCCGCCAGCGCGTCCAGCTGGCGCTCGATGCCGGCGATCAGATCCCTCGTCATTCCGCAATCACCTTTTCGAACACGGTGCGCGTACGTGCGGCCAGCCCGACGATCTCTTCCTCGTCCAGCACATAGGGCGGCATCAGGTAGACCGTGCGGCCGATCGGGCGCAGCAGCAGTTCGTTTTCGACCGCGCTGGTGAAGAAGCGGCGCGCGAAGGTCGAGGCGCGCTTGGCATCCGGCTCGACCGCGTCGAAGGCCAGGATCATGCCGCGCTGGCGCACGTTGGTGACGCGCTCGTGCTCCAGCAGCGGCGCCATCTCCAGCATCAGGCGGGTGGCGGTCTCGCGGTTCTTGTTCAGCACGTCGTCGTCGCGGAAGATCTGCAGGGTCGCCAGCGCCGCGCGGCAGGCCAGGGCGTTGCCGGTGTAGGAGTGCGAGTGCAGGAAGCCGCGCGTGATGTCTTCGCTGTAGAAGGCTTCATAGATCTTGTCCGTGCTGAGCACCAGCGACAGCGGCAGGTAGCCGCCGCTGATCCCCTTCGACAGGCAGAGGAAGTCCGGCCAGATGGCGGCCTGCTCGCAGGCGAAGAAGGTGCCGGTGCGGCCGCAGCCGACCGCGATCTCGTCGGCGATCAGGTGCACGTGGTGCTTGTCGCACAGCTCGCGCAGGCGCTGCAAATAGAGCGGGTCGTGCATCGCCATGCCGGTGGCGCACTGCACCAACGGTTCGACGATGATGGCGGCGATGCTGTCCGCGCTTTCCTCGAACAGGGCATCGACGTCCTTGATCGCACGGCGCGCCACGTCCTGCGCGGATTCGCCATCGACGGCGTTACGGGCATCCGGCGACGCCACGGTACGGGAAGCGCGCAGCAGCGGGCCGTAGGCATCCTTGAACAGGGCGACGTCGGTGACGGCCAGCGCGCCGATGGTCTCGCCGTGGTACGACCCCTGCAGGCAGACGAACTCTTTCTTGTTCGGGTAGCCGGCGTTGCGCCAGTAGTGAAAACTCATCTTCAGCGCGATCTCGACGGCGGACGCGCCGTCGGAAGCGTAGAAGGCGTGGCCCAGCGCATGGCCGGTGAGGGCCGCCAGCTGCTCCGACAGTTCGACCACCGGCTCGTGCGTAAAGCCGGCCAGCATCGCGTGTTCGAGTTGGTCCAGTTGCTGCTTGAGCGCCGCGTTGATGCGCGGGTTGGCGTGGCCGAACAGGTTGACCCACCACGAGCTGATCCCGTCCAGGTAGCGCCGGCCCTCATGGTCGTAAAGCCATGGCCCTTTGCCATGGCTGACGGCGATCAGCGGCACCTCTTCGTGGTGCTGCATCTGCGTACATGGGTGCCAGACGCTGCGCAGGCTGCGCGCGATCCAGTCGGAAGAGCTGTGGTGTTTCGGGTGATTCAAGATACTTGTTCCAGCCAGGCGGGTTTGCGCTTTTCGAGGAAGGACGCGACCCCTTCGCGTCCCTCGGCGGATGCACGGATGTTGGCGATGCGCCCGGCCGTATCGGCCAGCAGCACATCGTCGATCGGCAGCCCGGCGATGTCGCGCACCAGCTTCTTCGCTTCGCGCACCGCGTTCGGGCTGTTGTTGACCAGCGCCTTGACGATGCCGGCGACGGTCGAATCGAGTTCCTCGCCAGGCACCACTTCATGGGCCATGCCGAGGCGTTTTGCTTCGCGCGCGTCGAAGCGTTCGGCGGTGAGGAAGTAGCGGCGCGAGGCCTGCTCGCCCATCGCCTTGATCACGTAGGGCGAGATGGTGGCCGGGATCAGGCCCAGCTTCGCTTCCGACAGGCAGAAGTGCACGCCTTCGGCCGCGACGACGATGTCGCAGGCCGTCACCAGGCCCATGCCGCCGGCGTAGCAGTCGCCCTGCACTTTCGCGACGACGGGCTTGGGGCTGAAGTAGATGGTGCGCAGCATGTCGGCCAGGCGCAGGGCGTCGGCTTCGTTCTCCTCGAACGAGTAGCCGGCCATCTTCTTCATCCAGTTCAGGTCCGCGCCGGCGCAGAAGGCCGGGCCGTTCGCGGCCAGTACGATGGCGCGCACATCGGCATCCTGGCTGACTTCGTCGAAGGCCATCGTCAGGTCGGCGATGGCGGTTTCGTTGAAGGCGTTGCGCACGTCCGGGCGGTTCAGGGTGATGGTCGCGACCTTGTTCGCGACGCTGATCTCGAGGGTGTCGTAGGTGTCCATGTTTTCTTCCTGATTACATGCGGAACACGCCGAACTTCGTATCTTCGATCGGGGCGTTGAGCGCGGCGGACAGGCCCAGGCCCAGCACCATGCGCGTGTCGGCCGGATCGATGACGCCATCGTCCCACAGGCGCGCGGTGGCGTAGTAGGGATGGCCCTGGTGCTCGTACTGCTCCTTGATCGGCTGCTTGAACGCGGCTTCTTCTTGGGGCGACCATTGGCCGCCCTTGGCTTCGATGCCGTCGCGCTTGACGGTCGCCAGCACGGAGGCCGCCTGGTCGCCGCCCATCACCGAGATGCGCGCGTTCGGCCACATCCACAGGAAGCGCGGCGAGAAGGCGCGGCCGCACATGCCGTAGTTGCCGGCGCCGAAAGAGCCGCCGATGATCACGGTGAACT
>CAJYXO010000138.1 GCA_913778765.1 uncultured Massilia sp. | reverse complement strand
GCAGCGTGAAGCCGAGGTCGATGCGGCGCGCGGCCGGCGCCTTCCCGGCGATCACATCGAGCAGCAGCGAGGCCGCTTCGAAGCCGATCCGGTAGCGCGGCGTGTCGACCGTGGTCAGCGAGGGCATCATCAGGCTGGACGACGGCAGGTCGTTGAAGCCGGCCACCGCGACCCGCCCCGGCACCGCGATGCCGGCGCGCTGGCAGTGGAAGATGGCGCCGTGTGCGAGGTCGTCGTTGCAGAAGAACACGGCGTCGCAGTCCAGCAGCTCGTCCAGCACGCGCCGCATCAGCGCCGCGCCCAGCGCCACCGTCGAACGCTCCGGGGTCATGATCTCCAGCCGCGGATCGTGCAGGCCGGCGTCGCGCATCGCCATCCGGTAGCCGTCGGCGCGGCGCAGCGTGCGTTCGTCGAGCTGGGCGCCGACGAAGGCGATGCGGCGGTAGCCGCGCCCGATCAGGTGGCGCGTCAGGGCCATGCCGGCGTCGAGCTGGGAAAAGCCGACCGACAGCGCGTCCGGCGCGTCGGCCAGGTCCATCATCGACACCCTCGGCACGCGCAGCGCCGCCAGCATGGCGCCCACCTGCGGGCCGTGGCTCAGGCCCGGCAGCAGGATGCCGTCCGGGTCCGACTGCAGGTAGGTGCGCAGCAGCCTCTCCTCTTCGCGCGCCGAATAGTGCGTATTGCCGATCAGGAGCTGGTAGTCGCTGCCCTCGACGGCGTCGTGGATGCCGTCCAGCACCGCGGTGAACACGGCGTTCAACAGCGAAGGCACCAGCACCGCGATCACGTGCGACTGGCGCGAGGCGAGCGCGCGCGCGGCGCGGTTCGGCACGTAGCCGAGCGCCTGCACCGCCTGCTCGACCCGGGCGCGGGTGGCGTCGCTCACCAGTTGCGGCTGGGTCAGCACGCGCGACGCGGTCATGGTCGAGACACCGGCCAGGCGCGCCACCGCTTCCAGCGTCGCCCGTCCCGTCGCGCGGCCCCTGCCCCCGTCCTTTCCTGTGCCGCTTCTGCTCATCGCTTTCCGATTTCCTCACGCCGGCCGACCCCGGATTGCGCCATGCTTTAGCAAATTTGTCAATCCGCTGTCCGAGTCGTCCTACATTCCTTCGACCCATTTTCCGATTGTCCGCTTCGCCAAGCGGCCTACCATGGAGTTTTCGGTACATACAAGGAGGATTCGGATGCCAGGACACCAGGCAGTCGATGGTCAAGGCATGACATGCCGCTCCTGTCACGGAATGAGCGGCGTTGGCACCAGCGCGACCGGCTAGGCCGGCAGTGCTGGCAACCTCAACGACGGCGGCCGCGATCGCGGCATTCCAGGCCCGGGCGCGCCGATCCGGGCAATCGCAACAGGCAGTAGCGCATTTATCCCAGGCACTGCCATCACCAGCGGCGGGTGCAATGCCCGCCGCGACATCTTATTTCCTTGATATGGCGCGGTAGATACAGAACTGCGGCCATTGCCCTGTAGCACATGGATGTTTCCACACGGAATGATATACTCGGACGAGCGCTACCCTCCGCGCATGACCGCACTCCGGGCTTTCCACCCGACACCGTTGGCCCCTCCCTGAACCGAACCCACCCATGAACGCGCCGGACCGACTCTCCCGCATTCCCGATCCGCAGGCACGCATCGCCGACGCCCTCGAAGAACTGCAGCGCTCGCGCGCGCGCATGAATGCGATGCTGGAGAGCATCGGCGACGCTTTCTTTGCCGTCGACCGCGACTGGCGGGTGATCTACGCCAACGCGAAGGCGGCCGGCTTCGTCGGCGTCGACCTGGCGGCCAGCATCGGCCGGCCGCTGCTGGACATCTCGCCCGAGCTCGAAGGCACGGCGCTGCTGGAACGCTACCGCGAAGCGATGGCCAGCGGCCAGTCGGTCAGTATCGAGGCATTCTGGGAGCCGAACGCCACCTGGATCGAGGTACGCGCCTACCCTACCGCGGATGGCCTGTCGGTCTATTTCCACGACATCACCGAAAAGCGCCTGGCCGCGGAGGCCGTCCGCAAGAGCGAATACCGCTACCGCAACCTGTTCCAGCAGGCCGGCGACAGCATCCTGATCACCGACGGCCAGTTGCGCATCGTCGCCGCCAACGGCCGCGCCTGCGCCCATTTCGGCTACCGCGAGGACGAGCTGATCGGCATGTCGGCGCGCGCCATCGACAGCAATTTCAGCTACGGGCCCGGGCTGCTGGAAAGCCTGCGCCAGGGCCAGACCCATCTGCTGCGCATCGTCAAGCGCCGCAAGGACGGCAGCACCTTCCCGGCCGAGGTCCACGTCTCGCGCTTCGAGGACGGCGGCCAGGAATACTTCCAGGCCATCATCCGCGACCTGACCGAACGCGAAGACGCCGAGCGCCAGCTGCGCGAGAGCGAGCAGCGCTTCCGCGAAGTGATCGAAATGACGCCGGCCGGCTATGTGCTGGCCAGCGCCGACGGCCGCATCCTCGACGTCAATCCGGCCCTGTGCGCGCTGTCCGGCCACACCCGCGACAGCCTGGTGGGCGCCTGCCTGGGCGGCTTGTTCGACGTGTTCCCGTGGGACGGCCTCGAGCAGGACCAGCTCGGCTACGCCCCGGTGCAGGGACTGGAAGCCGTGCTGCGCCACGCCGACGGCCACCAGCTGCACGTGCTGTTCAACGGCAGCGTCCACCTCGACGCCGACGGCGTGCTCGACTCCGTCACCGGCCTGATGACCGATATCACCGGGCGCAAGCAGGCCGAGAGCCGGCTGCAGGAGCTGGCCACCCACGACACCCTGACCGGCCTGCCGAACCGCGCGCTGCTGCACGAGCGCCTGCAGCGCATGCTCGACGCCTGCCCGCCCGGTCAGTCGGTGGCGGTGATGTTCCTCGACCTCGACCGCTTCAAGGAAGTCAACGACTCCTTCGGCCACGAGCACGGCGACATCCTGCTGTGCGAAGTCGCGGCGCGCCTGCGCAAGGTGCTGCGCCCGGCCGACGTGGTGGCGCGCCTGGGCGGGGACGAATTCGTGGTGGCGGCGGCCTGCGCCGGCGGCGCCGAGCCGGCCGCCGCGATCGCCGCCAAGCTGCTCGAGGCGCTGACCCTGCCGGTAACGGTGGGCGCGCAGGACGTGGTGGTCGGCGCCTCGATCGGCATCAGCCTGTTCCCGCGCGACGCCGGCACGCGCGAGCTGTTGTTCCAGACCGCCGACACCGCGATGTACCGCGCCAAGGCCGAGGGCCGCAACCGCTACCGCTTCTTCGAACCGGAAATGACGGTGGCGGCGCGCGCGCGCATGGCGCTCGAGCTGTCGCTGCGGCCGGCGCTGGCGCGCGAGGAGTTCGAGCTGCATTACCAGCCGCGGGTCGACCTGCGCAGCATGGATGTGGTGGGCATGGAAGCGCTGATCCGCTGGCGCCATCCGCAGCAGGGCATGGTGCCGCCGCAGCAGTTCATCGGGATTGCCGAGGAAACCGGCCTGATCGTACCGATCGGGCGCTGGGTGCTGCGCGAGGCCTGCCGCCAGACCCGCCGCCTGATCGACGAATTCGGCCGCCCGATCCGGGTGTCGGTCAACGTTTCGGCGCGCCAGCTGGCCCAGCAGGACTTCGTCGGCGAAGTGCGCGCGGCCCTGGCCGAGGCCGGGCTGCCGGCCTCGAACCTGGAACTGGAGCTGACCGAAAGCGCGCTGATCGAAGACCTGGTGCGCACCGCCGCCATGCTCGGCGAGCTGCAGGCGCTGGGCGTGAAGCTGGCGGTCGACGACTTCGGCACCGGCTATTCCGGCCTGGCCTACCTGCGCCGCCTGCCGATCGACGTGCTCAAGCTCGACCGCTCGTTCGTCCTGCAGGACGACGGCCGCATCAGCGCCTTCGATTTCGTGAAGGCCTTCGTCGACATGGCGCACGCGCTGCAGATGTCGGTGGTGGCCGAAGGCGTGGAAACCGCCGAGGTGCTGGACTTCCTGCGCGCGGCAAGCTGCGACGAAGCCCAGGGCTACCTGCTGGGCCGTCCGCTGCCGCTGGGCGAGCTGCGCGCCATGCTGCTGCGCTGATCAGGCGGCGCGGGCCCGGTTTTTGCCGGAAGCGTCGCTGTCTTCCAGCGCGTCCGCCACCAGCAGCGCCAGCTGCCCGTCCAGCGCCTCGAAGCGCAGCGGCAGTTCCAGCCTGCAGACTTCGCCGTCGATCGCCACCTTGACGCGGCGCCGGCCGGACAGCAGCGGCGCCCGCACCGTCATGCCGCGAAAGGCGAAGGCGACCACGTCGTCGGTCTCGCCGAGCCGCCCGAGGGCGCCGCGCAGCAGCAGGCCGAGCATGCGCAGGCGCCCCACCGGACGCGGCGCGATCGCCGCCAGGCGTCCTTCCTGCACCGCGTGATCGAGCGGCTGCATGCCGACCTGCTCCATCTGCAGGCGGTTGTTGCCGACGAATAGCGTCGGCGTCCGCAGGCGGTGCGTGCGGCCGTCCAGTTCGAGCGCGATCCGCAGGCTGCGGTGCCGTCCCAGCGCCGTCTTCAGCGCCGACAGCAGCGCCACCACGCGGCTGCGGCCGAACTGGCGCTTGTCGTTCTCGCGCTCTTCCAGCAGGCGCGGATACAGGCCGACGCTGGCGTTGACGAGAAAACTGCGGCCGTTGACCTGGCCGATCTGCACATGGCGCACGCGCGAGCGCAGCAGCGCATGCACGGCCTCGCCCAGGTCTTCGGGAATACCGTGGGTGCGGCCGAAATAGTTGAAGGTCCCCTGCGGCAGCACGCCGAACACGCAGCCGTGGCGCACCGCTTCGTGGGCCACGGCGTTGAGGGTGCCGTCGCCGCCGGCGGCCACCAGCACCGCGCCGTCGCGCGCGGCGCGCGCCGCCACCGCGGCCGCCGCCTCGGGCATTTTCGCGCCCTCGCGGACCACCTCCAGCTCGCAGCGGCGCCCCGCCGCTTCGACGACCTCGCGGATGGTCGTGCAGCGCAGCTCGGTATCGGTGCGGCCCGAGCCGGCGTTCAGCACGACATAGAACGGCGCATCGGGCCGCGGATCCTGCATCGTCATCGTCATCTGCTCCCTTCGTCGATACCGTCTTCCTCAGAATAGCAGCTGGGCCGGCGGCGCCATTTCCGTTTGCCTGTCGCCAATTCTGCGACGCGGCCCGCGGCATCCGCTGGGGTAAACTGCGCCCATGAGAATCAGCAAGGAAAAGGCCGCCGAAAACAGGAGCGCACTGATCCGCGCGGCCAGCAGCCTCATTCGCGAACGCGGCATCGACGGCGTCGGCGTCGCCGACATCAGCAAGGCCGCGGGCCTGACCCACGGCGCGCTGTACGCGCATTTCCGCTCGAAGGAAGAGCTGGCGCTGCACGCCCTTTCCTACGGGCTGGAAGAGACCTGCGCGGATCTGGCGCAGGCCGGCGCCGACGGCGTGGCCGGCCTGGAGCGCTTCCTCGACGGCTTCCTGACGCCGGCCGTCCGCGACGACTATGCGGCCGGCTGCCCGATCTCGGCCTCGGCCAGCGAGATCGGCCGCCAGGACCGCGCCATCAGCCTCCGCTTTTCGGAAGCCTACCTGGACATGGTGGGCGCTTTCGAACGCGGCATGGGACAGGACGGCAAGGGCGACGTCGACGCGCGGGCGCGCGCGATGACCATCGTGGCCGCGCTGGTGGGGGTGCAGACGATCGCGCGCGGCGCCGCCAAGGGCGACCCGGCGCTGTCGGACCAGGTGCTGCGGGCCGCGCGCCAGGTGATCGGCAGGGCGCTCGCGGCGCCGCCCGCGGACGGGACGGCACGCTGAGTCTTTTCAGGCTTACTTGGTGACCGCGAGCTGGGTGCGGTGGCCGCCCTTGAAGGTGTAGAGGGTGATGGTGCCGTCGCGGATGTCGCCGTGCGGGTCGAAGGCGATGTTGCCGGTCACGCCCTTGTAGCGGATCTTCGCCAGCTCGGGCAGGTACTTGGCCGGGGCCGAGGAACCGGCCTTGTTCATCGCTTCCGCCAGCACCATCGTCGCATCGTAGGAATACGGTGCGATGATCTGGACGTCGATGCCGAAGCGCTTGCGATAGGCGGCGCGGAAGTTGTCCATCGCCGCCTGGCCCGCGGCTTCGACGCCGCCGGCTTCGGCGCACACCACCTGGCCGTCGGCCATGGTGCCGCCCGACAGCTTGTGCATCTCGTCCGAGCAGATGCCGTCGCCGCCCATCATCTTGGTGTTCATGCCGAGCTGCTTCATCTGGCGCAGCATCGGGCCGGCCACCGCGTTCATCCCGCCGAAGAACACGAGGTCGGGATTGCTGGCGCGGATGCGGGTCAGGATGGCCGAGAAGTCGGTCGCCTTGTCGTTGGTGAACTCCTTCGCCACCACCTTCGTGCCCTGCTGGCGCAGGCCGTTCACGAACTCGGTCACCAGACCCTGGCCGTAGGCGGTGCGGTCGTCGATCACGGCGATGCGTTTCGCGGCCATGTTCTTGACGGCGTAGCGGCCCAGCGCGCGGCCGAGCTGGATGTCGTTGGCCACCACGCGGAAAGTGGTGTTGAAGCCCTGCAGCGTGTACTGCGGATTGGTCGACGAGGCGGTGATCTGGGGGATGCCGGCATCGTAATAGATCTTCGAGGCCGGAATGGTCGTGCCCGAGGTTTCGTGGCCGACCACGGCGTTGACGCGGGCGTCGGCCAGCTTCTGGGCGGCCGCGGTGGCCTGCTTCGGCTCGCCGGCGTCGTCTTCCGCCGCCAGCACCCATTTGACCTTGCGGCCGGCGATCGTCGCGTTGCGCGCGTTCAGGGCTTCGATTGCCATGCGCACGCCGTTTTCGCTATCCTTGCCGAAGTGGGCCACCGGTCCCGTCATCGCGGCGACGTGGCCGATCCGGACCACTTCCTGGGCCGGCGACAGGCCGGCGGCCGACAGCGCGGCGAGGGCAAACACGGTCTTCTTCATTACATCCTCGTATATACAGGTAATTCTTTATACCAAAAACGATATGTTACAGAGGATCGTCCTCTGCATCAAGTATTGCAAAACAACAACCCATTTTCCGGCAGAATGCCCGCCATGAACCGCGCACCTTCTCCCCTGTCCCTGCCGCCGATGTCCGCGGCGACCCTGCTGCGGGCCCTGTGCCAGCGGCCGCAGCCGGGCGCCGCGGTCGCGCCGACGCCGGTGCGCCACCGCCTGGACCGCATCGACGCAGCGAACCTGGCGCGCTATCGCGCCGCGATGGGCTTCGGCGGCAGCCACGTGCCGCTGACCTGGTATTACCTGCCGGCCCAGCGCGCCCACCTGGGCGCCCTGCTGGGACAAGCGCTGCCGTTCCGGCTGGCCGGCATCATCCACGTCGACAACGCCCTCGCCGCCGGCATCCAGCCCGAGCTCGGGCGCCCGCTCGAGTTCGAGACCGCAATCGCGATCGGCGTCCCGGCCGCGAACGGCGCGCTGCACGCGGTCCTCGACACCCGCGCCGGCCAGGACGGCCAAACCGTGTTCAGCTGCCGCAGCACCTACCTGGTGGTCCGCGCAAGCCGCGGCGGTCCGCGGCCCGCCCCGGCGCCGCAGCCGGCGGTGGCGGCGCTGGCGCCGCTGGCCGGCTGGCAGTTGTCGGCATCTAGCGGGCGCGACTATGCGGCGCTGTCCGGCGACTGGAATCCGATCCACCTGTGGCCGTGGAGCGCACGCCTGATGGGCCTGAAGGCGCCGCTCATCCACGGCATGCACACCCTGGGCCGCGCCTGCGCCGAACTGGAGCGCGCCGGCGCACGGCCGGTGGCGTCGCTGGACGGACGCTTCCGGGCGCCGATCCCGCTCGGCAGCGCGGTGGCGCTGGCCGCGGACCTGGCGGGCGGACGCTACCGGGTCGAGGCCGGCGGCCGCACGGCGGCGGAAGGCGGTTTCCGCTTCGCCTGAGGGCGGGACAGGTTTGATTCAGCTCAAGCGATGCGGCTGCGCTTCCACCATGCTGGATGGGTCGACAGCGCTCCTTGAGGGGACCGGCCATGTACAAGCGCATCCTGATTCCAACCGACGGCTCCGAGGCCTCGCAACGTGCGATCCTGGCCGGCGTCGAATTCGCCCGTGAAGTGGGCGCCGAGGTGATCGGCCTGACCGCCACGCCGGAATTCAGCGTCCTGACTACCGACAGCGACATGCTCGAGGACACGCCCGAGCAGTACGCCGCCCACAGCGCGGCGCGCGCCAGCCGCCTGCTGGCCGAGATCCAGTCCGCGGCCGCCGAGGCCGGGGTGGCCTGCCGCACCGAGCAGGCGATCGACGACGATCCCTACACCGCCATCGTCGCCGCCGCCCAGCGCCACGGCTGCGACCTGATCGTGATGGCCTCGCACGGACGCCATGGCCTGAAGGGACTGCTGCTCGGCAGCGAAACCCAGAAGGTGCTGGTGCACAGCACGATCCCGGTGCTGGTTCACCGCTGAGCCTTGCCGCAGCATCCGCCTTGACATCATGTACCAACGCATCCTGGTGCCCACCGACGGCACGGAACTCTGCACCGCCGCTCTGACCGCGGCGCTCGACCTGGCAAGGCTGGGTGGCGGCGCCATCGTCGGCCTGCATGCCGGGCCGCCGTCCCGCCTGGGCGCGCTCGCCGCCGATGACCCGGTACGGGCCGCCTGGCTGAACGAGCGCGAACGCAACGGCCAGGACGCGCTGGCCTGGATCGCCCGCCGCGCCGCGGAAGAAGGCATCCCCTGCGAAACCGTGCTGGTCCACCATGACAGCCCCGCCGCGGCCATCGTCGAAGCGGCCCGGGACCGCCTGTGCGACCTGATCGTGATGGCCTCGCACGGCCGCAGCGGCCTGCGCGCGCGCCTGCTGGGCAGCGAAACCTGGAAGGTGCTCGGTACCTGTGCGATACCGATGCTGGTGGTGCGGGGCCCTGGCTAGTCGAGACCCAGCCAGCGCCGGTAGGCGGCGTAATGATGGATGACGTAGCCGCCGAAGGAAGCCATCCCGCCCACGCTGCGCGAGGCCGCCGCCAGCTCGCGCTCCATGGCGGCCTCGCCCAGGTGGTGGAAGGAGACCTTGCGGATCTCGTTGGGCGAAGTCTCGATGCCGATCATGACCGGGCGGCCGATCGTGGCGCCGTAGTGCAATTCGTCCAGCGCATGGCTGACCAGGCCGTCGCCGCCGTCGGCATGGTCGCGGTAATCCATCAGCGCCACGTAGTCGTAGATGTCCTGCACGTGCTGGCTGACCGGCTTGCGCCGGCCCTGCCAGTCGAGCTGGATGCCGTCCAGCCAGAACGGAATCGCCGGCCCCATCGGCAGGGTCTGGCCCGAGCGCGCCTTGACGCGCATGAGGGCGTCCGACATGTCGAGGAAGCCGGCCAGCAGTTCCATCTTGCGGCTCGACCATTCGGCCAGGATGTGCGGTTCGATGTCGAGGTTGATGCCGTCGAAGCGCTCGTCCGGCGCCGCTTGCCCGTTGTAGTCGAGCACGCGCTGGAGCATGGCCACGGCCTCCGTGCGGTGGGCCGGCAGCACGTAGCGTTCGGTGTGCAGGTAGCCGGAACCGAGCAGCGCGTGGACCTTCAGGCCGGCCGCGTGCATGCGCCGCAGCAGGCGGCGGTAGCGCGCGGGGTCGGAGGCGATGAGGTTGCGGCCGCGCCAGGCGTCGGCGTACAGGTAGACCGTGCCGACCGACTTCGACTTCAGGAAGGCGATGCCCTGGGCCGCCGCGCCTTCGCTGTCGAGCATGGCGTAGGACTCGCCTTCCCAGGTCCAGATCGCGCGCGGGCCGGCGGGTTCGGCCGCGCCGGCGGCGTTCGCAAGCGCGCTTGCCAGCAGCACTGTGAGCACGGCGCGCGCCAGCCTGCGCATCACAGGCGCATCTCCACGTGGTACTGGCCGATGCCGATCGAGCGCCCGGTCTCCGGATGCGAAGGGATCACCGAAACGTAATAGGTCCCGTGCGGCAGCTTGCCCAGCTTCGCGCGCAGCGCCACCTTCAGCGCGGCGCCCGGCGCCAGCGATTGCAGTTCGCCCGCGGTTTCGGCGACTTCGAGGCCGCCGGCATCGCTGATCACCAGCAGCGGCACGAAGGGACGCGAGCCGGTGGTCGACTGGTTGCGCATGGTGGCCTCGACCACCGCTTCGCCTTCCAGATCCTGCGCCGCGCGGCGCACGCCGGACACGCCGACGCCGCCTTCGGCCGCCAGCGCCACGCTGCGCAGCTTGCGCGTCTCGGCGCGATAGGCGGCCAGGCCGCCGACGGCGGACGGCGGCGCCAGCGCCGGTGCGCGCGTCGCCACGCCGTTCGCCGCCAGGAAGGACTGGAACTGGGCGCGCGCCGTCGCCAGCGCCTTGTCGTCGAGGGCGCGGTCGGTCTGCATGCCGTCGGCCAGCGCGTACAGGCGGCCCTGCGCCAGGTAGACCGAGCCGGAGACGTAGTCGCTCAATTCCGTCTTGGTCTGCTTCAGCGGGATCACGTGCAGGTTGCGGAAGCTCGGCTCCGTATCGAGGCCGGTGCCCAGCCAGGTCACGTCCGGCGGCGACTGCAGGCCGTGGTTGTTGGCCAGGTAAGCCAGCAGCGAAGGCGCGATGTCGAACTGCGAGCTGACCGCCTTGATCGCCTGCGCTTTCTTCAGCATCGGCGAGAAAACGATCAGCGGCACGTGGTAGCGCTCGATGCGGGTGTCCATCGGCAGTTCGGGCAGGCGATGGTCGCCGGTGACGATGAAGATGGTGTTCTCGTAGCCCGGCAGCTTGGCGGCGCCCTCGAAAAAGCGGCGCAGCGCGTCGTCGGTGTAGAGGATGCTGGCGAAGATCTCGCGCTGGGCCGCATAGCCCGGGTTGGCGTTCGGCGCGATCCCGAGGCTGGCCAGGCGCTGCCCGACCTTCTCCAGGTAGCGCGGCTTGTCCGGGAAGGTGAAGGGGTCGTGCATGCTGGTGGTCTGGACGATGGTCACCGAAGGCGTGCGGGCGTCGCGGGCGCGGCCCTCCTGGCGCAGGACCATGTCGACCAGCTCGCCGTCCGCATAGCCCCACTCGTTGCTGCGCTGGGCCGGCGCGCCGTAATCGCGCTCGCTCACAAGAGCGTCGACGCCTTCCTGGCGCAGGAACTGGCCTTCGTTGTCGAATTCGAGATTCGAGCCGCTGTAGAACTTCAGGCGGTAGCCCTGGGCCTTCAGGACGCTGAGCAGCGAGGCGTGGCGCGGCAGCTTGTCGCCGAGCGCGGCCAGGCCGTTGTCGCCGAAGGGCAGCGAGCCGAACACCGTCGGCAGCACGCCGAAGGTGCGGCCCTGGCCGGACAGGAAGTTCTCGAAATACAGGCTGCGGCCCGCCAGCTCGTCCAGGAAAGGCGTGAAGCTGCCGAGGCGCGCGCCCGGGCCCGAGAAGTTCCGGCCCAGGCCCTCGACGATGACGAAGACCAGGTTCGGCGGCGTGCCGGGGCGCGAGGCGAGCAGCGGGCCGAGGGTGTCGGGCGTGCGTTCGGGATGCAGGAAGGGATAGCGCGGATCGCGGCCGGACCAGGGCAGCTCGCCCTTGCCCTCGGCCAGCGCGGCATTGCCGCCGGACGCGGCGGCGCCGGACAGGTGGCCCAGGTTGCGGTCGGCAAAATAGGCGGTCTTGTTCAGCAGGTAGTTGACGCTGGCTTCGCTCTGGGCGGCCGGCGGCGCGAAATGGTCGGGCAGGACCGCGCAGGCCAGCAGGCTGCCGACGCCGCCCGCCAGCACCTGGCCGGCGGTCGGCCGCGGCCACCAGGACTGCCCGCAGGCCCCC